>DASWNK010000039.1:0-21460 GCA_036399275.1 Bacteroidia bacterium | reverse complement strand
GGACAAATAGGAATGACTTCTCATCCTTGCAACTACTCCCTTGAGAAAATAATTGCCACTTATTTATCTGAAAATGAATAAAAGTAAGTTTGTTTTAAAAAGCATGAAGGTTCACCTGCCACTTCAGTTTCATTTACTTCAGCCAATGTATGTAAATTCAATACTGCCAGCGTCTAGAATTGGCTCTTCTAAAGCGTTTAATGTAGATAAAATATTTTTCCATTATCCCTATAAGCCCATTTCACGAATACTGACGATAATTAATGAAGAAAATATTTAAACTGTTTGCCAATTGCATTCCCGTAAATGGTGCTAAGAGGCATATTATCTGCGACTTGCAGAAAAACACTTTCTATTTTATTCCTGGAGAGCTTCTAGAGATATTAACCTTAAGTAAAGGCAAAACCATTGATGAAATAAAATCAATCTACAGTGATAGAATAAATGCACAACAAATAGATTACTATGTTGATTATCTAATTGATAATGATCTAGCTTTTTTTTGTTCAAACCCTGAAAATTTTACTGAACTTCAAATACAATGGGATTTTCCGGGATATATATCAAATAGTATTATTGAAATACGAAACGAGTCATTATATGACTTGGCTGATGTTTTTTCGCAGCTTCAAGAACTGGGTTGCAAATTTTTGGAACTGCGATTATATGACGAAATTTCTATTAAAAGAATTACTCAAATAATTGGCTTGGTCGATGAAACCAAATTTAGAAATATTGACATTTATTATAAATATAAGTCGCCTGCAGAAATAGATAGTTTAGAGAAATTATTCAATTCTAATCAAAGAATTGGTAAAATTATTGTTCATAGCGTCCCCCCTTCATATAAATCTCAAAGAAGCAACCCTAATCTTGTGTTGACTCATGATATTATTTCAAATAATGATTGTTGTGGGCAAATATCTCCAAGCTATTTTACTTCCAATATAGAAATGTATATGGAATCAAAATTATTTAACAGTTGCCTAAACAAAAAACTTTCGATTACCCCACTAGGGGAAATTAAAAATTGTCCAAGTACATCTAAAATTTTCGGAAACGTCAGAACTACTAAACTTAAGGAAGCAATTGAAAAACATGGCTTTAAAGATTATTGGTCTATTAACAAGGATCAAATAGATGTTTGCAAAGCATGTGAATTTCGATATATTTGTACCGACTGCCGTGCATTTATTGAGGATTCAGACGATATTTATAGTAAACCTTTGAAATGTGGCTACAACCCCTTTTTGGCTGAATGGACGGAATGGAGTACAAATCCATTAAAGCAAAAGGCTATTAATTTTTATAATAAATTGTAAATCTTTAAGATTGGCTTTATCTTCAACAATTGTCCGAGTAGTTATGGCCATCTTTAAACGATTATGAATAATTCGCAGATTAATAAGTTATCCTTGTTAATTGTAACTTATTTTCTATTCGTCGCTGCAATATGCGCTCAAAATGAGCTAGCTTACACCGAATCTGAGAAGCAATGTATTAAGATGATTGACGGATTTAAATTCGCGATCAATAATAATTGGAATAGTTTAGAAAAAAAAATGAGTTATAATGATAGCACCGACTATCGTTATTTTTATACAAGGAATAAAGAATTACAAATTATTTCTATTCATTTAGAAGATAAGAGCAAAACATGTAGTTATGTTCAAGAGTTATATTTCGATAAGGGGCAAATTATATTGGTTGAACAAATTACAACATTAAAGGCTTTTAATAAAGTAGTTGAAACAGAGCAGATGTATTTCAAGAACGATCTTTTGTTCTTATGGATAAAATCAGGTTTAAAAATTGATCCACTTTCGAGCGAATTCAAAAAAACTGCTGATGATATGTTGCTATATGTTAAGAAAAATTCTAGTGATTGAGATTTAATAGACTATCATTTACCGCAGTTATTTCCATCGACCGGAGGCAAAACAGGTTCTACCTATGCATAAAACTATGAGTTAAGTTTAATACCCTTATGCATAAACTCTCTCACAATGAAAAAAACAACCATGCTTTTTTTCCTGTTATTAATATTCAGCTTTATAGCTTGCGGAGATTCTGTAGAAAAAAAATACATTGATCAGGTGTTTGCTATCGTCGAGGGAAATTCCTTAAAAAGAGATTCCCTCGATTTTATCAAGATAAAAGAAGAAGCATATTTATCAGCAGAAAGCGCTCAATCTCTCGATGACTGCCATGCTATTGTTAAAACAATTTTATTGAGGCTGAATGATAAGCACAGTTTTTTTTGGAACAAGCAAGAGGTGAAAGCGGCTTTTGCTGAAAATATACATATCGAAGGAGAAGAACTTATAACTTTCGAAGGTGCACTTATTGCGAACGATATTGGCTTACTTAAAATAAAAGGATTTAACATATTAGACAGGCCTCTTAGTGTTGAATATACCGATAGTTTACAAAGATTAATAAAGTCTATTGATTACAAAGATTTAAAAGGCTGGATAATTGATTTGAGAGAGAATGAAGGCGGAAATCCTTTTCCAATGCTGGCGGGGATTGGTCCTTTAGTTGGTAATGGCATTTTTGGGTTTATGATGAATAATAAAGGATACAAGTACTCGTGTTCTTACCAAAATGGAATTGTTAAAGTGGATACTTTTTCTTATCGAATGTGCGCGATTCCATATACACTTATAAATGAAGCAGCTCCTGTAGCTTTATTAATTGGGCCAAAAACCAAAAGTGCTGGAGAGATGATTGCAATAGTGTTTATAGGGAAATCTAATTCAAAAAGTTTCGGAAGATCGACGTATGGTCTCACAACAGGAAATGAGTTTTTTATGCTAACTGATAGTGCAGGAATCTGGTTAACGACTATGGTAGATGTAGGCCGAGATGGCCACGTATATGGTGGAAAACTTAATCCGGACGTATTAGTTGATTCCTGCACCAATATTATTTTCTTAGAAAAGGATAGAGTAAAGGACGCTGCAATTAACTGGATTGAGAATTATTGAGAATTTATTATGTCCTATTAGCATATTTATAAATTAAATTATCCATCATAAAAACAAAATACATGAAAAAACTATTATTCTCTCTTATCGTTTTATCGGCCTGTACCAGCACAGAACAGGAAAACAATACAGCTCCTGGTCATAATCAACAGGGCGATAGTATTCAAAGTTATTCGTATGGTTCAGAAGAAAAGAGACGATTCAATGGAAAGTATGCAGATAAAACTTCAGGTGCTATCAGATCATTTCACTTCAGCGGAGAAGATTCTGTTATCATTGATATCGCTGGCGAGCTAATTCCTACAAACTATGTAAGAGAGGTGGATATTATTAAGGTTAAACATGAACAAAATGGATTAATATTATCAGTAAAAGATGATACAACCTTGATTGGGCAAGGAATCATTGGAGGGGCACTTTATTTTAAAGAATAACATTGACTGAGTGCGAGGATTTTGTGTTAAAACATATAGCTGTAAATAGTATGAAACAACAAACTCTTTCTATCCTCATTTCAGTTACACTCATTCTGTCATTTTTTGCAGGCTGCGATAGTTCGGATGCAAACAAATCTCCTGTGATAAAAACGGAATCAAAATTAAACGATTCTTTAATAACACAGTTAAGAATGATTCTCGAAGATGATCAGTTGTATCGTTCGGATACAGGATTGGCAGCTATTCAAAAGCAATCCCAAAATGATTATTTCAATTCAATTGCTGTGCAGGCAATTTTAGACAAATACGGTTGGCTGGGGCCGGAGGTAGTTGGAACACAGGGGTCCGACGCTTTGTTCCTGGTTATCCAACATTCGTACCCCGCAGTGCAAATAAAATATTTACCCATGTTGCGTCAGGCAGTTATTGATGGGAAAGCAAGTGGCAAACAATGGGCCCTGCTGGAAGACAGAGTTGGTGTAGCCACCGTCGGAACGCAAATTTATGGAAGCCAAATCAATATCAATCATTTCACAGGAAAACACACCATTGCTCCCATCCGGGATGAGAAGAATGTTAACAAGCGAAGGAAGGCAATTGGATTACCGCCTTTAGAAGAATATGCAAAGGAATTTGGGATTGTTTACAATTTGCCGGAGAACTAGAAGTTTAGTTTAATACAAAAGGGAGAAATGAAAACAATTAACTCAATAGTATTACTTCTGGCCATAAATAGCTTCGTTTTCGGACAGGTCAACCAATCTGATTACCGTCTCAGCTCTCAGGACCTCAGCTTTCAGGATAATATTAAAACGTCGAGAGAACTCGGGCGACTCTCTGAGAATTGCCTTAATACTGGGAACTATGCAATGGCCCTGGAGCTTTATGACATTAAACAGTACATCATCAATGGCAATCAATACAGCAGTAATCATGTTGACAGCACATTGCCCAACCAATACTTTATTGTCCCTGCAAGAGATTATATTCTTTCCCGTTCCCAGAAGGAGAAACTTATCATTGTTAACGAAAGCCATGGTCAGCCTATTCACAGAGTATTTGTTACTTCATTGCTCGAACAACTTTATAAAAACGGATTCAGATATTTCGCGGTAGAAACAATTGCACAAGATTCTTCAGCCGTTTATCTTCTTAATAAAAACAAGTTCCCTATTATTTCGAGCGGATATTATTCAAAAGAACCGCAGTATGGAAATCTGATTCGCGAAGCCCTTAAGCTGGGTTTTCAAATTGTTGCTTATGAATGTACGAACTGCGAATATCCCGCCCGGGAGAGAGAGCAGGCCCGCAATTTAAAGCGGGTATTTGACAAGGATCCCAATGCGAAGATGCTGGTATACTGCGGTTACGGACACGCCTGTGAAGCAATATATAAGGACACGCTAATGGCTGGGCATATTAAATACATGACTGGTATCAACCCTTTTACAATGGATCAGGTTTCGTTAACAGAACATTCCCAATCGAACTTCGAAAGCCCCTATTACGCTCAATTTCGGTCTCCTGTTCCATCCGTATTCATTAAAAAAACCGACTCTGCAGATATCTTCACGACAAACGAAGATGGCGTTTATGACGCCGAAGTCTTTCATCCAAGAACCAATTATGTAAAGGGAAGACCATCCTGGATAATGCTCCCAGGCCGCAACTACGTTTCAGTAAATAAAAATGCGAATATTGATGTTCGTATTGATTTCCCATTCGTTATCCAGGCATTTTCAGCAGAGGAGGACCCCAGTAGAGCTGTTCCGGTAGACTGTATAGAAGTACAAAACAAGGATCAAGATGTTGCACTAATTCTTAATCCAGGAAAATATTTGCTGCGGTTATATAATGAAACTCAGAAGCAAGAGATAAATTTTTCAGTTAAATAGTTGATTTTCATTTGGGGCCGCCAGGACGATGAAATCAAATCAATCACTCGCAACCTTCATAACAAACTGATAATCACATAACTAAACTAAAAAACTTCATTCCTCGAAGAGAACAAGTCTCGACTTCGAGGAATGAACTCTCGACGTCACGAAAACAACTCTCGACTTCGAGTCTTGAACTCTACCCTTCGAGGAAACAACTCTCGATGTCACGAAAACAACTCTCGACTTCGAGTCTTGAACTCTACCCTTCGAGGAAACAAGTCTCGACGTCACGAAACAACTCTCGACTTCGACTCTTGAACTCTACCCTTCGAGGAATCAACTCTCGACGTCACGAAAACAAGTCTCGATGTACCGGAATTAACTCTCGGCTTCGAGACCTGAAGTAAACTCTTCGAGGAATGAAATTTCTTCGAAATAACTTACATTTTTACCGGTGATTCCAGAATTCCGGCCATCAATAAACTCCATTGCGCCGATGAAAGTCCTATTCTTCCTCCTGCGGCAACAACCGCATTTCTCACATTATCAACTGTTTTTTCTGTATCCGTATTTGGAATTTCATTTCTTCCGATTTCCGAAGCGCTTACTTTCTTTCCTTTCCGCTCGATGATAAATGTACTGGTGGCATCGGAGGTATAAAAATGCGAAACATCACCGTCGGGGTTGGAGGGATTTGATGCCGGGCGGACACGAAAGGCAAATGATTCCTCATCTTCTTCAAGCGAGAAACAATCCTTCATCTCTTCTATTCTTACCCAATCATAACCATCACCGGCTTTTGGACCCGGTCCGGCCAGATCAATGCGTATATAATCACCTATTTCCGGTTTTCTCCCGATCAGTGCCCCGTGATCATCGCATAACATTGTTTTTGCAATGGCAATTTTACTATAGTCCGACCAATGTTCAATGGTCAACAAGCGATTTTTAGCAGTTGTAAAAATCTTATGCGCTTCTTCCGCTGTTGTGGCTATTGTTTCCTGCTTCGCCCCTGTTTCTGTTCCTTCTTCCTGAGCAGGAACAATCTTTTGTTTGTTTTCTTTTTTCATAAAACAACAATATAAAAAGTGTTGCCATTTATTGGTTCACTGGTGAATTTGTTCATTGGTGAATTAGTTCACTGGTTTATTGGTTAAGGAGCATTGATTAAAACAATTCCAGCTGTTCCCCTCCACCCTTCGGCGGCTTTGCGTCGCCGAAAACAGTTTTGCCTCCGTACTTATATGAATCCGCTCTTTCCTTTGCGATCATTTTATCAAATGATTTCGGATCGGGCTCAAATCCTTTTTCGAGCTGCTGCGCGACTATCGTTAAGCTTTTGATCGCTTTCTGCTTGTCCATATCACCGATCTTCGCTTTCTCCACGGAGTGCTGAAGGATGCTGATCGTTTCATCGTAAATTTTTATCGGAACAGGAAACGGATGTCCGTCCTTGCCGCCATGTGCAAAGGAAAAACGGGCAGGATCATTGAAGCGAGAAGGTGTGCCGTGAATCACTTCGCTCACCAACGCCAAGGATTGTATGGTACGCGGACCAACACCTTCGAGCATCAGCAGCGATTCGAAATCCCTCAGCTCTTTTTCATGCGCCAGCGCCAGCACACTTCCCAGTCGTTTTAAATTTACATCTTTTGCTCTCACATCATGATGGCCTGGCATCACGATCTTTCTTATTTCCGGCAGTATGATTTTCGGATCTTCTTTCACCATCGCAAGCATTCCTGATTTCGCATCGCGGGCATGAATGTCGGAAAGGTTAAGAATGATTCCCTGATTTTCTCCGTAGATGGAAGTATGTGGTGTTTCAACAAATGATTTTACTTTCTCAGAATGCCAGTGATATCTGCGGGCCATTCCGGTGGCATCGTTCATTCCCTGCTGCACCACGGCCCACTCGCCGGTATCTGTCACAACAAATGAATGCAGGTAGATCTGAAAACCATCCTGAATAATAGAGTTATCCACCTTTGCACTGAGCTTGCTGGAACGCACCAGCTCATTTCCATTCAAGCCGGTCCGATCCGAAAACGCCATCAGCTCATTGGGTGTCTGCCTGGAATGTTTTCCTTTTCCACCGCAGATGTAAATGCCCATTTCTTTGAAGCGTGGATTGATGGCACTTTTCAAAGCCCCCATCACGGAAGTGGTAATGCCCGATGAATGCCAGTCCATGCCCAACACAGCGCCAAATGCCTGAAACCAGAAAGGATCGCTTAGCCGGCTTAAGAATGCCGACTTGCCATATTCCAGGATAATGGATTCGGTAACAGCGCCGCCCAATAATTTCATCCGCTCATACAACCATGGTGGAACATGGCCGTAATGCAGCGGCAGGTCCGCATAGCGCGTGTTATTGAAATACAATTTAGGCATATACTAAGGTACTACGAATTAGAAAAAAATACAAATTTTCGAATTACTAATACAAATTTACAAATCTGGGTTTGACATACTGCGTATTATGGAACGCCGATTAGAACTGAAAACAGATTGCCACGCCCTTTCTGCGAAGAGGGCGCGCAATGACGCACTGAGTGAGTGTCAGTTCGAGAACCTAGCTTAGAACTTTACACAACTCACACATAGATTCGTTATTCGTTTTAATCCGTTATTCGTTGGTGCTCCCCCCAGTACTTATGCAACGGCCCTTCCTTCCCTTCCACCGGATCATTTCCGGGCAGCGGAACCTTTTTAATATTTTTATCCGTCTGCGGGCGCTCACCCGTTTTTCCATAATTCATATCGAAATTTTTTCCATCAGGGTAAGCGCCCACACATTTAAATGTGCTCTTTGGTGTCAGGTTCTTGTGTGCAACACCGACAGGGATCACTAACACATCACCTTTCTCAAACTGTATCTCCACGCCATTTGTTCCTCCGAGCAGCACGGTCGTTTTTCCTTTGTAAGCACCCAACACTTCGTGCGTGACACTGTGATAATGATGATAGTCATACATTCCATCCTTCCAGCCGTTGCTCCAGTTATTCTTTTCAAAGAGCTTCAGCACATAGTTTCCGGGAAAGAGATCCGGCAGATCCAACGCGTTCTTATAAAACAATACCGGCAACGAATTATTGTTCGGGAAGCGGCCATCGTCCTTGAGATAAAATTTCTTGACCGTATATTTCTTTTTAAGCATTGTCATAATACGAGCTGAATAATAGTAAACCCAATAATGATTGGTTCAACAATGTCTGCAGGTCTACATTGCGGGAATAAAATCCCAATCGCTTTTTATCGTCGAGTATTCTAACCGCTACTAATTTATCGTTGATCTTTACGTTGAAGACCTCCACGTACATTCCTTTGTAGGCGTACAGTGAAATTTTTAATCCATGGGAATCCATGGTGGTGACGTATTTTCCTTCCTGTTTTAAAAGCGCTGCTTTTTCTTCTATCGGGAGGTATCTGAAGTTATCTGAAGTTTCCATGTTGTAGTATTTTAATTCATACTACAAAGATAGGGGGCAAAAGAGCCTGTAAGCCTGCATTTTCGGCTAAGAGGCGAAAGAATCAGCCATGAAAAAAAACATAGATTTTGTGTCGGCAGGAGGGCAATATAGAGTGCTTAAAAGACATAAAAAAAGCCCTGCATTTCTGCAGGGCTTTTTGTGATCAAAATTATAATTTCATTAAAGTGTTTCTTTCAGCCATTTGTAAAATTCACGCTGCCAAACCAAACCGTTCTGATCTTTCAGAACCCAGTGGTTCTCGTTCGGAAAATAAAGCATTTTGCTTTTGATTCCCTGCAACTGTGCAGCTTGAAAAGCACCCAATCCTTGTTCGATCGGCACACGGTAATCTTGCCCGCCCTGGATGATCAAAATTGGTGAATCCCATTTCTTTACGAAGTTAACCGGGTTGAATTCGTTGTATGCTTTTTGTGCTGCAAGGTTTTCTTTGTCCCAATAGTTTCCACCCAAATCCCAGTTCACAAACCACATTTCTTCCGTTGTTCCATACATGGCTCTCCAATCGAAAATACCATCATGAGCAATGAATGTTTTAAAACGTTTGTTATGATTTCCGGCAAGGTAATAGGCCGAAAAACCTCCGTAGCTTGCACCGATACAACCTAAACGGCTCTTATCGCAGAACGGCTCTTTCGTAAAATCATCGATCGCCGCTAAGTAATCCTGCATGTTTTGTCCACCGTAATCCTTGCTGATCTGTTCGTTCCATTTCACACCATGTCCCGGCATTCCTCTTCTGTTTGGTGCCACGATGATGTATCCGTTAGCAGCCATCAGCTGGAAGTTCCAGCGGAAAGAATAAAACTGGGTCAGTCCGGATTGTGGTCCGCCCTGGCAATAAAGAATAGTAGGATATTTTTTAGCAGGATCGAAATCCGGTGGGTAGATCACCCACTCCAGCATTTCTTGTCCGTCGCTGGTTTTCACCATGCGCTTCTCTACCTTGCTCATTTTGATCTTGGAATATTTCTCATCATTTGCATGAGAAAGCTGAGTCAGCATTCCTGTTGTCAGATCAGCAACATAAATTTCTGCAGCATGATTCCAATCTGTTCTGGTTACCACCATCTTTGTTCCCGACTGGCCAATCATAGATTGAATATCAAAATCCCCTTTGGTAATCTGTTTGATCACCAATGGTTTTTTGGTGATGCCCGGATCATTCACTGAAAACAACTGAACAGTTCCATCAACCGGTGCAAGGAAGTAGATCATTTTTCCATCATTGCTCCATCTGAATTCATTCACTGTTCCATCCCAATCTTTGGTCAGGTTTAATTTCCCTGTTGGCTCATTCACCACAATGTCGTTTTTGTCCGACTCGTATCCATCTCTTCTCATGCTCAGCCAGGCAAGTTTTCCGAAAGCAGAAAATGCAGGGTTCACATCGTATCCCATCATGCCTTCCGACATGTTGGTCGTTTTTTTAGTAGCCAGATCGTATGCATAAATATCGGTATTGGTGCTGATGGCGTATTCTTTACCGTATTTCTTTTTAGTAACGTAAATAACCTGTTTGCCATCAGGGCTCCAGATGAAATCTTCGTCACCACCAGAAGGCTTTTGAGGACAGTCGTAAGGCTCCGTCATCATAATATCAATGCTGTCGGATTTTTTCCCTCCGCTCACCGGGCTAATGAATACGTGACTGAAAGCGCCGTCTTCCCAAGTATCCCAGTGGCGATAGTTCAGATCGTCATAGATCATTACGTCAGATTTAGGAAGATCGGCATATACTTCTTTTCCGAAAATTTTCTTCACAGGAACATCCATTGCGGAGATACTGAATTTACCATCAGCAGAAATGCGGTTAGTGGCAACAAGGTCAGCGCCAGCAGTATTCTCCACTGCAGCTCCACCGGCAACCGGCTGAACAAATACTTTAGTGGTTTTAGAATTGTCGGCAATGTTATAGGTACGAACGCTGTAAACAACGGATTTACCATCTTTGGTTAAACCGAAGGCATTCACTTTGCCCATTTGAATGAGCATTTCAGGCGTAAGCGTCTGGGCATTGATAGTGCAAGCAAGTGCCAAAAGAGACAATGAAATAGTGATTCTTTTCATAAGCTTTGGAAGTGAGAATTAGTGTTGTTTTCTTTAATTTGGAGGCTAAAGATAATGGTTTTTATCAAATTTTACTATTCCGCCAGCTTTCCAACCTTCCCTCCATTTCCCGAAAAGAAAACAGTCGTCCCGTTCTTGGCCTTTTTGCAGGCATGAAAGGAGTTTTTGCTAAGCGATGTCCAGGTAATGCCATTGTCTTTGCTGATGTCTGCTCCGGTTAATCCGCAACAGATCCAGGTATCTCCACCGATGTATTCCACACAGCTTCTGTAGCCGTTCGGCGGCCTGTTGGGAATGTTCCAGGTTCTTCCTCCATCGGATGTAAAGGCGCAATTTCCTTTCGCTTCTTCTTCCCGGGTGAAGTCCCCTCCTACCACCATATAGGTCAATGAGTCTTTTACCGCAACCGAATTAGCTCCTGTGGAGCTTAGTCCCTGGTTCAGGGGTAGCTTTATTTTTCCTTTTCCGATCACCAGGTGAGAAGATGCACCACCGGTCACAAAGAGGAAATGCCCGCTTTTCATCAGGCGGATATTAGTGCCGCTGCTGGCGAAACAAGCTTCCGCACTATCTGCTGTAGGACAATCCGCCGGAGGAACCTCCTGCCAGGAATTGCCAGCGTCGTTTGTTTTTGCAATAAAGAAACGACCATCCATCGGATCACCGATCACCCAGCCATTCTTCTCATTCTCAAATTCCATGGCATCCAGGAACATTCCTTTGTTCTTATTTTCATATACTTTCTGCCAGTTCTTTCCGCCGTCGCTTGTCTTTAATATATAAGCAGGTTCTGCCACTGCCATTACAATGGCTGTGTTGCCATCAAATCCTTCTATGTCGCGAAATTCACAGTTCTTATAGCCTTTGATGGTGATCCATTTCCAGGTGAGGCCGCCATCTAACGACTTCCCTACTCTTCCCCCGCTTCCACTTACCCAAATCACCTTGTTATCCACCACGCTTAATCCCCTGAAGGAGGCCTTTTCCTTATTACCAAACAGCTTTATGCTTTGAGCCGGGAGGCAAAAAGTAAAAAGCAGGGAACACATTACTAACAGGTGTTTTTTCATATCATTAAACCTTGGTTAATTATTGAAGTCTATAAAACGGCCTGACAAAAAAACAAGCCCTGAACTTTTTCAAATATAATTCATAAATCAATCATTATGGTAAAAATACGTACGATCGCCAGCCTGTTCCTTATTCCTTTCGCGTGTGCAATCAGCTCCTGTAGCTCTCCCCGTTCGGTGCTTACATCGGGAAAAGTACTACCAAAGAACCAGGTTCGCTTTGGAAGGAATACCACTTTTAACGTTTCTTCTGCTCCTATCGAGCGCTCGATAAGAGGCGCTTATAGCCTGGCTGAAACCCTCTCCGAAAAGGACACCGTGATCTTCACAAAAGAAATCGGCGACCTTAATTCCGCTATCATGGCTTATTGCCTTGATCCGATCGGTTATAATACAGAGACATTCTTTCGCTACGGACTAGGCAATCGCATGGACATTGGCTTTAAAAATACCGGCGGTGCCAATGCCGCTGATTTTATGTACCAATTTCTCGGCTCGAATAAAACCTGCAATCAATCCGATGTCGGTGGAATGTACGGCAGCATCGGAGTACAATATTCCTGGCAGAATTATAAATTCGTGAATTTTCCGAAGTTCGACAAGGTTCAAAAATTATTCGGATTTGAAATGTCGCGAAAAGACATTTCTATCCCCTTGGTTTTCAGTAAATCATTCGGACCCGAAGAACGTGTCGGTTGCTTTTCTTTTGGCCTGGTCTATTCTCATAGCTTTATTAATTATAAGATCAGTCCGAAAAATATTTATGCAGAGTATGCCATGGAGAATGTTCCGGCAGAGCTTTTAAGGCCGGTGTCGGGGAAAACACATTTTAATTCTTACGGTACATTCATCAATATGAAGATCGGAAAGAAATACATCTTCTTCAACCTTTCCCTGGCTGCTTATTATCAGGACTACGGGAAGTATCCGATGTTGGGAGGCTCAACCGTTTCTCTTAAAGGAATCAGCATTGTTCCTTCTTACGGAGTTCAGTTCAATATTTTTGGAAGAAAAAAGAGGACGGCAGAAACAGCTATATAGTATTTAGTCCTTAGTATTTAGTATTACAAAGCATAAAAAAAAGCAGCGTTCAGAAAACGTTGCTTTTTTTTATGCTTTGTACTTTAATTAATTTCTGATAACCGTTAATGTTTCTGTTTTCGAACCCACTGCATTTGTTCCGGTTATGGTGATCGTATTTGTTCCCATATTCAGGTTCGCAGAAAATGTTGCGGTTTTAACTGCATAGGTAAATGGTACAACAAGCCCGTTCACTTTTACAACAATATCACTTTGTGCTGCTACATTTGAAACAACAGCAGAAACACTCAGCACTGCTACATTGGTAGTATAAAGGTTGGAATATCCGAAAACGATCTTGACAGGTGCAAGAGCTCCTCCGATGCTTGTAGCTGACGTTCCCCTGCCCGGAGGGTTTCTCATTGTATCCAAAGGCGGTGGCGCAATGTAACTAATCACAATTGTTTTGCTGTCGGATCCTCCCGGAGTTGTCGCAGATACAAGAATCGTATTAGCGCCTTCCGTTAAAGGGACATTGAAGCTGATGATTTTTGTACTGACAGAATAAGTGAATGCAGTTGTACTCACGCCATTAATCTTAACGCTGATCTGTGACGAGCCTGTTACATTCAGAACCGTTCCTTCAACAGGGTATGCCAATAAGTTGGTTACCATTCCGGTAACAGGTGAAGAAATGGTAACAACCG
This sequence comes from Bacteroidia bacterium, assembly GCA_036399275.1. Classification (GTDB taxonomy): domain Bacteria; phylum Bacteroidota; class Bacteroidia; order 2-12-FULL-35-15; family 2-12-FULL-35-15; genus 2-12-FULL-35-15. The sequence goes on along the minus strand of DASWNK010000039.1, from coordinate 7,794 downwards.
GCGCTAAAGGTGCTGTATAAAAAACAGAAGTGGATTTTGAATCACTGCCCGAAGCATTGGTTGCTGTGATGGTAAATACATTCGCCCCAACAATCAAACTTGTGGTCAGTGACAATTTCTTGCTCACCGCATTATAAGCAAAAGCAGTTGTTGGAACACCATTGATCGACACCGCAATTTGAGAAGCACTGGTGACATTCAGCACATTTGCACTTACTGTCGCAGAGCTGGTGCTCGTGTTGAAAGGATTTGTTGTCGGCATGGTGATCGTAACCACCGGAGCAGGCACTGATGCAACCGGTTCAGCATAAATAACCGTAGTGGTTTTTGAATCACTGCCCGAAGCATTGGTAGCAGTAATGGTTATCACATTTGCACCGACAGCCAGACCTGTTGTCAGGGACAATTGTTTGCTCACGTTGTTGTATGAAAAAGCAGTGCTTGCAATTCCATTAACGGATACGGCAATTTGTGCAGCAGCGCTCACATTCACTACTGTGGCATTGATCGTTGCAGAGCTTACCGATGAATTGAATGGATTTACGGTCGGTGAAGTAATCGTTACAACCGGTGCAGGGATAGCTACAACAGGCATTGTATAAATGATGGTCGTAGTTTTAGAATCGCTGCCCGAAGGATTGGTACCGGTGATTGTAACCACATTCGCTCCGGCAACCAATGTAACATTAAGCGCCACTTGTTTGCTCACTCCATTATAAGTAAACGAAGTAGTTGGTGTGCCATTTACCGACACCGCAATTTGTGAAGAGCCGGTTACATTTAAAACGCTTGCTTTTACAATGCATGGATTTACACTGGTGGTAAATGGATTTGCCGTTGGTACCGCAATGTTCACTACCGGAGAATTCCCAACAGGAACCGGCGAATAAAGAATGGTGGTTGTTTTTGAATCGCTGCCCGAAGCATTGGTTGCAGATATTGCTATCACATTGGCTCCTGAGATCAATGCCGTATTAAGCGATACCTGGCTGTTGCCGGCTATCGTATTAAATGTAAAAGCACTTGTTGCAGCACCATTTACTACTACCGATACTTGTGACAGAGTGGTGACATTCAAAATGGTTGCATTTACAGTTGCCGTATTCACCGTTGAAGTAAAAGGACTCACAGCCGGGGAAGTGATACTGACAACCGGAGGAGGAGTTGCCGCCGCCTGTGTATAAATGATCGTTACTGATTTTGAATCGCTTCCTGAAATGGTGCTTGCTGCGATGGTGATCACATTTGCTCCGGCAATCAAAGGCGCATTCAATGTCAATTGTTTCGAAGCCATGTTGTAGCTGAATGCGCTGAAGGGAGCACCATTTACCGATACGGCAATCTGACTGGAGCTGCTGACATTTAAGACGGTAGCATTTACAAGCGCAGTGCCCATATTGGTATTGAATGGATTTGTTGCAGGGGAAGTGATCGTCACTACGGGAGGAGGCGTTGCTGCCGGCTGAGAATAAATAATGGTCTGGGATTTTGAATCGCTTCCCGCAGAATTGTTTGCTGTGATCGTTACTACATTGGCACCGGCAACCAGACTGATATTCATCGACAATTGTTTTGTTGATACATTGTACGTGAATGCACTGGTAGGCACACCATTGATGGAAACAGCAATCTGTGAAGGCGTGCTTACATTTAATACCACGGCATTCAGCGGTGCGATGGCGGCCGGCGAAGTGAAGGGATTAACGGTAGGAGATGAAATGCTGACAACCGGAGCAGGAATTGATGCAACCGGTAATGTATAAATAATAGTGATGGACTTAGAATCAGCACCCGCCACATTTGTTGCAGAGATGGTTACAGTATTCGCGCCGGCGATCAGGTTGGCATTGAAACTTAATTGTCCGGAAGCCGGGTTAAAGCTCAACGCACTTGTAGGTGCCTGTGCGCCGTTATTCGTTACCGAGATCTGGCTGATAGAAGTTACATGCTGCACCACCGCGTTGATCGGCAATGGAGTAGCTGAAGAAGTAAATGGATTCACCGCAGGATTCACAAAGGTGATTACAGGAGGAGGCGTTGCTGCCGGCATATTGTAAATTACGGTGATCGATTTCGAATCGCTGCCCGCTGAATTAACTGCCGAGATCACGAATGTATTTGCGCCCGCAATTAAATTACTGCTCACATTCACGATGTGTGTGGAAGGATTGAAAAGGAAACTGCTGGTTGCCACTCCATTGATGCTGACACCGATCTGACTTTGTGAAGTCACATTTAATGCTGTCGCCACAATAGAAGTATTGCTCATTACCGTGCTGAAAGGGTTGGTAGATGGTGTATTGATGGTTACAACAGGAGCCGGTGTTGGAGGCGGCACAACTATCGGTTGATCAAAGATCACGGTTGCATTGTCGGTGACACTTCCGTTCGCATTCGTAGCGGTAATCATAAAGGTATTGCTGCCATTGTCCAATAACAAAGGAAAGCTGAACTGATCGCTTACCGCATCGTAATTAAAATTAGTATTGCTCACGCCATTGTAAATCAAACCGATGTCGCTTTTCGAATTGACATTTTTAATGGTTGCTTTTACGGTATAGCTTTTTTGAGGCGAAGTATACGGACTCGCAGAAGGATTTGTAAATACAATGGAAGGCCTGTCGCCAGAAGGAGTTAACGTAACCGGATCAACAGGTGTAACCGTATTGGTGGTAGTGGTAGCTGGTTTTTCTTTTCTTCCGAAACTAAATTTCAACCAAACGGAAGAATAATGATATTTATCTTTGGTCGGACTTACCGTATTATCGTTCGACCATTGTTGTCCATCCAATCCATCGTGCAAAGCCCAGGTCATTTTATGTTCTAGTCCGATAGAAAAGCCTGGTGTTACCTGGTATCCTAAACCTAGTCCTACAGAAGGCATGAATTTCCAGCGCGGCGTTTCACTTCCTTCGGCAGTTGTTTCATAGCTGCCATCGTACATGCCGTTCAAAGAAGAAGTAATGGTGGAACTGTTGGCTGTTCCAGTTGAATCGATGCTGTTGTAATTATATATTCGGTTATTATCATCCAGCTGATTGGTGAGTACCAAAGCTTTAGTAATGCCGAGGCCTCCGAAAACATAGGGATAGAATTTGGTATTATTCCTCATGCGGTTCGCACCGATCACCAGTTCCAGCGACATTTCATTCAGGGTTGTTTTATGGTTCTGATAAACATTACCGCCGGTGGAATTGTAATTTAAACTGTCGTTATACATTCCGTTCAGCACAGGATTGTAGGCAACTCCCATCGATTTCTTGTTATCCTGTCCGTAGTTCACCGCATTCAGATAACGAAAGCGCCATCCCCAATCCAAGGCATTGGTTTGGTTTTGCCCATACATTTGTCCGAACGTAAAACCACCGCCGCCGCCAAGCTTTTTCATTTTAACATCACTCTGTTGCCAGGATGCACCAAGGTTAAAGCCCAACTCAAAAGGATGAGTGGTTTGTGCTTTTATGTTATTTAGTAAAAAAATGGAGAGCGTAAAAAGAATGGAAGTAAGAATTTTTTTCATGAGTACTGAATTTTTTTATGCATTTTACATTTATTGTGCCGAATTTCATTTCGCTAAAAAAGTCCCGTAAAAACGGGACTTTTAAATTTTTGTTCAATTGAAATTATTTTTTCTTGCTGATGATCTTAAACTCTGTCCTTCTGTTTTTCGCATGTTCTTCTTCGGTACATTCAACTCCGTCCGCACATTTATTAATGAGCTTGCTTTCGCCATACCCTTTGCCAGAGATGCGGTCCTTTGTAATTCCGCCTTTTACAATATAATCTACCGCAGCTTTCGCTCTTTGTTCGGAAAGCTTCAGGTTAAACTCTTGCGTGGAACGGGAGTCGGTATGAGCCGACATGTCGATCACCAGCATTTGATCATTCTTCATCAGGTTGATCACCTTATCCATCGTTTTTGCAGCTTCTGGCAGGATCTTCGCTTCGCCATAATTATAGTATACATTTTCCACGATGGTTAAGCTGTCCTTCTTCGCCTGATCTTTCAGCTGCAATACTTTCAACCATGGATCATCAACATACAACACTCCCATTTTGGCTTGTTCTGCCGGAAGGATGGAAAACTTGAATTTGCCATTCACACGTGTGAATTCTTTGATGACATCCCCTTTCGGATTGGTCAGAAAGATCTTCTTCATTGTTTTCAGCTTGGTATCTCCTTCATCCAATGCAAACAAGATCACCTGATCGGCAGGCAAATTGGTGAACTGGAAGCTACCATTTGCATCTGTCTTGGTCGTCTGCAATATTTGCCCCTTATCATTCACGAGGTTAACAACAGAGTTTGCCAGGGGAGCTTTGTTATCGCCAACCAGGTTCCCTTTCAGGTCAAAACGCAATTCGCTGTCCTCTACCGTCATCATCTTCAGAGAAGCTTTATCGGCTGCAAGAAAAGAGAATTTGAAATCCCCGCCTTGCCCGGCTTTGGTCGTTTGCATTTCCTTACCCGATTTATTGGTAATGATAATCTTCGTATTGGGTGCCAATTCGGTATCGCTTTCATCTACTTTCACAAGAAAATTCTGATCGGCTGGAAGATCTGTAAATACGAATGCACCAAAAGCATTGGTAGTAGCCGTTTGCACAACTTCTCCTTTATCATTCAATAAATTAACTTTGGTATTCGCAAGCGGCTTGGATGGATTCTCACCAAACAATAAATTACCGGCAATGCTTACATCATCCCCTGCGCCAAGCTCCGGAAGGTCATTCGGATCACCCGGCAAATTCTGGAATACAAATTTACCGCCTTTATCATTGATCACCGTTACACGAATGATCTTGTCTTTGTCATCCGTCAGATAATACTTTCCTTTATCCTTGAACTGGGGATCTGTTTCATCCAGCTTCACCATGTATTTTTTATCAGGATCCAGCTTATCAAATTTAAAGAAACCGGTATTATCCGTTGTCGCAACCGTAAGCACCTTTCCATCTTCCGACAAAAGCATCACTTCGGCATTTTTTGCAGGATCGTTCAGATTTTTACTTAACAGGATCTTACCAGAAACTGTCAGGAATTTATTCAATGCCACAAAGCTGTAGATGTCATCTGAACCTTTTCCTCCTGCTCTGTCGCTGGAAAAATAACCTTTAGTTTCATCGCTGAACACAATTCCAAAATCATCTGTAGAAGAGTTCAGGGGCAGCCCCAGGTTCTTTACTTCTGAATATTTTGAATCGACCATAGTGGAAGAGAATACATCCAGACCACCGAAACCCGAATGCCCGTCGGAAGAGAAATACAAGGTTCCGTCTTTTTTAATGTAAGGAAACACTTCGGAGCCCGGTGTGTTAACTTCTTCCCCCAGATTCTGTGGTTTGCCCCAGCCTTCGCCTTCTTTCTTACATACATAAATATCTGTTCCGCCGAAACCTCCCGGCATATCTGAAACAAAGAACAACCATTGGTTATCAGCAGAAATGGAAGGATGTGCCGTGGTATAAGAGTCGCTGTTGTATTGGAAAGGCTCTGCTTTTCCCCATGATCTTCCTTTCGCTTTGGAAGTATAAAGCTTGGGAAGGTTCACGAAATTTTTATCCTCTTTATTCAGTACATAGTTTACACGTGTAAGGTACATGATGGATTGATCGGAATTAAAACACACCGGTCCATCGTGAAAATTACTGTTGATCGTCCATGAAAACGCTTTTGCTTTTTTTGTAAACTCGGGATTTCCCGTTTGTCCGGTTTTTATCGGTGTGGAATACACATTCAGAAAAGGCTGCTTGTTCCAGGAATAGCTGGTGTAATTAACCATGTCCTGCGTGCGCTCAGAAACAAAAACCATTTCATTTTTATAGAGAACAGGAGAAAAATCGGAATGTACTGAATTGATGTTCTTCAGCAAGTTTACCTCAAACTGTTGTGTCCTGGAAATCCAGATCTTTATGTCTTCACAAGACTTTACCGACAATTCAGCTTTCTTATCGTTCGGAACAGCATTGGCATATTGCTTGAACTCTTCTTTGGCTTCATCTATTTTCCCATTGTTCTTGAGCACCATTCCATAATAAAAATGATTGATCGGATCCACATTGGATTGCTTCATCAGCTGAGCATAATAAACTTCGGCTTGCGTGTAATTTTTTGTTAGACGGTAGCTATTGGCAATTTTTTCCAATGCTTCCTTGTTGTCTTTTTTCTTGACAGCTTTTTTATATAGCTGAATCGCTTTCACATAATCATAATTGTCGTAATACTTATTTGCACGCTTCAACTGTGCAAAGCCTGTATTTACCACGACAAAGAGAAATATAAAACTAAGGGATAGTATCTTTTTCATAAATTAATTGAGCAATAAATCAATTACAAGTAGCGTGGTGAAGATATCTTTGATCGGGAAATATTGAAATCATACCCCAGCATGATCTCATGGCTTCCGCCTCCAATTTTTCCAATTTTATTTACACCATAATCAAAGGAATATCCCAGCTTAAACTTCTCCGTGATATTGAATTGCGCGTACGCAACAAAGCCATAGGTACTTCTTGTGGAAAGGCCCAGCCAGATCCGCTGCTTCAATAAAAAGCTAAAATTAATATCTACAGTTGTTGGTGATCCTTTTGCTGTTTTCACCATGCAGGAAGGATTGAATATTAAATTTTCATTCAGCGACCATGCCTTACCCAGGGTAAAAAACAAGTGTGGAGAAAGCGTTGCATCATCACTTTGCTGTGTTAATTTTCCACTGTACAAGTGTGTTGCGCTCAAGCCCATATACAAGGTATTGGTATAATAGTACACACCAAAATCGGCAGTCGGAACCACCTTCGAAGTTTGATCATGTGTATTGTAAACATCGCCCTTGTCCTTGTAAACAATATCGTCCCAGTTGTATGTATAATTGAACATTCCGAAACGCAAGCCAAAAGAAAGCTTACCATTCTTAACCGGGATGCGATAGGCATAGGAAGCTAAAGCACCCACGCTTTTCTTCGGTCCGATCTGATCGGCAATCACCGAAAATCCCAATCCTACTTTTTTCTTTTTCAAAGGACCATGAATGGAAAATGTTTCCGTTTTCGGAGCGCCTTCAATGCCTGTCCACTGGCTTCTGATAAATGCAGAAGCGCTGATGGCTTCTTTGCTTCCTGCATATGCGGGGTTAATGGCCATCTGATTGAACATGTACTGGCTATACTGCGGATCCTGTTGAGCAAAGCTGCTCATGGCCGATACAACACAACAAGTAAAAATTAAAATTTTCTTCATCTTAAATATATTATGCAATTAAACTGATCGAATTAACTTATGCCTAATGAGTGAGCTCCACCCAGCCTTTATACGTTTTACCGTTTGCCTCCACTACATAAAAATAGGTGGCATCGGGCAACGCTCCACCTTTGTTGTTTGTACCTTTCCACACTTTGCCGTCTGTAATGTTGTCATAATCTTTTGTGCTCCACACCAGGTCGCCCCAACGATTGAAAATGGAAACAACATTGTCCTTGATAAATTCGATTCCATCAATGGTCCAGAATTCGTTGTTACCATCTCCGTTAGGAGTAATACCGTTATAAAAATGCAGAGAGTCTGCGCAATCTACCTGCGTTTCATCAATAACAACCGAATCATCAATCATGAAATTCCCGTCCTCTACATGAAAATAATAAACACCCGGGCTTAGATTGGATACATTGGCACTGCTGTCGTTCAATGGCGCCAGCCAGAAATACGTCACAGGTCCTGTAGCAGAAAGAATGTTCAATGATGCACTTCCATTATTTGCTCCGATACAGGAAGCAGGTGCATAGATCACATTGGCATCC
>DASWNK010000038.1:0-6044 GCA_036399275.1 Bacteroidia bacterium | reverse complement strand
CGATTGGCTTGTATACGACAGCACAGGAGTCCTTGTAAAAAAAGAAACATATAAGGAAGGAAATAAAATCTCAGAAATAAACTACAAAAGAGAAACCGGACCAAAGATTAATGATTCATTGGTGATTGTATTAAAAATGATCAACCAGGAGATCTATAAATACCACGACAGTGTGCGATTAATAGAAAGCTCCCATGGAAAAAAATCTACTGAGTATCAGCGAACGGTTTCTTTAAACGCTTTGCACACTTCCAAATTATTGGAGGAGTTGGATAAGATCATTTCTAAATTCGGTTATCCCGGAAAGACTTTGGCAGGAACAGAATACACCATTGCTTTCTCCATTATTAGTATTGCGAATACAGCATACAAGGAAAAGTACGCTGCATTGATTGTCGATGCAGCCAATAAAGGAGAGCTGGACTGGACCGACGTTGCTTTTTTTGTCGACAAATTAAAAGTTGCAAAAAAAGAAAAACAGACCTATGGAACGCAATACAAATTTGATGAACAGAAGAAAAAAATATTATACTATCCTGTAGAAGACCCTGCCAACTTAAATGAGCGACGAAAAAAAGTGGGTTTGCATGAAATGGAATACAATGCAATGGAATTCATAAATTATTAATTTTCCAAGGGAAATCCTTTTTGCACCCAATCTTCCTTAATGCCGGTGGGAATGTTCAACACTCTGGCATTTTTGTATCCGTTTTCATTCAGATATTTTATTGCAGGGCGGATATTCGGGCAATTATCGGAAGTGCAGCAGCCGCAATATACAACTACCTCTTTGTCTTTAGTTACTTTACTCACCTGCGATTTAAATTTGCTAAAACCTTCCTCGGTATTTACAGCGCCTGTATTAATAGCCGTTTTTATCTGGTCGACAGGTCCGACATTAAAAACAACGGGCTTTACCGCTTTGGGATTATTTAGTTTATTGGCGAGCTCCTGTGGTTGAAGCAATTGTTCTTTTTTGATTGGATCTTGCTTGCTGAAAGCAAAAAACAAAATGCTAGCCGAAAATAGTAAGAGGGACTTCTTCATAGAATTAGTTTTCTGTACAATAACAAACTTTGTACCGAAAATTGCTACTTCGGATTGAAAGGTATCATTAGCGGCAGAAGTTCTGCTAAAGCCGTTTTATTTCCCCAACACTTTAAATTCGGTTCTTCTGTTCATCTGACGATGCTCATCCGAATCGTTTTCAACTTTTGGCTTGGTATCGCCATACCCTTTATAGCTTAAGCGTTTTGCATCTATTCCATGCGCTATCAAATAATCATACACGGCTTTCGCGCGATTTTGGGAAAGCAATTGATTCATTTTCTTATCACCAACATTATCAGTGTGTCCGCTCAATTCCCCTTTCATCGTTTTATTCAAATTCAGAAAAGCCACCAACTTATCCAGCTCCGCTTTCGATTCGGGTTTGAGGTCGTACTTTGCAGTTTCGAAGAACACATTTTTTAACTCCATGATGCTTTCAAGTTCGATGGGCTGCAGTGGAACATCCAGGAGATAAGGCTTAGCCAGACCAGCTAATTCTTTCAGTGCAAAATTCTCAGAATAAAATGCATAACCAGGGTGTGAAACGTGTAATGCGTAATTCTTATCAACCGGCAAGCATAGCAGGAACTCACCATTTCCATTGTTCGCGTTCGACTCAATCATAACTGAACCGCTTGCCAAATCAATCAACTCAAAATGAGCACCTAATGGCAACTTTGTTTTGGCATCATACACTTTTCCTTTGGCGTAAGTAACTTTCCCCGGACGGGCAGCTTCATATAAATCGAATTGAAAAAGATCCAGGCCTCCCATACCACCTGCACGGCTGGAAGCAAAATAAGCTACCTCCCCTGATGCGGCTACTAAAATACTGTTTTCATCACCATATGTATTAATTGGATATCCCAGATTCACAGGATAGCCCCAGTCTCCTTTTTCATCCATACGGGAAACATATAGATCTAAGCCGCCCATTCCGATATGACCATTAGAGCCGAAGTACAAGGTTTTTCCATCAGGATGAATAAAAACAGATTCTTCTTTTCCAGGTGTATTGATCCTGGGGCCAAGGTTCCGTGGTGCTCCCCAACTTCCATCGGGATTCAGCCGGGAAACATAAATATCGGTATCTCCTATTCCACCCGGACGATGGCTCACGAAATAAAGTGTTTTTCCATCTGCAGAAAAAGATGGCTGTGTTTCATACTTATTGGTATTGACTGTTGAGCCCAAATTGTATGGCTTAGTCCATTTCTCTCCTGACTTTTCTGAATAAAAAATATCGCAGCTTCCATATCCCCTTCTGCCGCCTGCGTAGGTTCCGTTCTGGTCTTCCGCACAAGCAACAAAGAACAATATCTGACCATCGGCAGAAAGACTAGGCGCACCTTCATTTCCTTCTGTGTTAATGCCGCTGCCAATCAATGCAGAAGGCTGCCAGACTTTATCTGCTTTCTTTGCGATCAGAAAATCTTCCTGCATATGCTTTGCTTCGGTTCGGTTATTTCTCGTGTAAAGCAGGGTTTGATCATCGGCTGTGATGGCAGGAAAATATTCATCATAGGCGGAATTGATGGCGGCACCCATGTTTTTCGGATCAAAAGGCACAGGATTTTTTATGGCCTTGATGGCGAAATTGCAATTTTCCAGGTTACGCTCGGCCAACTCTTTTGTATCCGGATTGATATGCGTCTTTTTCAGGAAGCGTTCAAAATCTTTTTTTGCATCCTCATAGCGTCCTATACTAATTTCCAATAAGGCAAGATTGTAAAAATTACTCAGGTTAAAACCGGGATTAATAGTGATGGCTTTTACATATTCATCGATTGCTTTTTCGGGCTGGCGCTTTATCTGTAATAGCTCAGCATACAGCAAATGAGGCTCAATGAAATTAGCGTCCTTCTCAATTGCTTTTATCAGTTCCTTTTCCGCTTCATCCACTTTCCCGTACTGATATAACTTTAAAGCATTTTGAAAAGCGGAGATCGCTTTTTTGTTGGTGCTGGTATATTCTCCCGGAGGCAATTGCGCTTTACAGGAAAACAATGTAACGATTGTAAAAGAAAGGAGCAGAATCTTTTTCATATGACTTGGCATTTCAATTATCATTCCATTTACGGAATATTCATGTATTTATGTGTTTGCAGGGAGATATTCCATTTCGGATTCGCCATCACGTAATCAACGATCAGAGGCATCATTTCTTTGCTCTTGCTCCATTCGGGCTGAAGGAATAATTTGCAATCAGCACTGACATGCTGAGCATTTTTCTCCGCCCATTCAAAATCATTTTTATTGTGAACGATGATCTTCAGCTCATTCGCTTTGGAGAAATTTTCCTGCAAAGGCGCACTGGTTTTCTTGGGCGACAAACAAACCCAATCCCAGGTTCCGGTAAGCAAATAAGCACCAGAGGTTTCAATAAATGTTTGAATACCTTTGCTTTTCAATTGTTTTGTAAGGTATTCCATGTTGTACATGCTTGGCTCACCGCCAGTAACAACCACAGCCTTGCCAGGAAATTTTCCTGCATTCTCCACGATGTGATCGGCATTGGTTAATGGATGGAGGGATGCATCCCAGCTCTCTTTCACATCACACCAGTGGCAACCCACATCACAACCTCCCACACGTATAAAATAAGCAGGCTTTCCTGAATGAAATCCTTCTCCCTGGATTGTATAGAACTCTTCCATCAAAGGCAATTCAATCCCCTGCTCCAGTAATGTTTTATTTTGTTTTGTTTCCAATCGTACTAAGTTTAATTATAATTCCAGCACCAGCATTTCAAACGCAAAAGGATCGAATGTCTCTTTTAGTTCTGAAATAAGGCTTTTGCCGGATTTTAGATAATAAGGGGCCATATTATCATGGCGCTCCTGCAACACTCCGCCCGGCAAAAATTTATCTTTCAGTTTTTTGATCTGGCTGATATTTGTTTCCTGTTTTTGTTTTTCGGAGCGAAGTAATTTGCTTTCAATGTTTTTAATACTGCCCAATGCTTTTTGCAATTCAGCTTCCACACTGGCCTTCAGACTTGGATCAACGGCGTTCACTTTTACAGCCATCTCTCCGAACATCAATGCCAGCTTTTGCTCCTGCTCCTTCAAAGATAAGTCGGAACCAGTGCTTTTATTTACAAAATCTTTAATTAAAACATCCGCCTCTTTAAAAATATCGCTTTTGGTAAATCCTAATTTAGTCAATTGCTGCAGCGCTTTTTCGTCCATCAGCACTGCAAAATTACGGGGAATCAATACAGGAAACAAAATCTTATGGTGATCAAACATGGCTTTGTATTCCAGCCAGTAGGCCAATTCTCCCGGACCGCCAACATAAGCCAGGTTAGGCAGAATTTTCTGCTGATAAAGCGGGCGGAGAACAACATTTGGACTGTATTCCCCGGGCTTTAGATTCAAGGTTTCGACATTCGCTTGCTCAATTCTAATACGGTTATTTTCAGTCATTCGAAACACATTAATCTCACGGGGATTTACCTGCGCTTCAAAACCAATCGCATTCAACCTGGCAATCGTATCAGATACTAATTTAAAATTTGTCTGATTGGCAATATCATCTTTGATAATTTCGATGAATTCAGATTTCAATCGTGCATCATCCGGATCAATGATCACTAGTCCATCTTCTGAAAAAAGCTCATGCACTAAGTAACGAGTTGCATCCGCAAGCGTATCGTGTTTCAGATAAGCATCTGAAAACAATTGGATCAGCGCTTTTGCATTTTCCGAATCTCCGAATATCTGTTTTAATTCGTCAATAATTTTATCAAGGGAATTCGTTTTCAATCGCCCAACAGCACCTGCAGCAGGCACTTCCCAAGTGATCTTCCTTCCAAACAACTGCACCGAACTGATCTCTTCAAAATCATGATCTTCAGAAGCCATCCAGTATACGGGCACAAAATCACAATCGGAATATTGCTTTCTTAATGCTTCCGCCAGGTTGATCGTTGAAATGATCTTAAAAATGAAATATAGAGGTCCTGTAAAAAGGCATAATTGATGGCCGGTACAAACGGTATAAGTGTTTCCATTCAACAACTTCTCAATGTTGGAATTGCTTGCCTGAAAATCAGAAAGAGGTGATTTAATTCTGGATTTATATTGATCGCTGATCACTTCAACTAACAGGTCCCTGTTGATCTTCTCTTTTCTTTTATCGGCAATCGCTTGTCCAAAAGAGCTGATATCCGGAGAGTAGGTATAAAAGGATCGCAACTTTTCATCACCATTTATATAATTCATAAACAGTTTGGAGAATTGCCCGGTTTCCGCGAAAGGAATGGTATGTTTTTTAAGCGCCATAAATGAGGCATAAAGGTAATACAATTCAAGGTTACCTGTTCATATTAAAAGAATTAGCCCCGCGCTTCTTATAACATTAAAAACAAGCTATTTTTGCAATCTAAAACCAATTGCCATGCAAGAACATAAAAATCCCTGGACTACCTTAACTACTGAAAAAGTATATGATTCACCTTGGATCGGACTTACCAAGCATGACGTGTTAAACCCAAACGGCAATCCGGGAACTTATTCCGTTGTTCATTTTAAGAACATGGCTATCGGAGTGTTGGCGCTGGATAAAGATTTTAACACTTGGCTCGTGGGACAATACCGCTATCCGATCAAAAAATATTCCTGGGAAATCCCCGAAGGCGGCGGCAAATGGGATGTAGATCCATTGGAATCGGCAAAACGGGAATTGCATGAAGAGACAGGCATAGCAGCCAAGAAGTGGACAAAGATTCAGGAGATGCACCTGAGTAATTCGGCAAGCGACGAGTTTTGCATTTTATACATTGCGCAGGACCTGAGCTTTGGTGAAGCAGAACCCGAGGATAATGAGCAACTGGAAGTACGCAAGGTTCATTTTAATGAACTTTATCAAATGGTACAAGAGGGGGAAATTACCGATAGCTTAACGGTTGCAGCTGTTTTAAAAACAAAATTATTGTTACTGGAAGGTAAATTGTAATCAGTTTTTTGAGTGTTCGGCCGTCACTTCTTTAA
>DASWNK010000037.1:0-2910 GCA_036399275.1 Bacteroidia bacterium | reverse complement strand
CAGCTCATAGGAATCGTTGATCGCTTTAGCAGCATAATAAGCAGTCGCCACCATTCCAACACCGGTAACAATAAAATCAACTTCAAGGTTTTTATACGTGCAGCAGATGAGGCGACCACCGGACTCTCGGATAGTTTCCATCCGTTCCAGCAACGGAGCAACCTCAAATTTAGTAGCAGAAACGATCAATAATTTCATGCCTGCAATTTACCTAATTTTAAACATTCCTGATCAAAACGTGTTATATTTGCGGGTAATTTAACCGAGCTATGATCTATATAACACGCAGAGAGCATTTTAACGCTGCACACAAGCTGCATAACCCCAATTGGACGGAAGAGCAGAACAACGAGGTATTTGGAAAATGTGCCAATCCTAATTGGCATGGACACAATTATAACCTGTTTGTTACTGTAAAAGGAGAAGTAAACCCCGATACCGGCTATTCAGTAAATCTGAAAGACTTAAGCGTAATTATCAGAAATTACGTAACAGAGAAACTGGATCATAAAAACCTGAACATGGATGTGGATTTCTTAAAAGGATTAATGCCTTCCACAGAAAATGTGGCCATTGCTATCTGGAAAGAACTGGAGCCACACGTGAATGAGCTTAATTGCAAGTTGCATTGCATAAAGCTGTTTGAAACAGAAAATAATTATGTGGAATATTTCGGCGGATAATAAAACAAGCAAACAAAACAACTACTTCTATGGGACATGATGAATTTGATGATATACACGGTTACCAGAAAATCGACCGGTATAACCTTAAGACCGTAAGCGATATTGCAGCAAATTACAAAATGATCTTAAGCGATATGGGTGAAAATCCGGAACGTGAAGGATTATTAAAAACACCGGAGCGTGTTGCAAAAGCCATGCAATTTCTTACTCATGGTTACGATCTGAACCCGGAAGAGATTCTCAAATCGGCGATGTTTAAAGAAGATTACAAACAAATGGTGATTGTAAAAGACATCGAAGTGTATTCCATGTGTGAGCACCATTTGCTTCCTTTTTTCGGAAAAGCACATGTGGCTTATATTCCGAATGGCTGTGTAGTCGGATTGAGTAAAATCCCCCGCGTAGTGGATGCGTTTGCGCGCAGGTTACAGGTACAGGAGCGGTTAACGACAGAAATCCGCGATTGCATTCAAAACACCTTGAACCCGATTGGCGTTGCTGTTGTAATTGAATGTTCTCACTTATGTATGCAGATGCGCGGAATTCAAAAACAGAACTCGGTAACAACCACATCGGCGTTTACCGGCGAATTTCTGAAAGACACCACCCGCCAGGAGTTCATTAGTTTGATCGGCTCAAAACTGCATTAAGGCAAATTTTGTTAAAAGACTGACAATTTTGCATAAAATGCCGATCGGTATTATCTTTGTACTGTTTAAAAACACAAAAAATAAAATCATGGAAACCAACAAATTCAACAACAATTTCAATTACGTTCAATCCGAACAAGAAACCGCTTCCTTATCCAGAACATTTATGGCAAGTGTGTTTTCATGGATGGCCGCGGCTTTAGTGATAACATCAGTTGTGGCGTACTATTTCGCTCACGACACTACGCTATTTGCGCTACTTGTTAATGAGCTCGGACGTTTAACCACTCTAGGATATGTGGTAATGTTTGCACCCCTGGGATTTGTACTTGTCATCTCCTTCGGATTTAACAAATTGTCGTATCCGGTGCTATTATTCTTATTCCTATTGTTTGCCGCAGTAATGGGCATGAGTCTTAGCTTCATTTTTCATCAATACACAGAAAATTCGATCTATGGAACGTTCGCCTCGGCGGCCGGGATGTTTGGGTTAATGGCTGTTGTTGGTTATACCACTAAAACAGACTTAACCAAATTCGGTTCTATTTTAATGATGGCGCTGGTTGGAATAATCATTGCCAGCATCATTAACGTCTTTATGCAAAGTGGAACGATGCAATATATCATTAGTTTTATTGGTGTTTTGGTGTTTACAGGCTTAACAGCCTATGATGTACAAAAATTAAAACGCATCGGCGCAGGTGTGGAATTCGGCATCGAATCTACCAGCAAACTGGTGATCATGGGTGCTTTGAATCTATACATGGATTTCCTGAACTTATTCCTTTTTTTATTGCGTTTATTCGGCGACAGAAAATAATCACACAGTTCATTGTGAATAAAAAGAGTCCTGCAGGAATGTGGGACTCTTTTTATTTTATTAATATTGAATTGTATTAAACTAAATCTACTAAGCATGAAAGCATATGTATTTCCGGGGCAAGGCTCCCAGTTTGTTGGAATGGGCAAAGATCTGTATGAAAACTCCCCGTTAGCGAAAGAACTCTTTGAGAAAGCCAATACCATTTTAGGATTTAGAATCACAGATATTATGTTCAGTGGAACAGATGAAGAGTTGAAACAAACGAAAGTGACCCAACCTGCTATATTTCTGCATTCAGTGATACTGGCAAAAACACTTGGTGATACCGTAAAACCGGAAATGGTTGCAGGACACAGCCTGGGAGAATTTTCGGCCTTGGTAGTGAATAAAGCACTTTCTTTTGAAGATGCCCTTGTGCTCGTTTCCAAACGTGCTTTGGCGATGCAGAAAGCTTGTGAATTAAACCCTTCCACCATGGCTGCAGTTCTTAACCTGGATGATAAAATAATTGAAGACATTTGTGCTGAAATCACACAAAGTGGAGAAGTTGTAGTGGCAGCTAATTATAATTGTCCGGGCCAATTGGTTATCTCCGGAACCATCAACGGTGTGAACATTGCCTGCGAAAAAATGAAAGCTGCAGGAGCAAAACGCGCACTGGTATTACCCGTTGGAGGAGCGTTTCACTCTCCATTGATGCAACCTGCGGCGGTGGAGCTGGAAGCGGCAATCAATGCCACCACATTTAGTC
>DASWNK010000036.1:0-10235 GCA_036399275.1 Bacteroidia bacterium | reverse complement strand
TTACTACCACACAATAAGATCCGGGAAGCAAATTGGTTGCCGTAGGTGTCGTCTGCATGTCTGTCCAGAGGTATGAATGCCCTCCTGATCCGCCGTTCGCGACTACTGTAGCTGATCCGTTCGGTTGTCCGCAGGTAGAAGCAGTCGCAGTAATGCTTAAAACAATAGGTGCTGGCTGAATCACCTGTATGGTATCCATCGCAGTACAACCAACGATATCTGTTACAGTAACTGAATAGGTTCCGGCGCATAGGCTGCTAACAGTTGAAGCGGTGGTTCCGCCTGTCCAGCTATAAGTATATCCCCCAAAACTGCCGGCAGCAATTACATTTCCTGCTCCATCGCAAGCGCCCGAACAATTTGCAGGGCTGCCTGTTGCGGTTGCAGTAAGTGGTGTTCCAACTGTAATAGTTACAGCGTCGGTGCCTGTACAGCCCGAAGCATTTGTAACCATTACCGAATAAGTGGTGGTAGAGGCTGGTGAAACGGTTGGTGCAGCGCTTGTTGAAAAACCGGGCGCTCCCGGAGCACTCCATGAATAACTATTTCCCGGTGCAACAGGCGTTACGCCCAAAGTGTAAGAAGCACCTGAACAAATGCTGTTATCCGTTCCAGCATTCACACTTATGCCAGGTGCAATGGATACCGACACTGTTGTCATCGGTCCCACACATCCTCCCACATTGCTCTGCACGTAATAATTTGTAGCGGTCGTTAATACCGGAGTTGTATAGGTAGCTCCGGTTCCCAGCAAGGTTCCTCCCGGAGCATTGTACCAATTATAAACCGCTCCTGATCCGGATGCAGTCAATGTCGCCGATGTACCGGAACAGATGGTTTGATTGGCTGCAGTTGGCGCTGATACGATGTTCTGAAGAACAACAACCGTATCAGTGCTCGCGGTAGCTGCACCGCAACCCGTGGTACCTGAAATAGCGGCATAATAAGATGTGCTTGGTTGACCTGCCGGAGGTGTTACTGTGATTGGCGATCCTGTTCCTACTAAGGTGTTGGAAGGAAGTACATACCAATTGATTGTATAAGTTGCAACGCCATTGGGAGTGTATCTCCAGCCTTCATTCGTAGCTGTCCATGCCGTACTGTTTCTTCCCGGAACCGTATATGCTACTGTTCCCGTTGCATTGTGTACTCCCTGAACGGAGGTGCCACCAGCCCAGCCGGTACAATTGGGCTTGCTTGCAATATAATTTTCTATGATATTGGTTGATTCATACAAGACAATCTGGAATCGCCCTAAATTCCCGGTACAGGAATACATCGGACAATTGTTCCAAGATACAACGAGTCTTCTGTTGGGGGCAACACCCAAGGTCTGATAGTTAATGTAAGGGCCTGTTCCGGTTCCCGGATGCCAGTCTTGCCAAGGTCCCATAACGCAATTCATTGGAACACCAGCTGCTGATGACGGAATTGCTGCTGAAGTATAGGAAGTAGATTGAGGCGAAAAAGCGACCCAGCCATTCGAACCGATATAAAATTGGGTATAGCTCGTTCCGAAAAAACAAAAAGTGAATCCGATCGGTAACATGGCACTTTGTGAGTCATCAGTAAGCGTAATAAATGTTCCTGAATTATAAGAGTTAGGAGCATAGCCTATGCTGCTGACAGCATAGCTGGTTGTTGGCAAGCTTCCTGCACCACCAGGCGTGACTATTGCAGTAAGAGTTGCATTGGCTCCGGAACATATTGTTTGTGTTTCAGGAGAAGCATCAACGATCTGCGAAAAAACGGAGCTGGCTTTTAAAACGAAAATCAGCCCGAAAGCCAATATTCCTTTGGAGTAGTTCATTGGTTGGTGTTTTGAAAAATGAAAAGATGTTCGTGTTATTAGTTTTATCCATTACTAATGACACAAAGTACGATAAAAAGGTTGCATTTAGTTGCAGATTTTCTTATTATAATACAGGTGGTTTTGAATATCTTAGATGAGAATGCCTGGAAGAACGATCAAAGGCCGGTTTTGCAGTCTCCGAAGCCTTATATTTTTTTAAGTGAGTTGCTTCTTATCCAGCCTACATTTCCATTGGCGATCCGGATTTCCGCCCATTCTGTTTCTTCCTGTAAAATGGTCACTTTTGTGCCTTCATGAAGAATAAATAGCTTGGTGCCTTTCTCAGATGGTGATCCGGTTGCTGTTACGCTTGAAGAAAGTATAATTGCATCAGCACTGTATTTGGTAAGCTCGTATTTGTGCTGGGCGATAAAGAATATAATTACAGTTATTAATAGAAAAACAAGGCCTCCAAAGAAACCGGTCTTTTTTATTTTTTTATTTCCGGCAGCAATGTAAGTGATCATTAAAATCAAAGAGAAGCACAAAAGCAGGATACATAAAACGGACCATCCTGTTTCGTTCAGCAGATTGACGATCCCGTTCTTCCATTCTGTTATAAATAATTCAGGAGCCGCTTCAATTTTATCTTCTGTTCGCTGATTCGCTAATTTCAGATTCGTTATCAGATCTTCGTCAGAAGGATTTAATTTTTTAGCTCGCTCGTAATTCAAGATGGCTAATCCAATCTCATTAGTTTTGTAATAGGCATTTCCCAGGTTATAATAAAGTTCGGAGGATTCCACGTTCTTTTCCAGGATACTTTCATAAAGCTTAATTGCCGTGTCGTATCTTCCGGTTGCATAAGCAGCATTCGCGCTGTCGAATACAATCGATTGGTCTGCTTTATTCGCAAAGGAGAGAGTCCAAAGGAATAAAAGCAGGATCGTTCCCGATATTTTTCGCTTAACTAACCTCATCTTCAATTTTTGTAATAAGATCTACCGTACTGTTATAGATGTTTTGTAAATCGCCGGATACTGCTCCGGGGGCATAACGGGCATATTCGCAATTATCCAGAGTGCTCATCAGCTGCCCGATGGTATTTCCTGATACTTGTTTGTTTTTTAATTTTTCTGAAATGAATTCCTTGTTCAGGTCTGAAACTGGAATGTTTAATTTATCACTCAGGTAACCATACAAGGACCTGAAAATTTCAATGTAAAATAATTCCTTGTTATTGGATTTCAAATGTTGCGAGGCTAATGATAATCGCTTCCTGGCCATTTTAGTTGCCTTTCTGCTTTTTACTGCGATGGCATCTTTGTTTTGATCAAGGTTCCTTTTTCTCAATAGAATAAAAGTCATAAAAGCAAGTATCGGGCTGATCAGACAAGAGTAAAAGAGGGCTGAGCCAAAGAAGTAACTTTCTTTTTCTTTCAATTTGCCGGACTCGGTTTTGATGTAACGAATGTCGTTGCCCAATACTCTCAGATCGGATTGTCTGCTGGAGCTCCCAACAACGGTTGCCGCATCTTCCTCCCCTCTGTCTACATGAAGCGTATAAGCAGGAGATGTTAAGGTGACATATTCTCTTTTTGCCGGATCGAAATAACTGAAATTTACCGGGTCAATTTTATAATCGCCTTCGTGGCGGGGAATGAAAAGGTAATCAAATGTTTTACTCCCACTGATTCCATTATTCGTTACAGAAATGTTTTCATTTGTTTTTACATCATACGTTTCAAAATCTTCAGGGAAATTAACTTTCAGCGGTTCAATTAATTTGATGTTCCCTTTACCCGAAATGGTCAACGTAAGATTCAATGCTTCGTTCGCTTTTACCTTTTCTTTTGAGAGTGCGGCTTTGTAAGTGTAATTCCCAACAGCTCCTGTAAAATCAGCTGGTTTCCCCTCTTCAGGTAATGCTTTTACTTCGATATTGACAGGCTGGCTTTTCAATTTATAAAGAACATCTTCATACCCTCCTGTCATCATTTCATAAAGATCACGCGGTTTTCGTTTTGATTTCTGGCGAACAAGGCATTCAACCTCATAAGGATCAATTGTTAACTTTCCCGTGTGTTGTGGTATTGCATATGTTTTATAAACTTCTCCCACCATATAAGTGACTCCGTTTATTGTTTCGGTTGTTTGATTTCCATTGGTCTTGTCCTTTATATCCTGAACAAAAAAACCATCATAGGCCGGGAATTTTGAAAAATTCCGGATCTGCATTTCCAGTCGGGTGTATACCTTGAACGTGACATCAATCACTTCTCCCATGTATACATGCGATTTGTTTACCGAAGTTCTTACAAAAATATTATCAACGATGTTATCCGATGGCGGCGTAACATTTTGTGATGCGCCGGCAGTGCTTCCCTGAGTTGTTGTACTGCTTTTTCCTTTTACAACTTCAATCACTACCGAGTTTGATTGTAGCGTATTTCCATTAGAATTCATGCTGGCAGGCCCTAATGTAACCTTTCCTTCTTTTTTAGCGCCAATTATGTAAGTCAGTGTATGCGATTGGGTGAGGACGCCATTAATAAGGGAAGTGCTCATGGAATTATAAGGACCCTGATAAACGTCAAATTCGTTAATATTTGCAATTTTTAAACCACTTCCCCGGGCATCCAGGTTGACTGTTATCTGGAAAGGCTCTCCAACAGTAACTTTGCTCTTGCTCACCTGGAGCGTAAGCTTCTGGCCCAACATGAGATGTGTTAGTAAGAAAAAAAACAATATGGATGCTATTTTTTTCAATACGGTTTTAAATTTCCAACTTTAAACGTTAAACAATATGCTTACCAATCTTTCTCAATTTCTACCTTAACACCTTTCGTTTTTCCTTTTTTCATTTTCTCCTGCAGATTTTTTTCATCGTTCTGCAAAGCATCAAGTATTCGTTTAGCGTCTTCTTTTGAGATCTGATTCTGCTCTTTTTTCTTTTCCTGATCTTTCTTTTGCTCTTTTTCTTTTTCCTTTTCTTTCTCTTTCTCTTTTTCCTTCTCTTTCTCCTTTTTGTCTTTGTTTTTGTCGTCCTTGTTATCTTTGTTTTGCTGCTGTTGCTGTTGTTTTAGCATTTGCTGTGCATAGGATAAATTGTAACGGGTGTCTTCATCTTTCGGATTATTCTTCAAAGCATTTTTATAAGCGTCAACGCTCTCGGAGTATTTTTTGCCTTTCAATAAAGAATTACCAAGGTTGTGGTAGGCTTTGGCCAGGGTGTCTTTCGAAGTGGCGCGATGCGTCAGCATCTGAAACTGATTGGCAGCTTCTTCGTATTTCCCTTGCTGGTAATACGCATCACCCAGATTGAATGCACCTTTATAAGAATCTTTGTTTTTTTCTAATGCTTTGTTGTATTGTTTTTCCGCCTCCCCGTATTCTTTTTTGCCGTATTGATCATTACCTTCTTTAATGTGTTTTTTTTCCTTTTGTGCAAAGGATCCAAAAGACAATAACAATGCGGCAACAAACAATAATTTGTTTGCATGAGAAATCGTGCTCGTTATTTTGTTTTTAACTCTGTTCATTGCCAAAAAAATTCAAACGCTGGTACAATTTGCTTTTTCGTTCTGTTAAAGAGGTCTCGATGAGCAATATTACTAATGCTGCAGCGACGAACCACTGGAATCGGTCCTCATAATCGCTGTAGAGCTTACTTTCAAACTGTTGTTTTTCTAATTTATCAATTGCATTCAATACATTATTGAGTCCTGCATCGGTATTGGTCGCTCTCACATAAATACCATTTCCTGCAGCGGCAATTTCCTGAAGCATAGGTTCATTAAGTTTTGTAACAATGGTGTTTCCTTCTTTGTCTTTCCGGAAACCGCCTTGCGGGTTCCCTTTGAAGAGTGGGATGGGAGCTCCTTCAGCGGAGCCCATGCCGATCGTATGAATCGTGATTCCTTTTCCTGCAGCAGTTTCGGCAGCTCTTACAGCATCATCCTCGTGGTTTTCGCCATCCGTAATGATTACTATGGCTTTGTTTTTCCCTTCATCTTTTCCGAACGATTCCATTGCTTTATCGATGGCTTTGCCAATAGCAGTTCCCTGAGTAGGGATCATATCTGTGTTAATGCTTTCTAAAAACAATTTGGCCGCAGAGTAATCGGTGGTGATGGGCAACTGAACATAGGCTTCTCCTCCAAATACAATGATTCCTATTCTGTCGCCTTCCAGTTTCTCTATCAGTTGTGATATGGCTTGTTTTGATTTTTCCAATCGGTTTGGCTGAATATCCTCTGCTCTCATGCTGTTGGAAACATCCAGGCAGAGCATCAGGTCCGCGCCTTTGCGTTTTACTTCTTCTAATTTCGTCCCCACTTGCGGGTTTACAATTCCAACAATCAATAAAGCGAATGCGAAAAGGTATAAAATGAATTTCCAGATCCTTTTAGTACTTGATACGTCCGGAAAAAGTTGGGAGATTACGGCAATGTCGCCAAAAGAAGCCAATGCTTTTTTTCGCCAGCGGCTTACCAGCCAATAAACAATCACAAGCAGGGGGATAATCCCCAGTGCATATAAATAATATTTATTTTCCAGCTGCATCTATTATGGTATGCTTTTAAGTAAGGTATTCTTTAATAAAAATTCGATCAGCAATAATATGCCTGCTGCTAAAGCAAAAGGTAAAAAGTGTTCTGCTTTGTTCGTGAAATTTTTCTCTTCAAAAATTGTTTTTTCCAACCGGTCGATTTCTTTGTAAACATCTTTCAGCTTGCTATTATCAGTTGCTCTGAAGTATTGGCCACCTGTCATATCGGCGATTTCTCCTAATGTTTGTTCATCGATCACGACATCCGCATATTCATAAGCATAGCTTCCATCCGGATATACTCCCGCAAAGGATAATGCTTTTCCGGTAGTTCCCAAACCGATCGTGTATACTCTCACACCATAGCTTTTTGCAATCTCTGCTGCTGTAAGTGGTGCCACAGATCCCTGATTGTTTACGCCATCTGTAAGCAGGATCACAACTTTGCTTTTTGCTTTGCTATCTTTCAAGCGGGTGACGGATGTTGCCAATCCATTACCTATAGCCGTTCCATCGGTCAGCATTCCTAGCCGTATTGTTGAAAATAGATTCTTTATCACGGCATGGTCGGAGGTGAGCGGACATTGCGTGAAGCTTTCACCGCTAAATATGACAAGGCCTATCCGGTCGTTCGGACGGCTATCAATAAATTTTACAGCCAATTCCTGTGCCGCCTCTAAACGGTTAGGCTTAAAATCTTTGGCTAACATGCTCGTAGAAATATCCAGCGCAAGAACAATATCAATTCCTTCTGTTTTTACGTCTTTATAACTTGATCTGGATTGCGGCCTCATCAGTACAAGTATCAATAAGGAGATCACCATCAAACGAACTATAATCAGTGCGTGTCTTAAGTATTGTTTGAAGGAAGGTTTCATCTTATCCAAACCGTTCATGGTGGATGTTTTGATCTCCGCATTCAGACTTTGGTTCTTAAACACATACCACAGGATGATCAAAGGAATCAGGAGGAATAACCACCGTAATTCTTTGTTCGCAAAAGTGATATCATTAAAAAAATCAAACATTTCAGATAATTCTATTTATTAAAATATTAAACTCCCAACTCCCAACTCCCAACTCCCAACTCCCAACTCCTAACTACTAACTACTAACTACTTCTTCTTCCCGTTTTGTGCCATTTATAAAATCATAACTATTGGTCATGCTCATTTCATTTTCACCCGGTAGCGGTTGTTCTTTCGCAAATTTTACAAGATCGGCAAGTATCAGCACTTGCTTTAACTTTGATTTGCTTTCATTGTCGATCGCCACATTTCTAAATCCGAATAAGATTTCATCCGTTGTTTGTTCGAGTGCCTGGATCTTAAATCTGTTCTCGATATACTCGCGTAAAATATCCGTTAACGTGCTATGGTATTGCTTTAATTTCCCTTCCTGCCATAGCTTTTCTTCTTTTAGCTTATCCAGTTTTTCGAAGGCGATGATGTGAGCAGGGATCTTTGGTTCTTCTGGAATTACCACTTCCGGCTTTTTCTTTTTGAAGTATCTTAAAAGTAAAATAATTAGAATGATGGTGGCAAGAATTCCGGCTCCGATATACACCACATACATGTTGTCTTTCAGCCAATCTATCCAGGTATAGGTTTCTTCATAAGGAGCTTTAATATCTTTAATAGCTTGTGTTGTATCAACGGGAACTGTCCCTACCTGTAAGAGCAAAGACTCTGTAAGAACACTGTCTTTATCACTTGTCCTGAATTTAAAAGGAGGCAAGGCCCAGTAGCCGGAATCAAAAGAGGTGAGAAGGAGGGTCCTGGATTGGGTAAAAAGATAAGGGTCTGTTTTATCGATGATCGTATCCGTTTTCGATTGTCCGATTACTTCCACTTCTTTCATTAGCGTATCAGCGATCTCGGGCCACTGAATCTGCGTATGTTTGCCATTATCAACTCTGTACTGTATGTTTAATTGCAATTGTACCTGCTGCCCGATCAGAATAGCATTGCTGTCGAGCCGGGCACTGGCTTTTATTTCCTGTGCAACAGAAGAGAACGGGAAAACAGATGCCATTGTAAGCTGAAACACAATGGTTAAATAGAATAGTGATATTTTTCTGATCTTCATTAATTTCTGATTCTTACACTTACCGTCTTGATACTAGCTACTAACTCCTAACTACAAACTACTTTTCTATCTTCTTTTAAATAAATTAGTCAAAGGCGGAATGTATGATTCCAGTGTATTGATGTTTGCTGAATCTACACCACTTTTGTTAAAAATTTCTTTTAAGACGGCCTCATGCCTTTTTGCATGCGCAGCAAAATGTATTCTTACATTTTTATCGGAAGTGTCTACCCATTTCATAATACCGGTTTCCGCATCCACTAATTTTATCAGTCCTACATTGGGTAATTCCTGCTCGCGCTTGTCATAGATGCGAAGCGCAACAATATCATGTTTCTTGTTGGCGATCTTCAGTGCATCCGTAAAATCAGTGTCCATAAAATCTGAGATCACAAAGGCAATACTGCGTTTTTTAATCACGCTTGTTAAGTATTTTAAAGCCAGCTGAATATTCGTTTTTTTATGTTCCGGTTTAAATTCAATCAGGTCACGGATAATCCTCAATACATGTGTTTTCCCTTTCTTAGGAGGAATGAATTTTTCAATTTTGTCTGAAAAGAAAATCACGCCGATCTTGTCATTGTTCTGAATGGAAGAAAAAGAAAGTACAGCGCACAGCTCGGTAATGATATCCTGCTTTAGTTGTTTCTGTGTTCCGAATTCTCCTGAAGCACTTACATCCACCAGGATCATAACAGTCATTTCCCGCTCTTCTTCAAATACTTTTACAAATGGAGTGTTGAACCGCGCTGTCACGTTCCAGTCGATCGAGCGAATGTCGTCGCCTGGTTGGTATTCACGTACTTCGCTGAAAGTCATGCCCCGCCCTTTAAAAGCGCTATGGTACTCTCCCGAAAAAATCTGGTTGGAGAGTCCTCGCGTTTTTATTTCAATCTTTCTTACTTTTCTTAACAGTTCACTTGTTTCCATTACGAACCAATCTTAATCTAATGCACTAATACGACGAACTTTTTTGTTTTACGATTGAATCTGTTAATACGTCATACACAGATTTGTAAATTCGTACAGATTCGTAATTGGTATTACGGTACTTCAACAGTATTTAAAATTTCATTGATGATCATTTCGCTGGTAATGTTTTCTGCTTCTGCTTCATACGTTAACCCAATGCGGTGGCGCAACACATCATTACAAATTGCACGGACATCTTCGGGAATTACATAACCTCTTCGTTTGATAAAGGCATATGCTTTCGCTGCCATCGCCAGGTTGATGCTGGCACGCGGAGAACCTCCGAAACTGATCAGCCCGGCAAATTTATTCAGTTTGTACTCAGCCGGAAAACGGGTGGCAAACACAATGTCAACAATGTATTTTTCGATCTTTTCGTCCATGTAAACATCTTTCACCACTTTGCGGGCGCTCAGGATATCCTCCGGTTTTAATATGGGATTAACAGTTGGATATTCAGCTGCTAAATTCTGGCGAATGATCTTTCTTTCATCCTCCTTACTTGGGTAGCCGATCACTACTTTTAACATGAAACGATCTACCTGCGCTTCCGGCAAAGGGTAGGTTCCTTCCTGTTCCACAGGGTTTTGAGTTGCAAGCACAAGAAAAGGGTTCGGAAGTTTGAATGTTTGTTCACCAATGGTCACTTGCTTTTCCTGCATTGCCTCCAGCAAAGCACTCTGCACTTTTGCCGGTGCACGGTTGATCTCATCCGCTAAAATAAAATTAGCGAAGATCGGTCCGCGCTTCACGCTGAATTCTTCTTTTTTCTGACTGTAGATCATGGTACCAACCAAATCGGCAGGTAAAAGATCCGGAGTAAACTGTATA
>DASWNK010000035.1:0-30544 GCA_036399275.1 Bacteroidia bacterium | reverse complement strand
AATTTGTGTTGATGGGTGGTGAGAATAGTATGAAGAAATAAACCTTTTCAGCTTTCAAGATAGCAAGACTCCGATCAAGAAAAACAATGACAAAAAAACGCAAAGCATTATTTTTCATTTTTTGCATTGTATTAACAGGCTTCCTCATTCCAGAGCACATGTGCATTCCTGTATCCGGCGCAACAAAAAGCAGCTGGAACAACGATTCATTCTGGTATTATCCCTGGGGGAAATCGGGAACACATAAAGGCATTGATATTTTTGCAAAAGAAGGAACCGACGTAATTGCGGCTACTGGCGGCGTTGTTTTATATAAAGGAGATTTATCCAGGGGAGGAAACGTGCTGGTAATACTTGGTCCGAAATGGCGCATTCATTACTATGCCCATCTCAAACAATTTCACACGCATTTCTTTGATTTCGTTTCAGAAGGAGAAAAAATTGCCGCCGTAGGCACTACCGGAAATGCAAAAGGGAAGCCGCCGCACCTTCATTATTCATTTGCCACCATTTTTCCTTATCTCTGGAGAATTGACGGCGATCATCAGGGATGGAAGAAGATATTCTATCTAAATCCTACACAACATTTTAACCGGTAATTATTTCAAAAATTTATTCTTATAATCTTCCCTGCTCCTGTTAATTACTTCATAAGCCTCTTCCCTACCGTAAATGTGCGTTATTTCACAGGTTGGCTTTTCCGCTCCAGGAATATTCTTATAGGTGAGGAAATAATGCTTTAAACGATCAATCACCGCGCCGGTACAATCGCTGATATCTTTCCAGGCTTCATATACTTCATCCCCTTTCATTACAGCAATTATTTTATCATCGGCTTCACCTTTATCAATTAAGCGAAAGCCGCCAATGGGAATGGCCTGCAAAATAATATCACCATGCGTGATCGTTCTTTCGCTGAGTACACAAATATCCAATGGATCACCATCACCTTTTGTAACTTCTTTTCCTGATTTTAAAGCCGCAAACTCCGCTACTTTCACATCACAATACGTTTGTGGAATAAACCCATAAAGTGTAGGGACCACATTTGAAAATTTTTGTGGACGATCAATCTTCAAATAACCAGATTCTTTATCAATCTCATACTTTACGGTGTCCGTCGGAACAATCTCGATAAATGCGGTTATTGTTTGGGGAGAATCCGGCCCTATCATAATCCCATGCCATGGATGTGCTTTGAATTTATTTATCATTATTTCTTTTTCTTACGTGTAAAATAATAAACCCCTCCCATCACTGAAAGAGAAACCAGCAGCAGAACCAATTTACCCCAGCCACTGGGTTGAGCATTCCGGGGGCCCATTTCATTATGTTGCTTATTGAGATCGTTGCCTGAAATAAAATGGTGAAGTCCGAGCATTGTTGTCAGAAGCTCTTTTTCCTTTTCAAATGTATTCCGTTCAGCCATCATATAAATGTCCTGGAGATCATCCGTAATTCTTTTTCTACTGTGCCCGCAGAAATCAATTTTCAACACATCGAATTTTTCATAAATGGCGTAAATCAACCACTCCTCGCCTTTTGCCAGGCTCATCTGACAAGAAGAGGCACAATCAAATTTTATTTTCACCTGCTTCTCCAATGTCCCTTTATACAATTCATTGATACTGAAATATGCCACAGACGTTCCTTTACACGCAGAAACAGAATCGATTACACCGTAAAAAACAACGTCATACTCTCCGGTCGACTCTTTGGAAACCCCTTTTAAAGGCGCACAGTCACAGGCAAAAACGACATTTGAAAAAACAAGAAGAAAAAAGAGAATACTTTTTTTCATTAATACACGATCATTTTTTTGGTAGATCTATACTCATCACATTGCAGTGAATAATAATAAATGCCCGGTTTTAATCCTGCTGCAGAAGCATTGAAGATATAATCATAGCTGCCATCTTTGAATCTTTCGTTCTCATAAAGCATCGCCACTTTTTTACCAAATGCATCATAAACGGAAAGACTCACATTGCCATCTTTTTTTAAGATGAAACGAATATCCGTTATTTGTGTAAAAGGATTTGGAGCGTTCTGAGCCAGCTCCACAGGAGAATAGGCATTCAGCTGGGATTCTTCAATTCCAATGGTTGTACCATCAACAAGCGCCGTCCAGACACTTAATGTAGACGCGCCATATTGCATCCAGATCGGTCTTACTATATTATTGTGTGCAGAGATTCCAATATAGTCGCCGAAAAAAATAGAAGGGCTCGGTACGAAGCTACTCTGATTAATTTTAAAATTAGAAAATGTATTTCCACCATCCGTTGAATGTGCCATGTATACATCAGTCTGCTGACTGGTTGCAGAAAAGTTTCTTCTGTCGTAAAACACACAATACAAATTTCCGGTAACGAGATCCAAGGTCATCCATGTAAGAAACTGCTGCCTGCCCGGAGCATCGGCATTTACTCTTAAGGGGCTGCTCCAGGTCGACCCTCCATCCGTTGATTTTATCAGCCATACATCCGTATCGGTTGTTCCGTTACGCTGATCTGTCCAGTTTACATAAATGGTTCCTCTGTTCGGACCATTGCTAAGATCACAAATTGTTTGCGGCAGGCCATTGCAGCGCTGCAAGCCGGCAATGTTGTAATCCCATCCGCCAGGAGTTGTCGTTACAGGCATTTCCATCGGTAACCATGTCAAGCCATCGTCAAGGCTTTTATTAAACACCAAGCCATTTGGGCCGGCCCATACTACGTATATCTCCCCGTTTGGTCCTACAGCAGGAACTGCGCCTTCCATTGTGTTGTCACTATCCACACAGTCTCCGGCAATAGAGCTAATGCGTTTCGGTGTGCTCCAGGTAGCTCCTGCATCCAAGGATTTTGAAAACAAGATAACCGAACTATCTGTTACCGAGCTGCTGCCATATACATCAAACTGCGTCCAGGTTACATAAATGGCATTGGTTACCGGATTAACAGCAATTCCTTCTTTATCCTGCGCTTTGGCGCCATTCAATCCAGTATACGTGCCCGCACTCCAGGTAACACCACCATTGGTTGATTTCTGAAACACAATTCGATCAATCCAGCTTCCTCCGGAAGGCGGATTGGACAGATGGGAAAAATAAAAGGTTCCGGTAGTATCTGTAAAAACAATCGGGTCGCCCCAAACGCCCGTTAGTGGCTCTGTCAAAATGCCGACCGTCCAGGTTGCGCCACCGTCGTTAGAGTGGAATAAATTATCGATGTTGGCACCAGCCACCACCTGATTGGTATTCTTCGGATTAATGCAAATAGAAACCTCTTCCGGATCATTCGCATTGCTGATCATTACATTGGTAAACTGCGCCACCGAAATAGTTGCGGCAGAAAAAGCGAAAAGAGAAAGAAAATATTTTTTCATTTATGAATAGCGTCTAATCAAAGATAGGAAATGAAAAAGAAATGGCAAGGAATCAGATACTCAAATCGGCCTTTCTTAAAAAGTCAACACTCTTCGCCATCTCCGTGTACATCAGTATATCGATCTCCACAAAAGGAACCTGCTTGCGGTATTCGGAAACAGTTTTTTCAATACGGGGAGAAGACTTTAAAGGTCTTCTGAATTCCAACGCCTGAGCACCATTAAATAATTCTATTGCTAAAATACGTTCCAGATTTTCCACGACTTTATAACATTTTGTTGCAGCATTAGCGCCCATCGAAACATGATCTTCCTGCCCGTTCGAACTTACAATCGAATCGACAGAAGCAGGAGAGCACAATTGCTTGTTCTGGCTTACAATGCTGGCAGCGGTGTATTGTGGGATCATGAAACCGGAGTTTAATCCTGGTTTTGCAACAAGAAATGCCGGCAAACCTCTTAAGCCACCGATCAACTGATAGGTTCGTCTTTCGGAAATACTACCTAATTCAGCCAAAGCAATAGCCAGAAAATCCAAGGCTAAAGCAAGAGGCTGCCCATGAAAATTTCCGCCGGAAATCACTTCATCTTCATCAGGAAAAACAGTAGGATTATCCGTAACAGAATTAATCTCTGTCAGAAAAACATTTTCTACATAGCCGATAGCGTCTTTCGAAGCGCCATGTACCTGAGGAATACAACGGAAAGAATAAGGATCCTGTACATGCTCCTTTTTACGTTTAATAATTTCACTGCCCTCCAATAACTTACGCATGTTTTCCGCGGTTTGCAATTGCCCTTTGTGAGGACGAATAGTGTGAATGTGCAATTTGAAAGGATCCATTCTTCCATCAAATGCATCCAATGAAACGGCTGCTATTACATCGGCAGCAGTGCTTAATTTTTGTGTCTTTAACAAACACCATACACCATATGCACTCATGAACTGCGTACCGTTCAATAAGGCTAGACCTTCTTTAGATTTTAAAGCGATCGGTGATAAGCTCAGTTGCTTCAAAACATCTGCCGCTGCTTGTTTCTCGCCATTGTAATATACTTCTCCTAAGCCCAATAAAGGCAGACTCATATGTGCCAGCGGAGCAAGATCACCTGAGGCACCTAATGAACCTTGCTGATAAACAACAGGCAAAATATCATGGTTGAAAAAATCAACAAGGCGCTCCACAGTCTGCAATTGCACCGCAGATTTACCGTAGGATAAAGCCTGGATCTTTAACAATAACATCAGCTTCACAATCTCCTTCGGGACTTCATCGCCTGTACCGCAAGCATGAGACATTACCAAATTCTGCTGAAGCTTTTCCAATTCTTCATCGGGGATTACCACATTGCATAAAGAGCCAAAACCAGTATTAATACCATAAATAGGATCTTTCTGAGAAAGCATTTTTTTATCGAGGTACTCACGACAACGAGTAATATTCTTTTTTGCTTCCTCTGATAAAGAAAGTTTTTTGTCTGTAGATATGATTTCAGAAATTGTTTTGAAATCGATGGTGGATGTGGTTATTTGATGCATAGTTAGATTTTTTTACCGCAGAGACGCGGAGGCGCAGAGATTTCTTTAATAATTGTGTACTAATCGCTTTATACCCTCTTTAACTAGAGGCACATTAAAATTAATTAAATACCCTAATTTTTTATTAGTCAACCTTAAATAAGATATTAATTGCGCTTCGAATACCGGGAGTAGCTTTTCTGATGATTTTAATTCCAGAATAATTTCATCCTCGACCAAAATATCTATCTTAAATTCCTTTGATAATTCGAAGCCTTTATAAACAAGCGGAACAGTCACTTGGCTCTTAGCCTTAATTCCCCTCAGCTCGAATTCTTTCATTAAACACATTTCATAAACCGACTCCAATAATCCCGGCCCCATTTCTTTATGAACTGTAATACAGACACTCATTATCTCAGAAGAAATCCTATCAAACTCTGCTTTTTCCATTTTATCCTCCGCGTCCCCGCGCCTCCGCGGTAAATTATTTATTTAGCTTTCTAATAATCTCATCGATACTCATTTTCGCCTGTTCCCCGCTCTGCATATTTTTTAATGTCAACATTCCACTTTGCATTTCATCGCCGCCAATGATAACTACGAATGGAATCTTTTTATCATCCGCATAACTCATTTGCTTTTTCATTTTTGCGGATGCATCAGGATAAATTTCGGAATTAATGCCCGATTTACGAACATGCGCTAATAACGGCAGGCAATAATTTTGCTCGGCTTCTCCGAAAGTAACGAACAATAACTTTGTAGATGCTGAAACGGTTTCAGGATATAAATTTAACTCATTCAATACATCGTAAATGCGATCTGCTCCAAAAGAAATCCCAACACCGCTCATGTTTGGCAATCCGAAAATCCCTGTTAAATCATCGTAACGACCGCCGCCACAAATGCTGCTTGTCAAAGTTCCGACATTCGCCTTTACTTCAAAAATAGCACCGGTGTAATAATTAAGACCGCGAGCAAGCGTGATGTCCAACTCCACTTGCGCCGTATTTAATTTCAGGCTCTCAACCGTTTTAAAAATGTATTCTACTTCTTCAATTCCTTTCAAACCAATTTCAGAAGAGGCTAACAATGTTTTTAAAAAATTCACTTTCTCTAAGGTTGTCCCTTTAAATTCAATTAAAGGTTGCAACTTTTCAATGGCAGCTGCACTCACGCCATTCTCTTGCAGTTCCTTATTCACACCATCGGCGCCAATCTTATCCAACTTATCAATTGCAACCGTAATGGTCACAAT
Organism: Bacteroidia bacterium; assembly: GCA_036399275.1. Classification (GTDB taxonomy): domain Bacteria; phylum Bacteroidota; class Bacteroidia; order 2-12-FULL-35-15; family 2-12-FULL-35-15; genus 2-12-FULL-35-15. The sequence continues at coordinate 24,392 of DASWNK010000035.1, read as the reverse complement.
TTTCTCCTTTTCGCCAATCACTTCAGCGATACCGCTCAATATTTTCCTATTATTGATCTTGATCAGTACCGGCACTTTCAATGTTGTGAATACATCGTCGATCATTTGTGTCAATTCAACTTCATTGATGAGGGAATTACTTCCGATCACATCGGCATCACATTGGTAGAACTCGCGATAACGGCCTTTTTGCGGACGATCTGCGCGCCACACAGGCTGAATCTGATAACGCTTGAAGGGAAATGTTATTTCATGTTGATGTTGAACTACGTAGCGCGCAAAAGGAACAGTTAAGTCATATTTAAGAGCTTTTTCGGAGATTTTGTTGACCAATTGTTTCGAATCCAAATTTAAATCAACACCTTCCTTAAAATCCCCGCTATTCAATATCTTAAAGATCAACTTATCCCCTTCTTCTCCGTATTTCCCCATAAGGGTGGAAAGATTCTCCATCGCAGGCGTTTCAATCGGCAAATAGCCATAACGCTGAAACACTTGTTTAATGGTATCAAATATATAGTTGCGTCTCACCATTTCAACAGGTGAAAAATCGCGGGTCCCTTTTGGTATGGATGGTTTCATTTTTTGAATTATTGATCTTGGGAATTTGGAACTTAAAGAAGTTAGCGACTGCTTTTAACCGATCGATTAACTCTCTAAATCACTAATTCACTCGTTCTTCATTTAGAATGCGAATATCGTGATTTTTCCCGTACGAATCGCTTCACCATTCATCCCGAAATAAGGGTCATTTATAACTGATTTTAAAGCCTTTAGCCGATTGAGTGTTCTTAATTCATTATAATTTATAGTTTTGTGAACGCTAAAATATAAGCAGCAAACGATCTATGAAAAAAACAACCTTATTACTTATAGTTTTTCAACTTCTAACATTCAACTTATTAAAAGCTGATGAAGGCATGTGGCTTCCAATGCTCCTGAAAGACAATTATGAACAAATGAAAAAAGCAGGTTTAAAGCTTACTCCTGAACAGCTTTACGACATTAACAATACAAGTCTGAAAGATGCGATCGTTTGGTTCAATGGAGGCTGTACTTCTGAGTTGATTTCCGACCAAGGATTGTTACTGACCAACCATCATTGCGGCTATGAAGCAATTGCAAAGCACAGTACAGCTGCTGATAACATTCTTGATAATGGTTTCTGGGCCAAATCATTTAAAGAAGAAAAGCCCAATGATAATATGTTTGCTTCCATCCTGGTAAGAATGGAAGATGTTTCCGACAAGGTAAACAAAGAGATTGCCGGAATGGAAATAAGCGCTGCTGATCTAAAAAAACAAGAACTTTTTAAATCCATCGTTGCAAATGCGACAAAGGGAACGCACTATGAAGGAACCGTAAAATCATTTTTTAAAGAAAATGCGTTTTATTTATTCGTCTTTGAAAAATTTACAGACATCCGTTTGGTTGCCGCTCCTCCACAAGCGATTGGGAAATTTGGCGGCGAAGTCGACAACTGGACGTGGCCTCGTCACACTGCCGATTTTTCGATGTTCCGCATTTATGCTGACAAGGAAAATAAGCCTGCAAAATACTCCGCGGACAATGTGCCATACAAGCCTAAAAAATCCTTGAGCATTTCTCTCAAAGGAATTGAAGAAGGTGATTATACAATGGTTTATGGGTTCCCTTCCCGCACCAACAGATATGAAACTTCTTATGGTATCGAACTGGCTACCAGCAAGGTTAATCCAAGCATTGTAGCACTTCGCGAGATTCGACTGAAGAGCTGGAAAGAAGAAATGGACAAAAGCGACAGTACGCGCTTACTGCTGTCGTCACAATATGCAAAGATCTCCAATTATTGGAAATATTTTATCGGACAAACAGAGCAGCTGAAACGATTGAAAGTATATGAGGAAAAGAAGCAAACCGAAGCGAATTTTTCTGCCTGGGCAAAAGGCAAGCCTGAATATGAAAACATATTAGCGAACTACGACAAAGCGTATGCTGATTACAACAAGTATGCAATGCATGCCACGTATATGAAAGAAGGGATCATGGGTTCCAATCTTTTAGCTGCGGCAATGAATTATACAGCACTTGAAAAAGCATTAAGCGCTACACCGCAGAATGCTGACGATGTAAAAAAGGCGATGGAGCAAATCAATAAATTCAATGTTACTTTTTACAAATCATTCAACAGACCTTCCGAGCAACGAATCCTCGCGAAGATCATCCAGTTGTATTACGAAAACATTCCTGTTGATCAGCAACCTGCTATCATGAAAAATGTTTTAAAGAAGTACAAAGGAAAAACAAACACCGAAACATTTGAAAAATTTGCGAAATCGCTATTCGAAAAAAGCATCATGACCTCTTCTCAAAGTGCGGCTAAATTTCTAGGAAAGCCTGATCTTAAAAAACTTCAGAAAGATCCTGCATTTGAATTTGTGCGTGCATGTTATACAAATTACACTACGAACATAGAGCCGCACATCGACGCTTTTAACAACATCAATACAACCCAAGGAAGTAAATACATTAGAGGACTGATGTTGATGCAACCGGAGAAAAAATTCTATCCGGATGCAAACGGCACGCTTCGTTTAACATATGGAAATGTAAAATCCTATTCACCAAAGGACGGAATTGAATGTAAATCGTATACAACCTTAGCTGGTGTGATTGAAAAAGACAATCCGAATGATTTCAGCTTCAACGTGCCTGCCAAGCTGAAGGAGTTATACAAAAACAAAGATTACGGAACCTATGCCGATAAGAATGGCGACCTGCATGTGGCATTTATCAGTAACAATGATATTACCGGAGGAAATTCAGGAAGTCCTGTTTTAAATGCAGACGGCGAGCTGGTGGGTTTGGCATATGATGGCAACTGGGAAGCCATGAGCGGCGATATTTATTTCGACAGCAAATACAAGCGTACCATCAGCAACGATATTCGTTATGTATTATTTTTGATCGACAAATACGGCGGAGCTCAGAATCTGATCAGCGAAATGAAATTCGTGAGGTAGTTAGGAGTTGGGAGTTCGGAGTTGGGAGTCAGGAGTTGGGAGTCGGGAGTTAGGAGTTGAGAGTTGGGAGTCGGGAGTCAGGAGTTGGGAGTTGGGAGTTAGTTGGGAGTCAGGAGTAATTAGTTAGGTGTTATTTAACTCAAACTTGTGCGCTATAATTGAATTTATAAAACACCTCACGTTCTGATTTTTTGAGGCATTGATAAACAACAGAGATCAAGTCGCACAACGCAATTCGATCTAATAATTTAGGACTACTACTTAATCTTATCGAGGATCTTTTTGATATTATCCTTTATGTCCTGATTAATGATGATAGTTCCTGTGGCAGGCGCATTGATTGACGTTTTTAAGATCTCAATTTCATCATAATAATTATATTTCTGATCTTTATTGGAATCAAAACGAACTTTCATCAAAATGGTATTTGTGGAAGCATCGATGAACCAATCGACCAGCTGCGTATTATTAGGAGTAACCTGTACGAGGTTTTGGCCCGAAAGATCAGCTATGCAGATTCTTTCAGCATCTTCGCTATTAATGTAGCCATCCAGGTTGGTGTCTTCGCCGCGGATGCCTAACAGCAGAAAATAATACTTCTCCCCTACATATTCTTTATCATAATAAGGAAAATAAAATTGCGAAATAATGGCAGGCTTTTGCAAAAGCAAATGCGTTTCTTCCGTTTTCTTATTGTAAAAAATAATATTGTTGCAGTTCCCGAAATCCAGGGAGTAAAAATTATATTTATAGCTTCTGTAGCTACCGCTTGTAGATTCCTCATACTCATCAGATGATTTTGAACGAAGCCCTCTGTTTTCTTTTTCATCAATCGTCTTCATGCCTAATGGAATCAACAAATAATCGGTACTATCAAGATCCATATAATCGCCGTAAACAAGCATCTGCTGCTTTTTTACATCGTTATTATTGGATGTTGAATCATTTGCCACCAGTCGCAACCCCTCTTCACTACCTGAACGATTTTTATTAAACAAAGTGATAACCAACAGGATAAGAACTGCACCAACAATTCCTCCTATTACAATTCCAAGAACCAATCTTTTCATAGCGAACTATTTTTTTATCCAGTATGTTCGAATAACCTGCTTGTCTGTTTCAACTTCGACGATATAACAGGCTGTCGTTAACTGTGACAAAGATGGTGAATAGTCCGATGTGTAGGCATTAATATTTTCAGCAAACAGTAAATTTCCTAGAATTGAATATATTTTCACCGAGCGAAGAAAAATTTTATCAGTAAAACCGATCGATAATGAATTGGATGGATTAGGCCTGACAGAAAGAATGTCTTGCTTTTCCACTCCTTCTTCAACAGCCGTTGCAAGCAGCTGCCGGCAAAAATTATAGGAATTCATTACTGTAATGGTCGTTCCCGTGACATCCACACGGTAGCCTTTCAAACTGATACAAATACTATCTGATCCACTATCCAGAACATCCACTAAACCAAATTGCCCGAAACTGGCATTCGGATTCATAAAATAGCCACCTTCACTGTATACGCCGCCTTTGTACGAGCCATTCTGATTTAAAGCTGCCGCCTGAAAATTGGGATAGGGATAAAACCCACAAGTATTGGATGAAAAATTGCTGTTGCTCCCATTGTCAATACCTAACATATGAGCATCGCCCGATAAAATAAAAAGATTTTCGATCTGATTGCAGAATAAAAAATCGTTGATTGACTTCCTTTCTGTGGAGAATTCCGACCAATTATCGGATCCCGTTCCTGACCAGGAATAAGTACTCAGCCAGGCGATCACCAGATTGTTGTCCCTCGCATAAAGACACTCATTCTCAAACCAGGTTCGTTGCGAAGGGGGCATCGCGCTACTGGAAGACCGTTGCGATCTCAGATCAGTAAGTATAAAATGAATTCTTCCAACTGTGAATGCCTGAGCGATTGGGAAATTTGGTCCAGTGCCTAAGGCCAGAGGATAATGCGGCACATATTCGTGGTAGGCTTTTCTGGCATTGGCTTTTCCTGCATAGGTACTATCCGAATTATTACCACAAAAATCATGATCGTCCCACATATAGGCAAAAGGAACTTCCTTAAATAATTTAGCAGCAGGGGCTTTAGAAAGCACTGAATTTTCATATGGTAAGCGATGTACGTTAATATTGGATCCGCTGTTCGGATCCTCGTAATGCAGATCACCCATACTCAAAAAAAAGGCTGGGGACATGCTTCTGATCACATCAAATACCTTGTGGCTGGAACTTAAAGCACAGCTGCCAACCACAAATGAATATGAAAACGGACCAGATGCAAAGGTTTTGAATCGCCCAATATCACTAGAGCTTGCATCAATCACACCTCCTGATTCTACTGCATAAAAATAAGTAGTGAGCGAATTCAATCCATTGATCTCCATGCTCACCATAAGGTTACTTGCCGAACTCACCGAATAATAGGGAGAATACAAAGGCGAAGCAAAAGTGCTGTCATCGTCCACTACCAGGCGAATGCTGGACGAAGCATTGCTCATTTTGGCATTTACCTTGGCGGAAGTGTGAGTAACCGCACCACTCCAGATGTAAATCACTTCATTTTGTGAAAGTAGCATCTGGCTGATAGAAAAGAAAATTAAAAGGAATAAGTAGCGCATGGTCAAAAAAAATGAGGATCTAGTAGATCCTCATTAAATTTTAAGCCAAACAGAATAAAAAATATTAAACTGTTAATTTTTTATAGCGAACCCGCTTCGGTTCCACATTACCAAGACGTTTCTTTTTATTTTCTTCATATTCAGAATATCCGCCTTCAAAATAATATACCTGTGAATCGCCTTCAAATGCGAGAATGTGTGTACACACCCTGTCTAAGAACCAACGATCGTGGGAAATAATTACAGCACATCCTGCATAACTTTCCAAACCTTCCTCCAATGCACGCAGAGTGTTTACATCCAAGTCATTGGTTGGCTCATCCAGCAGCAAAACATTCGCTTCCTTTTTCAATGTTAATGCCAGGTGCAAACGATTACGCTCCCCACCGGAAAGTATACCGCATTTTTTTCCTTGATCCGAACCGTTAAAGTTAAACTTGGAAACATAAGCGCGGGAATTCAATGTTTGCCCACCAATTACAATATTCTCACTTCCGCCTGTCAACACTTCATAAATTGTTTTTTCCGGATCAATGTCTGTATGAGATTGATCTACGTAGGCAATCTTTACGGTTGAGCCAACTTTAAATTCACCCTGATCAGGCGTTTCCTCGCCCATTATCATGCGAAACAACGTTGTTTTACCGGCACCGTTTGGTCCGATGATCCCGACAATTCCTGCCGGTGGCAGTTTGAAATTCAAATGCTCATATAATAATTTATCACCAAATGCTTTTGAAACGTCAAGTGCCTCAATCACTTCGTTTCCTAAACGCGGACCATTCGGAATAAACAATTCCAATTTCTCTTCTGTTGATTTTGCATCTGCGCCCAGCATTTTTTCGTAATTCTGTAAACGAGCTTTTGATTTCGACTGACGCCCTTTAGCACCCTGGCGAACCCAATCCAACTCGCGCAACAACGTTTTCTGACGCTTGCTTTCTGTTTTTTCTTCCTGAGCCAAACGCTTTTGTTTCTGGTCCAGCCAATCAGAATAATTCCCTTTCCATGGAATGCCTTCACCTCTGTCGAGCTCCAGGATCCAACCCGCAACATTGTCAAGGAAATAACGATCGTGGGTTACCGCGATCACTGTCCCTTTATAATTTTGTAAATGCTGCTCCAGCCAATCAACTGATTCGGCATCCAAGTGGTTGGTCGGCTCGTCCAATAATAAAATCTCCGGCTCCTGGATTAGTAAGCGACAAAGTGCTACTCGCCTGCGCTCTCCTCCGGATAAATTTTTAACTGATGCATCACTTTCCGGACAACGCAATGCTTCCATTGCCTGCTCCAAACGATTATCCAGGTTCCAAAGATCAAACTGATCGATAAGGTCCTGCAATTGCGCCTGGCGATTGATCAGCTTATCCATTTTATCAGGATCATCCAGATACTCCGGTTCCGCGAATTTATTATTTACTTCTTCGTATTCGTTCAGTATGTTCACATGCTCCTGAGCACCTTCACGGACGATTTCAATCACTGTTTTTGTTTCATCTAGCTTGGGCTCCTGCTCAAGCATCCCGATTTTATATCCGGGAGAAAAGTGGATATCGCCCTGGTAATTTTTTTCAACTCCGGCAATGATCTTCAATAAAGTGGATTTACCGGAACCGTTCAAACCTAGGATACCGATCTTAGCACCATAATAGAATGATAGATAAATATCCTTCAGGATGGTTTTTCCAGCAGGCAACGTGCGACTCACGTTCACCATGGAAAAAATAATTTGTCTGCCTTCTGACATTGTTTTAATAATTAGTTTGTGAATTTAAAAATCATGTGAAATGGAGAATTAGAAAGAGCAGGGATTGTTGAACGCCTGATTTACGTATCTCCATTTTACGGCTGCAAATATCGTAAATTCCAGCGAGAAAATAACGGTTATTTTACGGGAAGGTAAAGCGGATGCTTTTCATTGAATTTCCTCAGGTAAATAAAGATAGAATCGGCCTTTGCGCGCTTTTTCAACTTCATAAACTGTTCATAAAGCACTGGATCATTCTTGAGTAGAAGTTCCATGTTTTTTACATTGAAATCAAGCACTTTATTGGTTTTGGTATCTAATACAAATTGATGCAGCTCCTCGTAGGAAGTATTCATATTATAGACATTGCCCATCGGATCCCTGTCAATGGGAGTTTTAATAACCAAAGCAGAAAACAGGCTGAATGTTCCGATCACATTTATCCTGTTAAATCCCTTGTTAAAATTGACGGCTATTGTTCTGTTCTGGCAATATCCCCAGATATTGGCTGTTTCGATCTTTTGCTCATTTCCTGCAGAATCTTTGTAAACCAGGTTCTTTTGATCCAGTACTTCAGAAATAAAATCGATCTGGCTTTTCGGCACAGCAGAAACAATGGCTGATTTAAGAATAGGTGCATTGTTCTTAAATTGATCGAAATTCAAAAAAACGCCTTCTTTGAACTCATAATCCCGGGAATAAGCAATTGAATCGGATTGGGCCTGACCCCCGACAACCATTAACAGAAAAAAGGGATATAATAAATACTTCATCTCAAAAGTAGCAAAATCGCTGTTAGAATCGTAAATTTCGTAAATATTCAATAGAAATGAAACGATTTTATACCTTATTTATTTTTATATCCTTTGCAATAAATAATTACGCCCAAAGTAAAATGAACTTTTCACTGGCAGTGAAAAACAATCTGCATACTTCAGAATTAATCGACGTATTTATAAAAGGCGACATTCCGACCATAGAACAACTGACCTCCTCTGTGAATGGTAAAATGAAATACTTTGCGGGTGATATTGCTGCAGTTAAAATTCCGGTATCTGCTCTTTCTGTTTTTGCAGGCAATACAAACATCAAACGTATTGAAGCATATCCTCCGCATTTTAAACCGATGAACGACACCATGCTTCTGAACAATAATGTAATTCCCGTACATGCCGGACAAGCCCCACTCACACAAGGTTACAACGGAAGCGGAATTGTTATGGGCATTATTGACACAGGAATCGATTTTAACCATCCCGATTTCAGAGATAGTCTGGGAAACACACGGGTGAAATTTCTCTGGGACCAGACACAAGCCATTGCTGCAAACACGCCGTCTTATGGTTATGGACAGGAATGGAACAATACGGAAATTGACGGTGGACTTGCCAGTGCGCATAATGACATTGCCTGGAACGGGCATGGCACACATGTAAGCGGGATTGCTGCAGGAAACGGATTGGCGTCGGGAACATATAAAGGTGTAGCGCCAAAATCGGATATCGTGTTCGTCGCTTTTGACTTTTACGGCTCAAATGCAACAGGAATGACAGATGCCGTGGATTATATTTACAGCAAAGCAAATTCCCTGGGTAAACCTTGCGTGATCAATGCCAGCCTGGGAGATTATTACGGCTCGCATGACGGGCTGGATCTACAGGCACAGCTGATCAAAAACATGATCACCGCGCAGCCGGGACGAGCATTTGTTGCCGCTGCAGGAAATGCAGGAGATATCCCTTTTCACCTTGGTTACACCGTGAGTGCAGATACCAATTTCACCTTCTTTAATTCAGGTGGCAATATCTATTTGGAAATGTGGGCCGACACCAACGATTTGAAAAATGTTGATTTCTCAATTGGTGCAGATAAAATGAGTCCATTCCATTCTTATCGCGGAAATATTTTGTTTTCCGATATAGCTTCCAACTTAGGAATTCTAAAAGCAGATACTTTGTATAAAAGTGGTAACCGCATTGGGATCATACAGAGTTATGGAGATCTGGTTGGCGGCACGTATTCCATGCAGTTCAAAATAATTCCGGATTCTATTGCTTACAACTGGAGGCTGATTACCACCGGAACCGGCAAGTTCAACCTTTGGAATTTTGACGTGGTGAACACAGGTCTTCCCTCAGCTGCAAGCATGCCCGACAGCATCTATTACAAGCTTCCTGATCTCAATCAAACAATGGTTTCCAGTTTCCAATGCCTGGATAATGTAATAACGGTTGGTAATTACACCAATCGGAAAAGCGTAACAAATTACAACAATATGCTGTATGTCGACAATTTGAGGATCCCGGGAAAAAGGCATCCCAACTCCAGCTCAGGACCTACGCGTGATGGAAGAACTAAACCTGATATTGCCGCACCCGGCGATTTTATCATGTCCTGCTCCATCCTTGCCAATCTTCCTGCCGACGCCATTGCTTATCCTGATTATTATGATCCGGGCGGATATCATACCCGTGGAGGAGGAACATCGGCAGCCAGCCCTGGTGTTGCCGGAATTGCAGCGCTTTACCTTCAAAAGAATCCTGGCGCAACAGCCATGGATGTTAAAAATGCGATTATTAATTGCACAACAATAGATGCTTATACCGGAACAGTTCCGAATAATCAATATGGCTATGGAAAAGCAAATGCTTTCAATGCATTGACAGGATGCCTTACGACTCAATTGAACAACAATACTGCCGCCAGTTCTTTTCTGATCTACCCCAACCCTTCATTGGCTGCGGGAAGTATTACTATTGATTTCTTTAACATTCAAAAAAATGCGAAAACCGATTTACTCGTTTATAACGGAATCGGACAATTGATCTCAACTCATCACATCAACGATTCATCCATTGAATTAAATAAGCTTTCCGCCGGAATTTATTTCTGCAAATTAGTTCAGGATGAAAGAATCGTTGCAACAGAAAAAATGATAATTTTGCAATAAATTATTATGCAGAAAAAACTTTACATCCTGGGAATCGTGTCCATTATTTTAGGACTGGGTGCGGCCCTACTTTGCTTTGCTCCGTATGGAATATTTTTATCATTGCCGATAGGCTTTCTGGGAATGATATGCTCTACCATCTATGTATACTTCGATACAAAGAACTCAATCAACAAGTCAAAATTCACTCCCGGTATTTTCGGCATGATCCTAAGCTCCATTCCGATACTGATTGTGCTTTACATTATTGTTATGGGCAGCTTAAGCAGATAACAATGGAAGCCAGAAAAAATACGGTCAGCAACTATTTATCTTTAGTAAAATTCAGTCATACCATATTTGCCCTTCCCTTTGCGATCATTGGCTATTTCCTGGCCATTACTTACACAAGTGCAAAATTCGACATTACGCTCTTTGCATTGGTTGTTCTTTGCATGGTATTCGCACGCAGTGCTGCTATGGGTTTTAATCGTTTTATCGACCGGAAGATCGATGAGCAAAATGCAAGAACAGCGGTGAGGGAAATCCCTGCAGGAATTGTAAAGCCACAATCAGCATTTATTTTTGTGCTCATCAATTGCCTGCTGTTTATTGTTACTACGTATTTCATCAATCTGCTCTGTTTTTATTTATCTCCGGTTGCATTGGCAGTTGTATTGGGATATAGCTTAACAAAACGCTTCACCGCCTTATGTCACCTGGTATTGGGTTTAGGCTTGTCACTTGCTCCGATCGGCGCTTACCTTGCGGTTACCGGAAAATTTGATTGGCTTCCGCTATTCTTTTCATTCGCTGTTCTTTTTTGGGTAAGTGGCTTTGATATCATTTATGCTTTACAAGATGAGGAGTTCGATCGTTCTAAAAATTTAAAATCAATACCAGTATTATTAGGAAAAAAAGGCGCACTGCAACTTTCCACCCTTCTTCATGTGATGAGCGCAGTGTTCATTATTTATGCTGGCTTTTATGCAAAATTCAATGTCTGGTATTGGATCGGCACATGCTTCTATTCAGCCTTGCTTTGCTACCAGCACCTGCTCGTAAAACCAAACGACCTTTCGAAAGTCAATATTGCATTTTTCACCACCAATGGAATTGCGAGCGTTGTGTTCGCCGCATTTGTGCTCATCGATTTATATTTTTAGTTTTTTAAGCAGCATGCAAAAAATCTCTTTCAAGAAATTGTTTAAATGGTCGTTTCTCCTGGCCGTATTTGTTGCCATACTTATTATTATCAGCAATTACTGGATCATTAGAAGCACCAAAGACCGTCTGTATTCGGATGTGGAAGCAATTCCGGCCAATGATGTCGCAATACTTCTGGGAACAAGCAAGAACCTGTTAAATGGCTCTGAAAATCTATTTTTTAAATACCGGATAGAGGCCGCTGCCAAATTATTTAAGGCCGGAAAAATCAAACACATCATTGTCAGTGGCGATAATCGTAAGAAGGAATACGATGAAACAACGGACATGAGAAATTCCCTGATTGCATTAGGTGTTCCTGACAGTTGCATTACAGACGATTACGCGGGATTCCGGACATTGGATTCCATGGTCAGATGCCTGAAAGTATTCGGGCAAAAAAACATAACCGTTATATCACAGGAATTTCACAACCAGAGAGCCTTATTCATTGGGGATTATTACGACATGGATGTGGTTGCATTTAATGCAAAGGATGTTCCCCAACAATATTCACTCAAGACAAGAACCCGCGAACATTTTGCGAAATTCAAAGCGGTGTTGGATCTTTATGTTTTTCATACACAACCTAAATTTCTTGGAGAAGAAATAAAGATCAATCTTTAATCCGAACAATTGCTTGCCCGAATCAGTTCAAGTAATTCAGAATAGATCTCATCGGGCGTATCGCGATAGTTATGCCCGCTCTTTACATAAATGATATTCTTATACTTATCAAGAACATAAATGATTGCCCCACCATTGAATGTATAGTTGTAGGTAATAAGGTCCGCATTCGCAACAAATTCGACATTCTCCTCATAATTTGCCGCATAAGCGAGTACTTGCTTATCATTGTCCGCAAAAATATTCAACACCGTGAGACTATCATTTAAACGTTTTTTCAGTTTGCAGAGCTGATGCATACGAGCATTACTGACATCCCCGTATGTTGTTGAGCTAAAATTGATAATAGTGAAATCAGAACGGATGCTGTTGACCGACATTTCATTTTTCTGAACGGTAAAGAAAGAGAAGTCGGGCATCCGGCAGCCTACAAACCTTTTTACATAAGGATCATCCTCCAAATGCCAAACCCGCATTGCGGTGTCGATATACCGCTTAACACCATTTACAAATATAGAGTCTTTGATATAAACCGAATCGCCCGGCTGTTTTATTGCACTTTCAACAGCAAGACGAACTTCTTTTTTTGTGTTTATAAAGCATTCTGCATCATATTGAGCTGGCGCTACAAACGTGCAAAAGAAAAAAGGAAGGAAAAGAAAATGCTTAAACATGAATTGATTTTAAAAAAGGAAGACCACCTATCCGACAATCCTCTTTAACAATCGTAAACGGTGAGAATAATCTTTTTTATCATTGTTAAAAATCCCCTGATGATCGAAACCATCAATACGAACTTTTCCTGCCGCATGAATGATTTTATTATTGTCCATCACAATTCCAACATGCACAATGCGCCCCTCTTCATTATCGAAAAAAGCCAGATCGCCCGGCTCCGCTTCTTCCACAAAGCTCAATGTCTCACCTTGATCCGCCTGTTGGAAAGCATCTCGTTTTATTTTTATGCCGTTCAGCTTATATACCATTTGCGTAAAACCCGAGCAATCGATGCCCATAGGCGTTTTACCACCCCAGAGATAAGGACTATTGAGATACATCATTGCTGTTTCAATAATTCCACTTTTTGTAAAAGGTAGCGCTCCATTAATAAAAGCGCCATCATAAGCGAAAGATACATTCTGCACGACGCATTCTCCATCATCAAAATTAGGAAGGGTGCTTCCGATAACAATGGGATACAATTGGCCGCTTTTATTATCAGTTATGATCTGGATCAATTCATTTACACAAAAAATTTCTGTGGAGCTGAGGATATCGAAGGTATGTTGTTCTATCGGCAGGAACTGTTTTTTGTCCACCCAGCATTCATAATCATCGTAAGCAGTTTTGATACGGCACCAGCTACCCTGCACTTCCAATACCTCGAAATGATCTCCGAACAAAAGCTGTGTTACCATTTCGCTTCTGTCTGAAGGTTCTTTCCTGCAAGGGATGATACTAAGATTGCAAATTCCGAACATTTTTTTGTATTAAGTATCAGGTATCAAGTATTAAGACATTCGTCCTGATACCCGATACCTGCTACATTTTACTTTTATGCTAATTCAACAACAACAGCGCTGGCTCCACCACCACCATTACAAATGCCGGCAGCACCGTATTTTGCTTTATTTTGTTGTAATACATGGATCAAAGTTACTACAATGCGTGCACCGGAACAACCCAATGGATGTCCTAACGACACCGCACCACCATTCACATTTACTTTAGATGCATCCAATTTCATTTTCTGCATGTTCACAATTCCAACAGTAGAAAATGCTTCGTTCAATTCGAAGAACTGTATGTCTTCCATTTTCATTCCTGCCTTCGCAACTGCTTTCGGCACAGCAATGGAAGGTGCAGTTGTAAACCATTCCGGAGCATGTTCCGCATCTGCATATCCTTTAAGAACAGCAATCGGTTTCAAGCCCAGTTTCTCTGCTTTCTCTTTGCTCATTAGTACAAGCGCTGCTGCACCATCATTCATCGTAGACGAATTAGCTGCTGTTGCCGTTCCTTCTTTTGAGAATGCGCCCTTTAATTCCGGGATTTTGTCAAAACGAACATTTTTATATTCTTCATCTTCTTTCATGATCACAGGATCACCTTTACGTTGTGGGATTTCTACAGGTACGATCTCATCGTTGAATTTCCCGGCAGCCCATGCCGCTTGTGAACGTTTGTATGATTCAATTGCAAATGCATCCTGCTCTTCTCTGGAGATATTACACTCCTTCGCGCAAAGGTCTGCTGCATTTCCCATCGGATAATTGTGATATACATCTGTTAAACCGTCTTTCGCTAATCCATCAATCATGGCAACATTACCATATTTATTTCCCCAACGCAGATTTTCTGAATAAAAAGGCACAGCGCTCATGTTTTCCATTCCTCCTGCAACCACTACATCAGCATCGCCGCACATAATGCTTTGAGCGCCAATCATGATCGCTTTCATTCCCGATGCACATACTTTATTGATTGTTGTACACTGAACAGTATTTGGCAAACCGGCAAACATGGCTGCCTGACGCGCAGGAGCCTGTCCAAGGTTCGCCTGTAACACGCTTCCCATATATACTTCCTGAACTTCTTTTCCGTCTACACCTGCTTTCGCAAGCGCACCTTTTATTGCTGCTGCGCCCAATTTTGTTGCTGAAACTCCGGCCAGTGCACCGCCAAAACTTCCTAGTGGTGTTCTTACTGCCGATATGATATATACTTCTTTCATAAATCTGTTATTTGTTAGTTTTAGTTTGAGCACAAATTTACACAATATTAGCGCTTTTTACAAGATTTAAATAAGGGTTTAAGCGGTCATTGCAGTGCTAGTCTAGGGCCATTTTACAGGGCAAAAAATAACTTAGGCATGGTTTTCAAATAATTGTGAATAAACCTGTGTACAAAGAACACTTTTAACAAAGGAAAAGGCTTAATAAATGGTTATTTTCGCATTATAATCCATACCAATGAAAAAATTCATTTCTTTCATTCGACACAGTCATCCTGAAATATACAAAGGCATTCTTTTTATCATTGCCGTGACCCTGATCGTATATATATTTCCGAAACAAGGGAAATTCAAATATGAGTTTCAGAATTTAAAAGGAAAACCCTGGTTGCATGAAGACCTTATCGCTCCCTTTGACTTTGCCATTAAAAAATCCAAAGAAGAGCTGGCAAATGAAAAATCAGAGATCATCAAAAATGCAAAGCCGTATTTCAAGTTCGACAATGCCATTGTTAAAGCAAAAAAAGCGCAACTTATCTCCGAAATAGAAACAAAGTGGGACAAAAAAAGTATTTCTAAAGAAAGAGCATTATCAATTGCCACAAAAATATTTGATTCCGTTTATAGCAAAGGAATCATTGAGCCTCATGCAATTATTGAAAACAAAACCCCTGATTATTCCATTTATGTTGTAAACAATAACATTGCCGAAGAGCATGATCTGCGCGACTTCCATACCATCACCTCCGCCTACGATTATGTACAAAAGCAGTTAAGTAGCGCTGGTGCGGCTTATGAGAAAGTTTTGCTACCGACACTTGAAAATGTCATTGCTCATACCATTTTCTATGATAAAGCTACTTCCGACAAAATATTAAAGCAAGCCATTGATGAAATTTCTCCATCACGAGATATTATTTTGAAAGAACAAAGTATTATATCCAAAGGCGAGATTATTGATGCTCAAAAATACCAGATTCTTGAGTCCTTAAAAGCGGAATACGAAGGACAATCAGGCGGAACAGGCGACTACCTGTTTATTTTGATAGGCCAGATCATGATTGTTTCTGTTTGCCTTTCTGTTCTTATTGCCTTCTTAGGATTTTTCCGCAAGGATATATTTTTGGATAATGCCAAGATCACTTTTATCCTGATGCTGATTGTTCTCCAAGTCCTGATGACTCGTTTTGCATCCGGTTCGCAATCCTTTGGAGTCTATATCCTTCCCTTCTGCATCCTGCCCATCATTATCCGGGCATTTTATGATACACGTGTCGCGCTGTTTGTACATTTAGTAACAGTGCTGATTATTTCTTTCATGGCACCCGACCGCTTTGAATTCGCTTTCATTCAGCTATTGGGGGGCATGGTCGCAATTTTCAGCATCGTGAATATGCGTAACCGTTCACAGATTTTTATCTCCGCTGGCGTTATTTTCTTAACATACAGTGCTGCTTACATCGGTTTGACCATCATTCAGGAGGGAGGAAGTGATGCGCTTACCTGGCAGAATTTCGCATGGTTTGGTATCAGCTCGTTACTGACTTTATTTTCTTATCCGCTGATCTTCGTGTTTGAAAAACTTTTCGGTTTTATTTCCGATGTATCTCTTCTTGAACTGTCTGACACGAACGGAAAACTATTACGCGAGCTGGCATCCCGTGCACCGGGCACTTTTCAGCACTCCCTGCAAGTGGCGAACCTGGCCGAAGAAGCCATTTACACCATCGGTGGAAATGCTTTACTGGTTAGGACTGGCGCACTATATCACGACATAGGTAAAATGGAAATGCCAATGTATTTTATTGAGAATCAGGCTAGCGGAATGAACCCGCATGATGAAATGAGCTTTGATGAAAGTGCAGCGATTATTATCAGCCATGTGATAAAAGGAATTGAGATTGCAAAAAGGAATAATTTACCGGAACAGATCATCGATTTCATCCGCACACATCACGGCACCACCATCACCGCTTATTTCTACCGTTCTTACAAAAAAGCTTTTCCTGAAGAACAGATAGACGAATCAAAATTTCATTACCCTGGGCCAATACCTTTTTCTAAAGAAACAGCAGTTTTGATGATGGCAGATTCCGTGGAAGCCGCATCCAGAAGTCTGAAAAAATATGATATGGAAACCATCGACAATTTAGTAGAGAGTATTATTACTACACAGATCGAGCAAAACCAATACATGAATTCAGATATCACTTTTAGAGATATCAATACACTGAAAAAGATTTTCAAAAAGAAACTCATGAATGTATATCATGTGCGAGTGGAATACCCGAGATAACTGTCTGCTGGCAATTCCTTACTGAGCTAAATTAAAAAACTCCGCTTCTTTTATGAGGCGGAGTTTTTTAATCTCTATTTATAATTTATTCTAACTTCTGAATCCACACATCCGGATATTCCGTTTTGAATTTCAGTTGTTCCGCTTCTGCATCAGCCAGTTTATCCTGTCTGTTTACAAACACATAATATACTTTAGTTTTGTGATTCTGAATGATCTGTGAATTATTATATCCTTTTATTACATTGGCATCTTTAAACTTATTCGCATTGTCTTTGCTGCTGAATGAACCTATCACCACGTAAAAGCCTGAGCCCATTCCCATACCATTCTCATCTACATAATCAGTGCTGGAGCCTGTGCGCATCAGATTTTCCGTTAATGTACTGTTTACTTCTGTTGTCGAATTAGAAGAAGTTCCACCTGATTTCAATTTAGCAAGTTCTTCTTTCAGTCTTTGAATTTCAGCTTCGCTGGTATCTGTTTTTGCTTTTAATTTTGCAATTGTTTCATCGATAACCGCATCCTTCGGGTCTTCTTTCGCTACTTCTTCCTGTTTAGCACCGCCAAAAGTATAGCTTAGTAAAAATTCAGAAGTAGAACCAGTGTATGATTTCACTTTACTGATGCCAAGATCATACGCATAACCAACTGCGATATTTTTGTAACGTAATCCTCCGCTTATAGCTACGGCATAGTTACTATGGTAAGTAACGCCAACCCAGCCGATCTTTTTCCAGTCGAGCACCAAATTAGCATCATATTGGAAAACAGATCCTGTCGCATAACGTACCATGATCAAGGGATAAACCGTTATTTCCTTTTCTTTTACCACATCAAACACATACTTTACCGATCCCTGATAGTGGCGGGCCAGTTTATAATAGCTGGTCTCATTATCTGTTTTCTTATAACGAATCGTGTTACCCAATATCTGTGGTGCGCATAGGCCGATTTCCAATTTCTTCCAGGTATATGCTAAACCGAAATCAGCACTGAAAACTGTTTTCTGTTGAGAATCCGCAAATAAGAAAGGATCGTTTGCATCACGAACAACAGCTTTAGAAAAATCAATTCTATTATTGATCACGCCCAAAGCCAATCCGAAAAACAAATTATTATCGTCGTTCACTTTCAGTTTGTAAGAATAGTTGGCGAAAGCTCCTACACGGCTGGTGATGTCCGTTACATCGGAATAAAGGTTCAACCCTAAGCCTACGTTCTTTGCTTCGATCGGACCATCAATTGTTAAATAACTTGTTTGTGGAGCGCCTGCTATTCCGGTCCATTGTGAACGATGTGTCAGAAAAGCGTTTGTTCGCTCATGGTTTCCTGTAAAAGCAGGATTGGTCACAAACGGGTTGGCATAATACTGACTGCTAAATGGAACCTGCTGAGCGATGGTTGTTCCTGTTAAAAGAATAAGAGCAGATGATATAATTAAATTCCTCATAGGATATAATTTTTAATGTTGATGTTTTAAGTTCAGTTTCAGTTAATCTTTTTATTTAGTGCTTTGTTTCAATATTGTAATAGCACCTTTAAAGATCTTTACATCATTCTCGAACTTAATAATGTAATAGTATGTTCCATCAGGCAAGCCCTGGCCATCCCAATTGTTATCATATGATTCGGATGAGAACACCTGCTGTCCTTCACGGTTAACTACCATTACCTGCGTATTCGGATAATTTTCAATGTTCTGAATAATCCATCTGTCGTTATAGCCATCATCATTCGGTGTCATAACATTGGAGATGATCACATTGTAATCCATAATAACCGTGACTGTCATGGTATCCGAATCGGAGCATCCATTCACATCAATACCTGTTAAAGTATAAATTGTTGTAGCAACCGGGCTTGCAGTGGGATCAGGAAGAGTCGGATTATCTAATCCTGTGTTAGGAAACCAGCTCCAGGTCACAACGCCTGCACCTGTTCCGTTAAGAACAACGCTGCTGCCAAGACTCAGCGTAACATCATTTCCAGCTGAAACAGTTGGCGAAGGCAGAACTGTTACATCAACAGAATCCATTGCCATGCAACCGGTCAACGTATCACTGATTGTTAATACATACGTTCCTGCACTCATTACCGTAATACTTTGCGTTGTATCTGCTGTGCTCCACAGATAATCAAATCCTCCTGTTGCAGCACTCAATATTAAAGAATCGCCAGAGCAGAATTGCAAAGGTCCGCTTGCTGTAATGGTTGATGGAGGAAGAGCGTTTACCAATACACTAACAGTTGCAGTATCCAAACAACCTTGATTGGAGGTTAATAACAGATTTGCTGTATATGTTCCGGCAGCACCGTACATGTGTGTTGGGCTAACCGATAAGGAATTGCTTCCATCACCAAAATCCCACTGATTGAATTGTATGAATCCGGAAGAAATGGTAGAAGCATTGGTAAAGGTTGTAACATTTCCATAGCAAACTGTATCAGCGCTAAACATCGCAACTGGCTTAGGATATACAATTACCGCAACAGATGCCGAAGTATCTGCAGAACAAACGCCACTCTGCACAATTACTCTGTACCAAGTCGTATCAGTTAAATTCAGGTAAGTTTGTGAAGAAGTTGTATTCACTAAGCTGGTCCATGTAGTTCCAGCATCAATTGATGATTCCCAATCCTGAATCGTTCCTGCATAGCCGGCAACTGTTAAAGTGCCACCATTCGTACCTTCACAACCTGCCACTGCACCGGAAATTGTTCCGGCATCTGAAACAGGGTTTACTGTAATGGTTGCAGCGGTAGCAGTCATTGAATTACAAATACCGCTTTTTACAATCGCACGATACATGGTGGTCACCGTCAGGTTATTATAAACCAGTGAATCGCTTGTATTCGATAATGGGATCCAGTTGAATCCTCCATCCACAGATGTTTCCCATCCTAAGATCGAACCGGTATAACCCATAAGGTAGAGCGTTCCATTATTTGTACCTGAACAAACTGTATCGCTCACAGATATCATTCCCGCAACGGTAGCAGGATTAACATAAACTGTTGCTGAAGTGGATGTATCACTACCACAGATGCCGCTCATTACAATTGCTCTGAACCAAGTGGTATCTGTTAAATTCGTGTAGTTTAATGTTGTCGTGCTATTTATAATAGCAGCCCAGGTTAAGCCGCCGTCCGTTGATGATTCCCAGTTTTGAACTGAACCAACCGATCCGGTTAAGGTCAAAGTTCCGCTGTTTATTGTATCACAGATAGTTGTTCCGCCGGAAACTGTTCCGCCTACCGCCATTGGATCAACCGAAATAGTAGCACTCAAGGAAGTAGCAGCGTTACAAATACCGCTTTTTACAATTGCGCGGTACATCATGGATGTCGTCAGGTTATTATAGATCAAAGAATCAGTTGTATTGGAAACCGACGCCCAGTTAAAACCGCCGTCTGAAGATGATTCCCATCCCAGGATAGCACCCGTATATCCTGTAAGATAAAGTGTGTCAGAATTCATCCCTGTACAAACCGTATCACTCATCGATACCATTCCGGCAACGGTTGCAGGGTTTACAGTTATTGTAGCGGTGGATGAAGTATCATTGCCACATAAGCCGCTTGTTACAATGGCTCTGAACCAGGTGGTATCCGTTAAATTTGTATAGTTCTGGCTGGTAGTTGCATTAACGATTGTACTCCAGGTTAATCCGGCATCGGTTGATGATTCCCAGTTAAGCACTGTACCAACAGAACCTGTTAAACTCAATGTTCCGCTATTGATGGTATCGCAAACGGTGGCACTTCCGTTAAGGGTTCCGCCGACTGCAACCGGATCAACAGTAATGGTAATGATATTGGAAGTGGTGCCGTTACAAACACCGCTTTTTACAAATACTCTGTAAGAAGTAGTAACTGCGAGATTCATGTAAGTTTGTGTAGCAGAAGTGTTCGCCAGCGTTAGCCAAGTAATTCCGCCATCGGTAGAAGATTCCCAATGCTGTATCGTGCCGGTAAAGCCACTCACGGTCAACGTCCCTAAGTTAGAGCTTGCACATACCGTGTCGCCCGCCGTCAATGTTCCTCCCACAGAAGGAGGATCTACAGTGATTGTAGCTGTTGCAGAAGTATCAGAAGAACAAACACCGCTGTTAACAATTACATGATACATAGTAGTTGTTAATACGTTCACATAATTCTCTGTTGCGGTAGTATTTGCAATTGAAGTCCAGGTAAGTCCACCATCCGTAGAAGATTCCCATCCCTGGATAGTACCTACATAACTTATCAGGTTTAATGTCCCACTATTGGAGCCCCCGCAGGCGGTAGCGCTTCCGCTGATTGTTCCCCCAACAGATGTCGGATCAACCGTTAATATGGCCGGGGTTGAATAAGCTAGATTACAAGCGCCATTTTGTACAACAGCCCTGAATTGCGTTGTAAGTGTTAGGTTAAGATAAATGTATGAACTGGTTGTATTAGCTATTGCCGTCCAGTTGATCCCTCCATCAATAGAAGATTCCCAACGAACAACAGCACCTGTAGCGCCCGTTAATAATAGTGTGCCTGAATTATTACCAAAGCAGATATTTTTTGTAGTATCAACAACACCTCCTACCGAAGGCGTATTAACTGTAATGGTATCTATTGTGGATAATGCAGAAGGACAAGCGCCACTGGTAACATTCGCCTGATAATAATTTGTTGCTATAAGATTCAGATAAGACTGTGATGTAGTTGTATTCGCAATATTGGTCCAGGTAATTCCATCCAATGATGATTGCCAGTTTGTAACTGTACCGGTATGTCCTGATAATGTTATTGTTCCGGAATTAGCCCCGCTACATACCGTATCGTTTATAGCAGTTGTTCCACCCACAGAAACAGGGCTTACAGTAATTGTGACAGTTGAGGAATTAACAGCAGCACATGCACCGCTTTTTACATTTGCACGATAGATGGTAGTTTGTGTTAAATTCAAATAAGTTTGTGTAGTAGTGACGTTAGGTATGTTTGTATATGTTACACCGCCGTTGGTAGAAAACTCCCAATATTGAACTGTACCGGTATTTCCGGATAAGGTCAAGGTTCCGCCATTCGCTCCGCTACAGACAGTTGCTGCCGAGGCGATCGTTCCACCGACAGATGCAGGATTCACAACAATTGAATCTACAGTTGAATAAACACCCCCACAGCCACCATTTGTTACAAGGGCTCTGTAATAACGGGTAGCCGCTATATTAAGGTAAGCATTGGTAGTCGTAGTATTGGCAATGTTTGTCCAGGTAACCCCGGCATTTGTTGAAAACTCCCAACGTGTAACAGATCCTGTATGCCCGGCCAAAGTTAAGTTCCCGCTGTTCGCTCCGCTACATACGGTTGTTCCACCTGAAACAGTTCCACCAACCGAGGCTGAGCTCACTGTAATTATTGACACAGAAGAATTTACAGCAAGACAAGCTCCGCTCTGCACCACTGCACGATACCGTGTGGTTTGTGTCAAATTTAAATACGATTGAGTTGCGGCTGTATTAGCAATAGGAGTCCAGGTAACACCTGCATCAATGGAAAACTCCCATCTGACAACAGCACCTACTCTACCGCTCAATGTTAATGTGCCTGAATTTGCACCGCTACACGCCGCCACTGCAGCAGGAGTTACCGATCCTCCTACCGTAGTAGGATCAATGGTCATAATAGCAATGGATGAAGTAGCAGCAGTACATGCTCCGTTTTGAACCTGTGCTCTGTATCGTGTAGGAACTGTTAAATTAAAATAACTTTGAGTAGTCGTGGTGTTAGAGATACTGATCCAGGTACTTCCACCGTCTGTAGAATATTCCCAGTTCTGTACTGCACCTGTGTGCCCGCTCAACGTTAAAACACCGGAGTTAGAACCTGTACAAACATTGGTTCCGCCTGCTACTGTTCCGCCTACCGACGGAGCAACGGAAGTCACAACATACCCTGTTGTTGCATCGTTGGTCGTATTAATATCAGGTGCATAAGTAGAAAAAGCCGTGAAGGTATAAGTCCCTGCAACAGATAAATCAGTTGTTGTGGTAAACGTATAAGAAACGGTCGTATTAGGGGCAAAAAACGGAATGGTTACACCAACATCTGTTATCGGAGCGCCTCCGTTAATTGTATAGGACAAATCGAAAGGTGTGCCACTGAGATCGGTCAAACCGACATTTTTTACATTTACGGTTACACTGGAAGTAGCACTTAATGAACATCCTGAAACAGGAGCTGTTATCGCAATAACGCTGATATCCTGCGCTAAAGCTAAATTGCTGATAAAAATAAGGGAAACGAGAGTAAGTAGTTTTCTCATATAGAAAGAGTTAATTATGTTCAGTTTTATTAAAACACACGAAGCGTTCTACGAATAAATTAGTTTTTAGGTTACGAATATATGTAAAATACCCTTGAATGCTCTTTTATGGGGTACTTAATGAAACCGGGATAATTTTTCCATTCATGAAATTATGGGCATTTAAAAGAAAATCAGATATATAAACGGCCATTTGACCAGCAGAGAGCGGAGCTTTATATCCAGGAAAGGCGCTCTCCAGCATTTCAGTTTGCACTGCGCCTAATGCCAGACAATTAAAAGCAATATTGCTTTCTTTGAATTCTTCTGCTAAACACTCCGTAAGGCAAGCCAACGCAGCTTTACTGGAACTATATGCCGACAATCCGGCAAATTTTGAGCTTCCCTGAAAGCCGCCAATACTACTAATGTTTAAAATATGTGCTCGCTTATCAGGATCCAGCAATGGAATCACGCCCTGAATCAATCTTGCCGCTGAAAAAACATTGACCTGATAAACGTATTCCATTTCTTTCGAGGATATGTCCAAAAAAGGCTTGTTTAAAATTGCGCCTGCATTGTTGACAAGGTAATGGATCAGGGCTTTTTGTTCTTTCAGCCGGTTGAGCAGCTCCTGAACGGAGATTGAATCGTTGAGATCACACACACAGGGAATCACAACCGATAAAGGGTTTAGCGATTCGCATTCCTTTTTTAACTGCTGCAAACGTTTCTGATCCCTGGCTACTGCAAAAACAGTATTGCCGGCATCAGCACTCAGCTGTTTGACAAGCTCATATCCAATTCCCCTGCTGGCGCCAGTAATGATAATATTCATAGGGTGTTTTATTTTTGTTCCTAAACCGAACCATTTTCGGGCTTTTTCCATTTAAAATCCATCGAAGAATTGTTCAAAGAAAAGCATTTTTTTGCTA
>DASWNK010000034.1:0-2745 GCA_036399275.1 Bacteroidia bacterium | reverse complement strand
AAACCACCTGTGCACGTATCCTGGCCAAAACCATCAATTGCACCAACCGCAGCCCCGAAACCGAAGCCTGCGACAAATGCGAATCCTGCGAATCCTTTAACAGCGGCGCTTCGCTCAACGTTTCCGAGCTCGATGCCGCTTCCAACAACTCTGTGGATGATATCCGTAACCTGGTGGACCAGGTACGTTATGCTCCGCAATTAGGAACTCACAAGGTGTATATTATTGATGAGGTCCACATGCTTTCCACCAGCGCCTTCAACGCATTCCTCAAAACATTGGAGGAGCCGCCGAAGCATGCCATCTTTATCCTTGCTACTACTGAAAAGCATAAGATCATCCCGACGATCTTATCCCGTTGCCAGATCTTCGACTTCAACAGGATCCAGATCGAGGACATTGCCAATCACCTTGCATTCATCGCCGGCAGCGAAAATATTACCGCCGAAAAAGATGCCCTGCACATCATCGCCCAGAAAGCGGATGGCGCTTTACGCGATGCCTGCTCTATTTTTGACCAGATTGTAAGTTTCGCAGGAAACAACGTTACCTACAAAGCTGTCATTGATAATTTAAACATCCTTGATTACGATTATTATTTTAAAGTAACGGATGCTATCCTTTCGGAAAATATTTCTGCTGCTTTACTTACGTTCAACGATATTCTGAACAATGGTTTCGACGGACATAACTTTGTTGCCGGAATGGGCGACCACTTCCGTAACCTGCTGGTGAGCCGCGATGCTGAAACACTTCAACTTTTGGAAGTTGGAAGCAACATCAAAGACAAATACAAAGAACAGTCGGGCAAAATTTCGCTCTCCTTATTAATAAAAGGTCTGACCATTTTAAACAAGACCGACATCAGTTATAAAGCGAGTAAGAACCAGCGACTCCAGGTCGAGCTGGCGCTGATGCAGCTTTGTTCGCTCAACACCATCGGTGCTGAGGCTGAAAAAAAAAATGACATAAGTCAACAGATCAAAGCTCCTACAGTTAATTCTGCTGTGGCCACTAGCGTTGCAACACCCATCGAAAAGCCTGTTACAGAACAACCAAAAACGGAAATCGTAAATGCTTCCGTGCCTATTCAAAAAACAGTCCCTGTTGCCGAAACAGCTTCTCTGGTGAAGAAGCCGCTCATCAAAACAGCAACGCCTTCGATCAATCAACACCTCAACAACGAAAAAAAAACGGATACAACTTCCGACAATCCTGAATTTATCAATCCTTCCCTGCCGAAAGTTGAATTTACACAATTACAGTTGGAAACAGTTTGGGATAAATATGCCAATGACCTACGAGACAAAGGCAAAACCAACCTCTCTACTTCTTTGCTAAATAAGAAGCCGGTATTAACAGCTGAATCGGTGATTGAATTTACGATCAATAACAAAGCGATTGAAGAAACCATCAATGAGGATAAAATGAATTTCCTGGGTTATCTTCGTAAAGAGCTGAACAATTATGGCATCCAGCTCAACCTGGTAATGACCTTAGCGGAAGACAAAACCAATCTGTATACTGCAACCGATCGTTACAAAAGATTAGCAGAAAAAAATCCGCTCATTCATAAATTCCGTCAGAAATTTGATCTGGATGTGGAGTTTTAATTCCTTTTTTTCTAAAGAAAATTACATTAGCACTTAATTCCCATCACCAGCACATCATCCCGTTGCGCCATGTCGCCTTTCCATTCTTCGAAGGTAGCGTCCAGCTTCTCCTTTTGTTCACCCATGCTGAGTCCTTGGATATTCTCCAGCAGCGTTTCAAACTGACTGGAAGAAAATTTCTTTTTGTCTGGCCCACCTGATTGATCACGATAGCCATCCGTCTGCAGGTAGATACGTGTATCTGGTTCTATGGAAATGGTTTTGGAAGAGAACTTTTTCAGACCTTCCAATCGCGACCCTCCGATAGAGAATGGATCTCCTTTTATTTTTTCCAGACGGCCATTGTAAGTATATAGTTTGTGATTAGCACCCGTAAAAGTGATCGTTTTATTGGCCTGATCAATGCAACAAATGCTGATATCCATACCGTCATGCTGATTCGGGCCATTTGAAGCATCCTGGCGCATAGCCTCCACAATCTTCTCATTCAACAGTTGAGCGATATTCTCTGGATCCGTGACTTTACGCTCATTTATAATTTCATTGAGCAATGTATTTCCTATCATCGACATAAATGCACCGGGAACCCCATGACCAGTACAATCTGCCACAATAACAATTATTTTATTATTCTGAGTGGAGCACCAGTAAAAATCGCCGCTCACTATCTGGCAAGGTTTATAAAGAATAAAGAAATCCGACAACAGCTTTTGTATTTCCTCAGGAGCAGGCAGGATTGCATCCTGAATACATTTAGCGTAGTTAATACTATCGGTGGTCCTCAGGTTGCTTTTTGCAATCACCTTATTCTTTTCCTCGATCTCATCATAGGCCACCTGCAATTTTTTATTGGCTTTTTTCTTAAGCCGGTAACGACTTAAAAGAAGCGAAGCCAAAAGCAAGATAAGTATTAGTCCGACAAACACGCTGATGCTGATAGCTCGCTGCCGTTGCAGTTCTATTCTTTTTGTTGCAAGCTCCAGGTCTTTCTTTTCAGTGCTGTATTTGGTATTCATCTCCGTAATCAGCTTACTGTTTTCTTTGTTGAGGATGGAATCTTTGGTAGTAGTAAATAATTTATAATATTCGTAGGCACTGCGATAATCACCTTTTTTCTCAAATAAGGAAGCCA
>DASWNK010000033.1:0-14042 GCA_036399275.1 Bacteroidia bacterium | reverse complement strand
CGGAACAGTACATTACGTTTATGGCGGACCGGCATGGCCTACAAACATTACCCTGAACAAATTAGCCAACCTGGCTTCAGTAGATGTTATAATTACAAATGATAAATCACAGTGGACCCGTTGCCCTGTTCTGGAAGAACAGGATGATGCGACATTGGCTGAAGGTGGCGCTAAAAAGCTTCACATGCGTGTTCATGCTTCTGTAGATAAATCAGGACTTGCGAATTTCCCTTCAACGGATAATAATGATTTTGCTACAGGTATGGGCTGGTTCCCAGGCTATGCAATCAATGTAGAAACAGGCGAACGCTTGAACATGGCTTTCGGAGAAGATTCCTGGTTGGTGACTGAGAATGGAAGAGATATGATGTGGAACCCGACCGGCACGAAATACCTTGGTGGTAATCCAAGCTTCGGTGGAAAACATTATATCTATGTATTCGGCCATAATGGTGATAATACTTATCCTTCTACAGATACTTATTTGCCGAATGGACCAAGAGATGTTCCTCGTTACGACAATGGTGCTGCACTTCATAATCTTTTCCTGGCCGCTGCAACAGTTGGCGGTGGCACCGGCCCATTAAGCGATTCATATAAACGCGAAATTTTTACAGATGCCATGTGGGTGAACATTCCTTTGCTTGCTGCAGGTCATGCACGATTTGAAACAACGGTTACTATACGTTTGAGAGTTGCAAAATCTTACCAGAAAGGTTATACGACAAATTGGACAACAAATGCAGATACGGCCTCAAGTCCTCAAAATGCAAACAGGCCAATGTATACTTTCAATACGAGCGATATCGAAACGCATAAAGGAGATGCTGTAACAGCTGCAAATGCGCTTGATCTGATCAATATTGTTCCTAATCCTTATTACGCCTACTCGGCATATGAGAAAAAAGCTTTGGAAAACATTGCAAAGATCACTAACCTTCCCGAAAGATGCACCATTTCTATTTATACATTGAATGGAACCCTGATCAGGAAATACAGTAAAGATGGTCCGAAAACATCATGGGACTGGGACCTGAAAAATCAGGGAGGAGGAGCGATTGCCAGCGGCATGTATATTGTGTACATAAAGGTGCCGGAGGTAGGAGAAAAAACACTGAAGTGGTTTGGTGTTCTGCGTCCCGGCGATCCCGATTCTTATTAGTTTCGAAAGGGTTAGGATCGCCGAATAAAATAGGTAGAACTTCTGCTTTTTTGATAAAAAAGGAACGATCGCTTTTTTATAGTATAAACTATTTTTATTATATTTGTATTGTATAAAGAGTCCCGCAGGAATGCGGGATTCTTTTTCTGTTTTAACCAATTAGAAAAACATGTCAACTATTTCTTATTTTACCGAGGAAGGATTAAAGAGATTAAGAGATGAACTGCACCAGCTTAAAGTGCATGATCGTTCTTACATTTCAAAACAGATAGCTGAAGCAAGAGATAAAGGCGATCTGTCAGAAAATGCCGAATACGATGCGGCAAAAGAAGCGCAAGGATTATTGGAGCTGAAGATCTCCAAGATGGAAGAGATCCTGAGCAATGCCCGCTTGATCGATGAATCAACGCTTGATGTATCGAAGGTGCTTATATTATCAAAAGTGAAGATCAAGAATATCGCTACCGGAGCCACCATGGCTTATACACTGGTTGCCGAAAATGAAGCGGATCTTAAATTGGGGAAAATATCTGTGGATTCGCCTATCGGCAAAGGATTGCTTGGAAAAAAAGTGGGCGACCTGGCGGATATTACTGTTCCTTCCGGTGTGATAAAATTCGAAATCGTAGAATTATCCCGTTAAGAATGGCCAGTATTTTCAGTAAAATTATCAGTGGTGAAATCCCTTGTCATAAAATAGCGGAGAACGATAAATTTCTTGCCTTCCTGGATGTATTTCCTCTGGTTCATGGACATGTTCTTGTTGTACCCAAGACAGAAATTGATTATATTTTTGATATTGACGACGAAGATTTGTCGGAGATGATGGTGTTTGCAAAATCGATTGCCAAAGCCCAAAAGGCCGCAATTGCCTGCAAACGAATTGGAGTGGCGGTAATCGGATTGGAAGTACCGCATGCGCATATTCATCTTGTTCCTATGAATACTGTTAATGACATTAACTTTACGCAGCCAAAGTTAAAACCAAACCCCGAGGAACTTTCTGAAATGGCTTCTAAAATCAAGGCGAAGCTGTAATTTCCTAAATACAAACATTTATCCCTTCTTAGTCGGATTGTCTGCCAGGAAAGCTTTCCAGCCGGTGTATGTTTTTTGCGCAGTTCCGGATTTTCGTTGAAAGTGATGACAAACTGCTGCAGCCAAGCCATCTGTTGCGTCGAGGAATTCGGGTGTTTCCTTGAAGTTCAACAGCGTTTTTAGCATGGCGGCTACTTGTTCCTTGGAAGCATTTCCGCTGCCGGTAATAGATAATTTTATTTTTTTCGGAGAGTATTCATTCACGGTAAGATCTCTTGATAAAGCTCCTGCAATGGCTACTCCCTGCGCTCTCCCCAGTTTCAACATCGACTGCACATTCTTTCCGAAAAATGGCGCTTCGATGGCCAGCTCTTCCGGCTTGTATTCATCGATCAGGGAAACAACACGCTCAAATATTTTTTTTAATTTCAATGCAGGATCTTCTATTTTTTCCAGACGTAAAACACCCATCACAATCAATTCCATTTTGCTGCCCTTGATATGAATCAAGCCATATCCCATCACATTGGTGCCGGGGTCGATGCCAAGAATTATTTTGTCGGTTGCATTCAAATCGCTAATTTGTGTTTTTCGTTCAAGCTTGGTGATAGTAAGGCCTCTTTTTGTTAATATTGTTGAATAATGAACAAGCTCAACAATAAGCGCTTTTACAAAGTTATAAGTCTTTTTATAAAGTCGCTTATTTTAATTCTTTCCTTTTATTATATCTATCAAAAGATTGTAACAGCTCCCCTTGCTATGGATGCTTTTTCGTTTAACCTTGAGAATGCTTTTTATATTCTGCTTATTTTCCTGTTGATGTTGGCTAACTGGAGCCTTGAAGCTTTGAAGTGGAAGCTTCTGGTCGCACCGCTAGAGCTCATTTCTTTTTTTGCTTCTTTAAAAGCAGTCTTCGCCGGCGTTACCGTAAGCATACTAACACCAAACAGAGTAGGGGAGTTTGCGGCACGCGTTTTCTTTCTTGAAAAGGCCGATAAAATAAAAGCTTCCGTTGCAAGTCTTGCAGGCAGCCTGATGCAACTGGCAGTTACCATCGCAGCGGGCATGCTGGCTTATTATACTTTGCAGGTAAAATACTATGATTTCTTTCAAACCGAGCAGTTCATTTCTACAAATGCATTGTTGCTCATCTTGTTAATCGCCATCGCGCTTATTGCAAGTGTCGGGTTTATCTGGTTGAAAAAAAGTACCACATTTATACGCTATAAAAAAAATTTGGAAGTATTCTCCTTGTATTCGAAGCGGGATTGGAACCAGGTATTTTTATTATCATTGATCCGTTACATGGTGTTCTCCCTGCAATATTATCTTGTGCTCCGGCTGTTTGGAATCAATGCTGGTCCGGTAATTTTATTCTCGCTGATTGCGCTTACTTTTTTCGCCACATCGGCAATTCCTACGTTTGCGTTAACAGAAATTGCTGTGAGAGCGGGTACAGCTGTTTATTTTTTCAGCACCATCAACTCGGATCTTTCTGCGATTATTGCTTCTTCTTTGTTTCTATGGATCATAAACATTGCGCTTCCGGCATTGATGGGTTCTGCTTTTGTCTGGAAGCTTAAATTTTTTAAAGAAAGCTGATGGGACTATTGTTTGGAGCTTTGATTTATATCGGTGCAATTTTATGCGTCTGTTATCTTATCCTGATCACCGCTTATTGCATTGGCTGGATTGGAACTGAAAGTACAGTTCTTTCCGATGAGCAGTCTGTTTCGATAAGTATCATCATTGCCTCCCGCAACGAAGAAAAAAATATTTCTCTTTGTCTGAATGCCATTCTACAGCAATCCTATTCAAAAGCGAAATATGAGCTGATTGTGATTGACGACCATTCATCGGATGGAACTGTAGCCGAAGTGGAAGTGTTTTGTGCAGAGCATACGAATATTAAATTGTTGCGTCTGCCGCAGGGCAAAGCAGGAAAGAAGCAGGCGATCAGTGCAGGAATAGATGCGGCAAAAGGAGAGCTCATTGTCACGACCGATGCTGATTGTGTGATGGGGAAAGATTGGCTGGCTTGCATTGTTTCCTTGTATCTGAAAGGCGGTGTGAAGATGATTGTGGGACCGGTTGCTTTTGAGGGCGAAAAAACATTATTCGAAAAAATGCAGAGCCTGGAGTTTATGGCATTGATCGGTTGTGGGGGGGCATCGTTGTTTTACAAGAAAGCAATCATGTGCAACGGGGCCAACCTGGCATACTCCAAAGCGGCTTACGAGGAAGTAAACGGCTTTTATGGCATAGAAGAAAAGGCTTCCGGCGATGATGTATTGCTGATGTATAAGATCAATGAGAAGTATCCGGGGGCTGTCCGCTTCCTGAAAAACAGGGAAGCCATCGTATGTACGAGAGCAAAACAGCAGCTGAAAGACTTCATTCAACAGCGAAAACGCTGGTCGTCGAAGGGTTTTTGGGCCTTTAACACAGAAACAAAGATCACTGCGCTAATTGTTTACTTGTTTAGCCTTTACCTGGTCCTCGTGCCTCTTATCGACCTCCTTTGTTATAGAAATAGCTTTTTTCATCAGGTTTTAACCGATTTTTGTCTTATTCTTTTGGGAATTAAATGTTTTATTGACTTTTTGTTGTTATTTTTAACCGCATCTTTTTTTAAGAAAGAGCGGTTCTTACTTTTGTTTCTCCCGGAACAGATCCTGTATCTGATGTATGTCGTGTTGATAGGAATAATAGGTTCAATAGGGAAATTCGAATGGAAGGATCGGATAATAAATTGATTTATGGCTAAAAAGGACGATAAATACTCCCATTCCCTTTCCTATTATGCTTGGCAGCGCCTGAAAAAAAACAGGCTTGCTATGTTTGGTTTAGTGGTGATCGGACTTTGCATGTTGATGGCGATACTCGGTTTTGCTATTACTCCTGATTCTACTCCTGATGCTAATGATCAATTGCTCGAACTTTCCAAAAAGCCTCCCGGCTTTGAAGTAAAGATGTTGCAGACCCGCAAAAATGAAGCTCCTCACCACGTTAATTTCTTTTATAAAATGATGTTTGGTGAAGTAAGTGATTTTCGCTCTATCCCTTTATCGGATTACCATTTTGAAGGCAATGATATTATTGTGCGCGAATATACCGGTGATGCAAAGCGCATTGGTACCGATATACGTTATAATCTTGCAGATGCCATTTATGCCATCGATTACAATACGCCTATTGTAAACAACGTGCAGGAAGGGTACATCGAATTTTATGAGTTCGGCAGTGAAAATAAGATCAGAAAAACGGTAAAAGAGCTGATCACAGAAGTGGAAAAAAATTACATTGTTACCAAGAAATATGTTTTAGGGACAGATCCTGCCGGAAGGGATTTGCTAAGCCGTTTGATGATTGGTACAAGGGTTTCCTTTTCTGTGGGATTTGTTTCTGTCTTTATTTCTGTGGTGATTGGTATTCTGATGGGCGCTTTGGCAGGGTTTTACAGAGGACGTGTGGATGATGTCATCATATGGATCATTAATGTGGTATGGTCAATTCCGACATTGTTATTGGTGATCGCAATTACCCTGGCATTAGGAAAAGGCTTCTGGCAAGTGTTTGTAGCAGTAGGATTAACGATGTGGGTAGAAGTGGCCAGGGTGATCCGCGGGCAGGTGATGAGCTTGCGTGAGAAAGAATTCATTGAAGCCGGAAGAGCTCTTGGTTTTAGTAATTATCGTATTATTATGCGTCACGTGCTTCCGAATGTAATGGGACCGGTGATCGTAATTTCTGCAGCCAATTTTGCTTCCGCAATCTTAATTGAAGCAGGCTTAAGTTTCCTTGGCATTGGTGCACAGCCGCCAACAGCTTCCTGGGGATCTATGATCAATGCGCACCGTGGTTACATTATCGGTGATGCTCCTTACCTGGCTTTTCTTCCAGGATTGGCGATTATGGTAATGGTGCTTGCATTTGTGCTTCTTGGCAATGGCTTGCGTGATTCATTGGATACCAAGTCCATTGATGATGATCAGATCATGTATTAATTTCAGTTTGTTCTTCTAAGTGTTCTCGATAATGACAAAAAAAGCCTGATGCAATTGCACCAGGCTTTTTTTAATAATGATTAATTCTTAGAAAGGAAGATCATCTTCTTGTGATGCAGCAGTGAATGTTTCTGCAACACCGCTCATATCATTAGAAGAAGAGTTACTTGCTCCGGTAGTGCTGCCTTCGATGCGCCAAGCTTCCAATGTGTTGAAATATTTTACTTCGTTTTTCGGGCTTGTCCACTCGCGACCACGTAGATTGAAATGTACTTTTATTTCAGATCCAACAGCATACTGATCGATCAGGTTGCATTTATCCTGGGTTAACTGAAAAGAAATGTGTTGTGGGTACTGAGATGAATTGTCGGTAAGAACGAATTCTCTTTTTTTGAATTTCTCCGACACTTGCTGTGCTTCGCTTTTTACTTTTAAAATCCCTGTGATGTCCATTTTACTTTTTATTTATATAGTTATTATTTAGTTGATTCTTTTTATTGCTGAACAGATAATAATACTTTCCAGGCTTCTTCTACTTTATTGCTTTTCAATAATTCTTTTGCTTCCGCATGTGCGTCTTCCGCAGTATTTATTTTTCCTGCTGCAGCACTTTTGTAAGCGGCTACTTCATCCGCAGAAGGCAGTTTTTCAATGTTCCCCAGTTGTCCTAGATTATTTCCGGTCAATACATTTGATTTGCGAATATACTCAGGAATCAGGTCAATTCCAATACCTAAATTCTGCAATGGCTTGGCCACTTCGAACAGGGAATCGCCGCTGGCCCGGCTGTACCAGTTGGCACCCATGCGCGATACCAGGTCAATTTTATTTGGATCGATCTGTTTATTTTCATCCAATACATTTTCGCTCACATGCATTAGCACTACTTCGCAAATAATGAGGTTTCCTGCTCCGCCGTGATCTCCGAGTTCGATCACCTGCTTCACAATGCATTCCAGTTGTGCGGGAGATTCTTTTACTCTGAAAGGTTTAACCTTTTCGGAGGCGACAGGCGTGAAGCCCGCTTTAATAAATTCATTGGTGCCTTTTGGGTATTCGGTACTGGCAAGGCTGGTTTGTTGCACCATGTCGTAATTCACCATGTTGATCACCACTTCAGGCACTTCCTTGATATTATTGTAAGTATGTTTTGTTTCGCCGGTACGTCCGCTTCTGGCTGGGGAAAAAATGGCAATGGGCGGATTGGCGCTGAATACATTGAAAAAGCTGAATGGTGCAAGGTTAGGATTGCCGTCCTTGTCGATCGTGCTCGCAAAAGCAATCGGGCGGGGAGCAACAGCACCCAGCAGATAACTATGCAAAACATTGGTTTTAACTTCTTTCGGATCGATTCGTAACATAAGGACTTTTGAATTCAGAACAAAAATAAAGTTTTATTCAAAAGCCTGCTAATTATGTTATCAACGGGTGTTGATATGTATCAGATCTGGATACCAATTAAGAGAATATCGTCCACTTGTTCCAGCGCACCCTTCCAGTTTTCGATGGTGGTGTTGAGGAGGATTTTTTGCTCTGGCATTGGAAGCTGATGGTTCTGAAGCAATAATTCCTTTAAGCTGCTGTACTTAAATTTTTTGCCTTTATTTCCTCCAAACTGATCGGCATATCCATCGGTAAATAAATAGATGCAATCGCCTTTTTGTAATTCCACTGTATGATTGGTAAATGGTTTCTCTTCCTCATGAATTCCAGCTCCGATAGGAGTTTTATCGCCTTTTATTTCTTTGAATTCGCCGTTGCGGATCATCCACATCGGATTATAAGCCCCGGCATATTGCAATTTGTTTTCAGCAAAGTCGATGGAAATGAGTGCTGCATCCATTCCGTCTTTCACTTGCCCGTCGTCCTGTTTTTTTCGAAGGATCTTGGCGAGTCCTTTCCTAACGCTGTTCAGAATGGCTGCGGGCTGTGTAAGCCCATGCTCAATTACTGCTTCATTTAACAGGTTAGAAGCCACAATGCTCATAAAAGCCCCAGGCACGCCATGTCCGGTGCAATCCACAGCAGCCACCAAAGTTTGTTTTCCCCATTGTTCAATCCAGTAGAAGTCGCCGCTGACAATATCCTTGGGCTTAAACAGGATAAAAGCTTTTGGCAATAAGTTGCTGATAAGCTCATCAGGAGGCAATGTGGCTTCCTGGATACGCTGGGCATAACGGATACTGTCGGTAATGTCTTTGTTCTTTTCTTCCAGCAGCGATTTTTGTTCTTCAATGGAGTGGTTTTGTGTTTCCAGCAAACGGTTCACTTTGCGCTTATTAAGATAGCCCCTCCAGAAGAAGATTCCGAATAAGAATATCAGTGCGGAAAATCCAGCTAAAAAATATTTTGATTTTTTCTCATGTTCCAGGAGGGAATTGCTCAGGGTGCGTTCTTTTTCAAGCGAAGCGATCTCCAGTTCCTTTGTTTCCGAATCGTATTTCGCCTGCATCTCATGAATCTCTTCATTGCTCTGCGCCTGGACGAGCGAGTCTTTCATGTCGTTGTACAGCGCATGGAATTCGTATGCCGCCTTGTAATTCGATTGTTTAAAATTGATCTCCGCTAAATTTTTGTAGGCTTGTTTCATATCCTCTTTGGCGTCGATGGATTTAGCAAGCTCCAGGCTTTGGGAGGAGAAGGTATTTGCTTTTGGAAAATCTTTTTTGATGATGTAAATGGACCCAATATTGTTCAATGTCAGCGCCATCCCCTGCTTATTGCCCAGCTCTTTTTTTATTTCAATTGATTGAAGATAATGATCCAGGGCTTTGTTGTAATTTTTAAGATCATAATATACATTCCCTAAATTGCCAAGAGCAGTGGCCATGCCTTTCTTCATTTTCATTTCTTCACAAATGGCGAGCGCTTCTTTAAAGTACTCCATGGCGAGCACGTATTTCTTTTGAAGGCGATAAATCTCGCCTATATTGCTCAAACAGCTAGCCAGGCCTTTCCTGTTGTTAATGCTTTTATGAATAACAATGGCCTGACTGTAATAAGCAATCGCCATGTCGTACTCTTTCTGATAATAATAAATCACGCCAACGGAGACTTTGCAATTGGCCAATCCACGCTTATAATTGATCGACTCGTAATTTTTAATCGAAAAAAGTAAATTCTCGAGTGCTTTATCGTATTTTCCTAAGCGGAGGTAGGCATTTCCAATGCAGTTATAGCTTTCGCCCAAACCCAGCGTATCTTTGGCTTCCCTTGCAATGTGCATGGCCCGGCGGGAGAAGTCGATGCTTTTTTCGAACTCCCCGATGTTAGAATATTCAATGTTGATCTGGTTGAGGGTCTTCACTCTTACGGTATCCTGTGTTGCCAGTTTTAATAAAGCTTGAAGGGAGTCAATCTTTTTTTCCGGTTGTGCGGAAGCCGTTTGGAAAATAAAAATAAAGGCAAGCAGGAATAATACTTGTTTCATAAATTAGCGCGTTTGGCTTTGGGAAATATTCAGGCCAAGCGCCAGCAAATTAAGGGAAAACTTATTGAATAAAAAAAGACAGGAAACAATGCGTCCCTTTTAATAAAAAGACTATCTTTGCCCTCCGATAAAAAGGAAACTGTTTTAAATAAGGCTGTTTTTGTACTGTAGATTAACAATGCGGATGTGGCATTTTTTGCGTTGAAGCAAAAACCGCAGAAGTGGCAGAACAACAAAAGATTACCAATAATTAAAATAATGCGGATGTGGCGTAATTGGCAGCCGCGCCAGACTTAGGATCTGGTGCCGTAAGGCGTGGGGGTTCGAGTCCCTTCATCCGCACAAAATGATAAAAGCCCCTTTTTAGGGGCTTTTAGCGTTGTGAACCAAGTGTTTTTTTGCTCTAACATATTCTGAGATTCATTTTTTGGGATTTATCCCTTCTTCAACCTATTAATATTCTTCTCAATATACTTCTCAGTAGGAAGCAATGCGGTTTGTATTCGTCTAGCATAATGAATGCTATCAACAATATCCTTTTGATGTTGCTCAACAATTATCTTCTGCATTTCAATTAATGCTTTCTGTTTTCTAGTTATTCTCAACGACCTAAATACAAAACCAGCAAAAACTAATACTAACAATAAGCATCCAATGACAAAAGCTGTAACAAGTTTTTGTTTCCTGTTTTTCTCTACTGCAATTGCTTCTTGATTTTCAAGTTCCTTCTTATGCTCCGCATTTGCAACTGCTTCTTTTGTTTCGTATTCGTATTGCATTTGACTCTGAATTGTCTTTTTACGGGTTTCTTCGTTGTCTAAACTATCACGATAAAGGATATGCATTTTATAATTTGCAATCTGTGATTTATAATTACCTATTATGCTATCAACTTGGGCTAATCCACTGTAAGAATTTCTTATAAGGTCCTTTGCTCCTATTTCTTTTGAAAGAGATAGGGCGTCTTTCAAATATTGTCTTGATTCCGCTATCTTGTTTAATTTTAGGTTTGTTTCACCAATATTGGTGTAAGAAGTAGCGATTCCATGTTTATCGCCTATTTCTTCTTTTATTTTCAAGCAAGCGAAATAATTTTTCAATGCTTCGGGGTAATTGCCTTGGTTATAATAAACACCTCCAATGTTGTTGTAAGTATTAGCAATTTCTTTTTTATCACCGATTGCTTCTTCTATTTTCAAGGAAGCGAAATGATTTTTCAATGCTTCGGGGTAATTACCTTGGTTATTATAAACAAGTCCAATGTTGTTGTAAGAATTAGAGATTCCTTTTTTATCGCCTATTGCTTCATAAATCTTCAAACAAGCAAAATGATTCTTTAGCGCTTCGGGGTAATTGCCTTGGCAATAATAAACAATTCCAATGTTGTTGTAAGAATTAGAGATTCCTTTTTTATCGCCTATTGCTTCTTTTATTTTCAAGGAAGCGAAATGATTTTTTAATGCTTCGGGGTAATTGCCTTGGTCAGTATAAATAATCCCAATGTTGCCGAATGCTTTTGCTTTGTATTTTTTAGCAACCTGTTGGATGGTTTTGTCCGCATTGCTTTGGATTAGAACATCAGCAAATAGTATCGCTTGGTTACCGAATTTTATACCATCAGGATAGTTACCAATCGTTTCGCATTCATCACTAATTTTATAAAGATGAATAAGTTTGGTCGTATCTGCCTTATCCGTTTTTAAAAGATTGATTAAGGAATCGATTTTGCTTTGTTGCCCAAATGCAAATTGAGAAAGGAAAATTAATGGTAAAAGAAGTAGTCGCTTCATTCGGTTATGGAGTTTTTTCAAATATAACTTATTCCAAGTAATTTTGAAGTTGGTGCTATGATAGTGACCCTTATTTTCGTGAACTTTTGTGAAAAAAGCCAGTTTTCCTCATTTAGACCTTGAACTTTTTTCTACTCTGCCCTAATAGTGCTTTCAATGCTCAGTTGTTGGTGTTTTGGTCTGAGAGTCCCTTCATCCGCACAAAAAGAGTTCCATTATGGAACTCTTTTTTTTTGACTCTCCCGATCTGTTCCCTTCAATAGTCTATCTTCACAAAAAATCCATTTTAATTGTGTCTTTTTAATACCCTTGGTATTATGCTTACAAAAAGACACAAATGATAGCAAGCACCACCATGATAGGCTCCACTTATTACAGGCAAACCCTTGAACAGATCAATGCTGAGATGGAAGAGGTGAAGGCTGCACAAAATGATTTCCGTTGTTTCGAGCCTTTATACACACGTTATTATAAACAAATTGTTGGTTTCGTGTATCACCGCATCGAAAGCAAAGAAGAAGCCTTCGAGATCACTGCCCAGGTGTTTTACAAGGCATTGGAAAATCTTCCGAAATACAAAGCACAAGGCGTTCCTTTTTCAGCATGGTTGTTTCGCATTGCCAGCAATGAATTGAACAGGCGATATAAAAAGGGCCAGACTCAGCGCCTGGTTGCTTTGGAAGAGGAAGGCTTTAGTGAACTAAAAGCCGATGTAGAAGAAACCCGCTCCGACCATCTTGATAAGATTTTGTTTGAAGCCCTGGAGCAGCTGAACATGGATGAAATGGAGCTCATCGATATGCGCTTTTTTGAAAAACGCTCCTTTAAAGAAATTGCAGATATCTGCGAAATCAATGAAAGTGCATGCAAGCTGCGTGTATATCGCATTATTGAAAAGCTAAGGATGAAATTTAAAAACTACACATCATGAAAAAGTTCAACATTAAAAAAAATAAAGAAGCTCTTTCCGAGCAGGAAATTCAGCAACACATGAATTTTGATAAGTTCATTTCCGGTTATACACCACCTGCGAAAGGCTGGTTCTCCGGTAAAGTCGCCCTTAAAAACGTGATCGCTTCTGCTTCGGTAGTAGTGATAACAGTTGCCGGTTATTTTATTTATCAATCGGTTGTTTCGGATGAAAAAACAGCGATCGCCCCATTTGTTTGTCCGCCCATACCTGCCATGGATATTCCCAAGGATGCTTTTGTGATCAATACGAATGCTGACAGCACTTTTGTGTATACCACTGGAACCTTGATCACCGTACCTTCCGGCGCTTTTGTAGATACAGAGGGAAAAACCGTGAGCGGCGAAGTTCAATTGCATTACCGCGAATTTCATGATCCCATTGATATTCTACTGAGTGGAATCCCGATGAACTACGATTCGGCGGGAACGGAGTATCAATTCGAATCAGCAGGGATGTTTGAAATTACTGCAAGCAAAGATGGAAAGCCTGTGAGTTTAAAGCCGGGGAAAATCGTGCAGGTTAACATGATCTCGCATACGAATAATCCGGTCGATTATAATTTTTATAAGCTGGATACTGTTCAGCGGAAGTGGGAGTATACGGGTGAGAACACCGTTGCCAATAAAACCTGTAATCCGGTGTTTGAGCGAAACAATGTAACAGATAAATCAGACAAGGCCGGTCGAACAAAGGATGATGAATTCATTGCGGCCGCAAAGCCAATTCTTCCTCAGAAAGTTAAAAACGGGACAGCTAATTTCAGTATTGATTTTAACAAAGATGAGTTTCCGGAGTTGGCCCCTTTCAACGGATTGAAGTTTGAGCCGGTAAAAGGCGAGAAGCAATACAATGCAGCGCTTGCTAAAAAAACATGGGAGGAAGTGTTGATAGAAAGGGATTCTGACAATGAGCATTACAATGTAACATTTAGCAAAGGAAAAGAATCGCATCGTTTTAAAGTGATTCCGGTGGTGGAGGAAAGCGAATATGCGGCCGTGATGAAAACGTTTGAACAAAAACAAAAGCAATATGAAGGAATGCTTGCCGCGAGAAAAAGGGCAGAGAGTGAGAGAACAGATTCATTGTACCAGCTCAATTCCTTGTACAAAGGGATGGCCATGAGAAGCAATTTGAACGAACGTTTCAAAAACTTTGTGGATGGCAGCTACGAAAAAACATCGAAAGATTTGCTGGCATACCGGACCTTTGCTATCAGCCGCCTGGGAACCTGGAACTGCGATTGCCCGATCCCATATTTTTCAACCTATATTCGCTCGGGGGTGGGAACGCACATAGCGCATTTCTCCATGCAGGATAGCAAGCCTGTGGTACTGGAGAAAGTGTTTTTAATCCGACGTTCGGTAAACAGTATTTATGTAGTGAACGCGGGCAATTTCAAACATTTCCCTTTCTCTCCTGAATCAAGTGATGTAATGATCGGAATCACGACAGAGAATGAATTGGTCTATTTAAAGGACGAAGAATTAAAAAATGTGACGGCTTCCGGTAAGAATGTGTATTTTAAAATGAAGGCCACCGGTTCGGACATCAGCACGGCCGCGCAATTAAAGAACCTTTTAAAAATATAGCATGAACAGAAGAACTGCCATTTGTATACTTTGCATGTGTATCATGTCGTGTT
>DASWNK010000032.1:0-6382 GCA_036399275.1 Bacteroidia bacterium | reverse complement strand
CGTGGTTGAAATGCTTTCATAAAATAATTTTACATCCGTGATCGTTGTTACGGGCTCATGTTCGTTCTTTATAAGGTTGGCCGGATTGTATTTGGACAAGCCATTGATGGTCCCGAACCAAATAGTGCCGTCAGTATCTTTGAATACGGAGTTCTGACAGGTTTCTATTCCGGTAAATCCTTCGCCTTTGCTGTAATGTTTGACTTCGGAAATTTTTCGGGATTTATCAAGAAACAGGTAATCCAGGCCTGTTTCCGTACCGACAAATAAATTATTGTTTTTATCAATTGTCATTAAATAAATATTGGAAGAAGTTAAGCCCTTTGTATGATCATAGGCTTCTACTTTCAGGTCGCCTTGGTATAAAGGAAAGCTGGCAATGCCGTAACCGCCTGTCCCAATCCAGAGATA
Source organism: Bacteroidia bacterium (assembly GCA_036399275.1). Classification (GTDB taxonomy): domain Bacteria; phylum Bacteroidota; class Bacteroidia; order 2-12-FULL-35-15; family 2-12-FULL-35-15; genus 2-12-FULL-35-15. Next base: position 5,971 of record DASWNK010000032.1, on the reverse strand, counting down.
GCCGCTTTCATCCTCCGCCAGGCAGCGGATGGTATTGGAAGGTAAACCGTCTTTTTTGCTCAGGAATTTTTTTTCAACCACATCATTCAGCATGATTCCTATTCCGTTATTTTCCGTGCCATACCATAATCGTCCTTGCTTATCGTAATGCAGGCAGGTGAGCCGGTTGTGCAACAATCCGTTAGCGGTAGTAAAATTCTGCAGCTTTGTTTTCGCCTTGTCGAAACTCAGTTTATATAAGCCTGTTCCTGCGGTGGCAATATATAGATTGCCTGAGCGGTCTTTTACAATCGCACGTACATATTTTTTTGTGAGTCCTTCGAGCGGCCTGAATTGAATTCCATCAAAAATGAATACGCCCGCCCCATCCGTGCCGAGATAGATGTTTCCCTGGTTATCTTCATTTATGGCTTTTACTTTTATGTTTTCAAATCCGCTTTCTTTATTATAGTTAATTATTTTTCCGCTGTCCAGAACACTTAGCCCTTTATCTGAAGTGCCGATCCATAAGCGTTGTTTGCTATCTCTGAAAATACTGTAAATAAAGTTCCCGCCAAGTCCAGAAGATTTATCATAGGTGGTAAATTGTTTTCCAAAATAATTACATACGCCACCGCCTGAAGTTCCGAACCAATAGTTTCCACTTTTGTCCTGGATAATGCTTTGCACATGATTATTGCTTAAGCCTTCATTTTCGGAGAGCCAGCTAAAGCTTTTAGCAAGTGTATTGTATTGGGCGATTCCGCTCGACAGCGTTGCCAGCCAAACATTATCGCGGGTATCAAAATAAATATCGAGAACCGTCTGTTTGTAGAGTTCCAGATGGAAATCAATGCGCGCGAATTTTTTTCCATCATACAGGTAAACTCCGTCACCATAGGTTCCTATCCAGAGATTTCCTTGTGCATCTTCCTTAATGCAGGTGATGGAATTTTTCATAAAGCCTTGTTCTTTCCCATAAAAGATGGAAGAGAAGGAACCGTTTTTTTCTATGATCTTGTAAAGTCCATCGCCATTACCATACCAGATGTTTCCTTGTTTATCCGCATGGATGGCATTTACGATGCTTCTTTTTTCTTTCAGCAGGTCGCTGACATTTGTGAAAATGTTTTTATCATTCAGAAACAGGACACCTGAATTGGTCGCCAGCCATTTTCTTCCTTTTTCGTCAAAATCGATGTCTTGGATCCATACCTGGGAAGAGTCATAAGTTGCATGATAATTGCTGAATCCAATGCCGTTATATTTGGAAAGTCCGTTATTGGTGCCGATCCATAGGTTATGTTCCGGATCTTCCTTGATGCAGAATACATAATTGTTAATGAGTCCATCGTTAACGGTAAATGTTTTGAAATTAATACCGTCAAAACGGGAGATTCCGCCTCCTCTTGTTCCCATCCAGAGATAACCACGATTGTCCTGCAGAAGGCTGTATACCTGAGATTGAGCAACACCATCTTTAACAGAATAATTACGGAAATTATACTGTTGTGAAAGAGCTGTAAAAGCCAGTAAAAAACAGAAGAGAAATGGAATAGGTTTTTTCAAGGGAGCAAATGCCGGATTGTTTTTATTAAGGAGATTTCGTTTAATCAAAGATAAAAAACACTTCCGATTAAAATGCCGGCGAATAATAAAAGATCAAAAATTTCCGACCGCTAGCTGCTATTTTTGATGCATGAAAGGATTAAAGCCGTTTACGCTCTCGTTTAAAAAGGTTTTCAGGGTTTTGTCCCTGTTGGGCTTAGTAACTTTTACGATTTGGTACATCAATTGCCTTCCCGCAGAGCTGTTCCATGATCCTACGTCGACAGTGCTTTTGGATAAAAGAGGCATTTTGCTGGGTGCAAAAATCGCTGGCGATGGCCAATGGCGGTTCAGTCCGGCCGATAGTGTGCCTCATAAATTTGAGGTCTGCCTGATTGAATTTGAGGACAAAACCTTTTACAGCCATTACGGAATCAGCATGAATGGGATCGGGCGGGCGATTGTACAGAATTTCAGAAACAAGAGAGTGGTGAGCGGTGGAAGCACCTTAACCATGCAGTTGGCAAGGATCATGCGGAAAAACCCTCCCAGGACCATCCCTGAAAAACTCGTCGAAATGCTGTTGGCGACACGGATGGAAATCCGTTTCAATAAAAAAGAAATTCTGAACTATTATGCATCCAATGCGCCTTTCGGTAACAATGTGGTAGGACTGGAGGCAGCTTCCTGGCGGTATTATGGAAGAGCATCGCATACGTTGAGCTGGGCGGAAAGCGCAACACTGGCAGTGCTGCCCAATGCGCCCGGTTTGATCTATCCTGGGAAGAATCATCAACGCCTGCTTGAAAAACGCAACCGGTTGTTGAAACGGTTGTTCGACGTGAAAAAGATCGACGCAACCGTTTATCGTCTTGCGCTTTCGGAACCCTTGCCAGACAGGCCTTTAAGATTACCGCAAGCAGCACCCCACTTGCTGGCGAGGTGCATTAAAGAAGGCGGGAAAGGGAAAACGATCAGCAGTACGATCGATCACACATTACAGGCAAAAGTGGTTCAAATGTTAAAGGCGCACAGTGAGCTGCTGCTGGAGAATAAGATCTACAATGGGGCAGTAATGATCACTTCCGTAAGAACGGGAGAAGTGCTGGCCTATGTAGGCAATACAGAATCGCGGGATGAGGAGCAAGGCTGTGATGTGGATTGCATAGTGGCGCCCCGCAGCACGGGAAGTATCCTGAAGCCCTTTCTGTATGCAAAAAGCCTGGAGGACGGACTGATCACGCCTTGCATGTTATTGTCCGATGTACCCACAGCCTTTGGGAACTTTTCGCCAAAGAATTTTTCATTGCAGTACGATGGCGCAGTACCGGCCAACCAGGTTTTATCAAGAAGCTTAAACATCCCCATGGTACGCTTATTAAATGATTATGGACTTGGAAAATTCTATCGCGATCTGAAATGTTATGGAATGACAACGCTTACAAAGCCCGCGCAACATTATGGGCTTTCGCTCATACTTGGCGGAGCGGAGGCAAAGTTGTATGATTTGAATATCGCTTATACTCAAATGGCTCAGGAGCTGGTTCAGGGAGAGTCATCGGAGATCCGTTTTCTATCGGACGGAAAAAAGGAGCGCAAAAAAAGGCCGCCTTTGAAAACCAACAGGGCTGCTATTTACAGCACCTTTGACGCAATGGTAGAAGTGAACCGCCCGGATGATGAAGGTAATTGGAAAGCATTTGCTTCCGCACAAAAAATCGCCTGGAAAACGGGTACCAGCTTTGGGTTTAGGGATGCCTGGGCCATCGGTGTTACTCCTGATTATGTTGTTTCCGTATGGGTAGGGAATGCTGATGGAGAAGGCCGGCCCGGCTTAACAGGGATAAAAGCGGCGGCACCTTTATTGCTAGATCTTTTTGCTCAATTGCCACGATCGGCGGCTTGGTTTGCTGAACCCCGCGAAGAACAATGCAACGTGAAGGTCTGCAAAGAGAGCGGACAACGCGCTTCGGCTCTTTGTGAAAATGCTATCTCTGTGCGAATGCCGAAGACTTGCCTGAATACCACTGCTTGTCCTTATCACCAGCTGGTGCATTTATCGAAAGATGGAAAGATGCGCGTGGACAGCGAATGTGAATCGGTGTACAACATGAAAAATGTTACCTGGTTTGTATTGCCGCCTTTGATTGAAAAGTATTATAAGTTTAATCATCCCAATTATAAAGTTCTACCGGATTTTAAAGCAGAATGTCTGGCGAAAATATCCGACCGGGCGATTGCCGTTTTATACCCAAAGCCGAATAGCAGGATCTATGTTCCGGTGGAGATCGACGGGAAAGTAGGGCGAACAGTTTTTGAAGCGGCACATCGTAATGTAAATACAAAAGTTTACTGGCACCTGGATGATCAATACATCGGAGAAACAAAAGAGATCCATCAGCTGGCTTTGAATCCGGCGGCAGGCAGGCATAAGTTGATGTTGGTGGATGAGAATGGAATTGCTTTGAGCGTAAAGTTTGAAGTAATGGGTAGAGAGAATTGATGGGTTTTGATGTCGAATGATTTTGTGGGTGTTTCATACACTATCCATGCCTTATCCCTTTTTGGTATATGCATAAGAGATGATTGCAAATGGTTTGATATTTTATATTACTGATTTACCTACAAAAGAACTGTTTACCGAAGGGGCTTCGGCTTCGTTTCTGTTGTCAACCTGCCAGCTCCTTACTTCCTTACCTTTATTATAAATAAAGGTTTTAAGAACGTTTGGTGTGTGAAAATACCCATCACTTTGTAGAAATACACATTCGCTCAAAATGGGTAGTCTTAGCCTTGCGCCATAACGTGTTTAGTCAATAGTTTTGGTCTGTTGCTAATACATGAAACCAGCGACAAATTATTTCGCCTACTCAAATACGCTTTGACATCTCAATACCGAATTCCAATTGTTCTCAATTGTAAAAAATAGAATAGTGAAAACTGCTCTTTTGATATCATCCATAGCGTGCCCGGGAAGTATTTTTTCCCAGGTAGCTTCTGATACTACAGAAGAGGCGCCTGGCGATTTTCAAAAGATCATATCTTTAGGAGATACGATCGCTCCGTTCTCGCGTGTAGAGAGCACCATAATTGGAGGTATGAAGCCATCCATTAAAAATGACACAACCCAAAATGATTCATTAAATAATCTATTAAAGTTTTCCGGGAATTATAATCCATTGGGTAATGAACTTGAGTTACCCCAAAAAGATGCCAGCAGTAAATTGATAAATTTTGACACGCTGAAGAAAAGCTCCGGCGAAAAGATTGCTGGACTGAAGGGTGGCTTGTCTGATCGGAAGAGTAAGGTTAAGAACTTCAATTCCATGGCTCTTGTGAAAAAGGAGCTCAAAAAGATAAAACCTACCGGAAGCATATCGGCAGGATACGAATACGGCATAATTCCATATGTAGTGGGCGGAAACTATCCTTCTGGCGGTTTCCGAAGTACCGGCAACATCTCCTTCCTTCTTTTGGATTTACCCTTGGAATTGAATTATTATTATACAAATATCCGGAATGTCGTTGGGTTAAATAATTATTTCCGTCTCAGTTATGATGCCGACAGATACAAAGATCAGCTGCGGCAGAAACTGAATGATAAGGAGAAGCTTTCTGCAGCTCAGCTGACGAAACTTCAACTGCAGCAACAAGGTCTGTTGCAAAAGATGGACTATATGAGTTATCTTAAGTTACATCCTGATTATAAAACGCCTAAGAGTGATAGCCTCAAGGGGCTGAAAACACCGCTACTACCTATTGCAACAAAGGATTCTTTATCGCTTCCAAACGACAGCATCGCCCTGTCAGCCGATAAATTCAACGACAGTCTCAAAAATTACAATTCTTATATCCCGGTTGACAGTAGTAAGCGAAGTGCAGATGCAATTAAAAAGAAGGATTCGCTCACAACAGAAATTAATGAATACAAAGTTCGGTACGACAGCATCCAAAATGAGATTGCCAAAATCAAAAAAGCAAGCGAACAGATCAAGACCTTAAAGGAAAATCCTTCGTCAATAGCCAATCCATATATGACGAAGGTACAGAGTTTCCTGAGTGGTATAAAAAAACTTGAGATCGGATTGTGCCATCCTTCTTACTCTACTTTCCTTGTAAGCAACGTGCCGCTGCAGGGATTAAATATGGAATATTCTAAAAATGATAATTTCATTGCTTTTACATACGGCACCACGTTAAATAACCTTCAATACAATACCAATACCTTGCAGGGCGCTGTACAGGGCGCTCACAACCTCTATAACTATTTCGATTTCAGCAACCTCTCCGGAGGGCGAAAAATACTCTGTGTAAAAGGGGGCATCGGCCAAAAAGATGATTCACACTTATATGCCGGCTTCTTAGTAGGCAAAGGAAGAACAGATTATCTGTATCCTGAAACCGCTTATTCCTCCTTCGCGCGTGAAAGCAATGTTGTAATTGA
>DASWNK010000031.1:0-11960 GCA_036399275.1 Bacteroidia bacterium | reverse complement strand
CATTAACGGAATTTTCAACTCTTCTTTTAATCTCCGTTCGATCTCGAAACACTCCGGAGCTTTGATGTCTTCCAGGTTGATCCCGCCAAAAGTTGGTGAAATCGCTTTTACAGTGTTAACAAAAGTATCTATGTCAGTAGCATCTACTTCAATGTCGAAAACATCGATATCGGCAAATATTTTGAACAGCAGGCCCTTCCCCTCCATCACCGGCTTGGATGCCAGCGCGCCAATATTGCCAAGCCCTAAAACGGCAGTACCATTCGAAATAACGGCTACAAGGTTTCCCTTTGCGGTGTATTTGTATGCATCTTCGGGGTTCTTTTCAATCTCCAAACACGGCTCCGCCACTCCGGGCGAATAAGCAAGTGAGAGATCGCGTTGGGAGCTATGCGGTTTTGTTGGTACTACTTCTATTTTCCCGGGCCTTCCCTGCGAATGATAATCCAATGCATCCTGCTTTCTTAATTTTGCCATTTTCAGCTATTTTTTTTGAATTGCGAATATAACAATTTATCAATAAATACACGTAGTTGAGTTCAAATTGGAAGGATAAAATTGCCTTTTCGATAATAATTTTTACTTTAGCAATGCATGAAACCAAAATTAGTAGTATTTACCGGTGCCGGAATCAGTGCTGAGAGCGGGATTAAGACCTTTCGGGACAGTGGTGGACTATGGGAAGAATTTGATATAAATGAGGTTGCCACTCCTCAGGCCTGGGAAAAGAACAAAACCCTGGTGCTGGATTTTTATAATAAACGCAGAAAACAGATCCTGGAAGCTAAACCGAACAAGGCGCATTATGCTTTGGTGGAACTGGAACAAAAATACGATGTGCACATCATCACTCAAAATATTGATGACCTGCATGAGCGGGCCGGCTCCTCCAAAGTGCTTCACCTGCATGGTGAAATAACTAAAAGCCGCAGCACTTTAGACTCTTCACTGGTTTATACGATTAAGAATGGTGATTTAAAACTTGGTGATGTTTGTGAAAAAAACTCGCAGTTGCGACCTCACATTGTCTGGTTCGGTGAAATGGTGCCAATGATGGATATGGCGAATATACTGGCCGAAAAGGCCGATATTTTTATCGTTGTAGGAACTTCCATGGCTGTTTATCCTGCTGCAGGTATAATCGACTATTCTCCCCAGCACATTCAGAAATACCTTATTGATCCGAGCAATGTGAAAGTAACGGGGATTTCCAATCTGACCGTTATCAAAGAAAAAGCCAGCGTCGGCTTACCAACGCTGGCTCTAGAGCTTCTGAAATAATATTTTATTTGGCGCTAACAACCAGCTTCCGTGTGGAAATGGCTTTACCGTCAATTACAAACGAGTAGAAATAAACGCCCGCATTCAAGTCATCCACAGAAATTTTTGCAGTTCCTTTTTTATCCGTCAGGGCAATTTCTTTTACTTTATTTCCAAGCATATCATAGAACAAAATCTGTCCTTTCTGAGCATAATCATTCATGTCATACTTCACAGACACCAATGAGGATGCAGGATTTGGGAAAGCATGGGAGATAGATCCGGAAATTTTTGCTGTCTCATCAACACCAGTTGAAAAATTATAGCGGATGGTTACGCCGGTAGAATCGTTGATATTGCTCACATCATAAAATTGATAATGAACCAAGCGGGTGGTAGTTGCCAGTTTGGACATAAAAATGGCATGGAATCCAAATTCCGCGAAATCCACTGTATCACCCGGATTAACACTTAGTGAAAGACTGGAAACATTTGTGCCCCAGTTGTAACATAATCCTCCCCAGCAAAATTGAGTGGAATCTGTCGCATCCATTGTATAAATAGTTCTTCTGCATTTGTAACTATGGGCTGTTGCATCTGAATTGTACACCAGCATTTCTGTTGTAAGGCTGGTATTTGCCATCAAATTAACATCATAAATGGTATTGGAAACATTAACATGTGCTTCATCCAATATGCCGAGGCTTTGCCCGAAAGTGAATGAACCTGCAGCAAGCAAACAAATAGTAGTAATTATTTTTTTCATAGTAGTTTGATTTAAAAATTTACTGGGGCTAATTTCTGAACTGATACCTCAAAGCTACAATTTTGTTTCATCGAATCAAAAGAAATATTCTTTCTTTCTTAGCATTCGACCAAAATCAGACAGTCAGGGGTTTTAGTTTGCTTTTTACCACGTCATAGAATTTTTTGTTCTCAATCTTGCTTTCCAGCCAGGACATGATATCAAAATAAACGAGAAATTTTTCCTCCAACGGATCCTTTACAACTGGCTCCAGAGCTTGCTTTAACTGACTATAGAACAGTAAGGATTCTTTCTTTGAATTCACATTGATGAGCTTTCGGATAGAGGTTAAAATAATCTTTTCGAGTTGGTACATTTTCTGTTTGCTGGCAAGGAACCGGTAAGTCGATTTAATGCGGTATTCCATAATATCGAATTTTCCTAGCTCGTAATGCAACACTATCTCCATGATCCGGCCAATGCATTCCAAATCCTGCCGGATATTGAAATTTTCTGCAATATTGGCCCGTACCAACCATTTGAGAGCTTGCTTGTATTCTTCTGCAATCATCAGCAGCGACGTAATCTGCCAGTAAATGATCTCTTTAAGCAATTTATCCGAATCTTTGCTCTTCTCGAATAAAAGCTCAATTTCAGGAATCAATTGCAGACATTTTTTCATATTTCCCATTCTCAGATAAACATTGAGCTTGGTATTGTATGCCTTTAACAGAATGTTTAGTTTTTGAACATCACTTTTCGTTTTCAGAATTTCCATTTTGCTGATGTATTCAAGCGCCTCATGGTACTTTCCGATGTTAAAACACTGGATACTGTGACGGTATAAAAATTGCGTCGGGAAATTGACATTTGTCTCAATTACCTGCGGATTCTCTTCCAGCAGACGAATGAGCTTGGAAGAAAACTCATAACATTTCTGATGATCCTCTGTATAGTTATAGTAACTGGCATATAATTCAAAATACAAGACCTTTGCATTAATGGACAATGCCTGTTTATCGTTTTTCAAAAGCGGGTTTTTCAAAAACCAGTCGTACCGTTGAATTTCCTTTTCATTGCGAAGAACCCCCATTTCAATGTGCTGAACATATAATCGATTTTTCAGACTTTCGTATTCTGCCATGTTTTTAATTCTCATCGCACATTGTTCAATCTCTTCGATCAAATTATCCGAATTATCCCGCAAATCGCCCACATCATATTGCATCCGGTAAATGCTTTGCTCCATTAGGTTGATCTCCGGAATATAAGTCAGCTTTTCGTAGGTAAGCGCCATCTCCTTTGCCTTCTTTAGCATTTTTTTTGCCTGGGAATGCAATCCTTTATCTACAAGTATTTCAATTCTGTTCAACAAGCTGCGGATCTCCGTTGTCGAATTCTTATGATAGGCTTCGAGACTTTCGAGAATCATATCATAGAGATAGTTTTTTGCTACTGAAAATTGAGTAATAAAACGTTCTGTCTTAAAACGCAGCAAAAGCTTCTTCTCATCATACTCCTTTTGAGCATCAATAGCATCAAAGATCCTGGTGTAATTATTCTGCTCGTTGCGAACGTGAAAATTTGCATATTTCTTGAAATAGCCTTTTTCCGATTTGCTCAGCGATTTGATTAATTTGAAAAGGTTGTCGGATGTTTTCATATTCTGTATCGCAAATTAAATGTATTTTTATCAGAGTTTGGTTGCTTAAAAGCATAATTTCTTCCAAAAATAGATCATCAAATACTAAAAAATACAAGTCCAAATATAGCTGTTTTATTAATAAAATCAAAAAATATATGCTTGCGAATACTAATTTTAAAATCAATTGAATTTGATTTCGCTGGTGTTTTGGACTAAATTTGATTTATCGAATTACGCAGGTATTGATTTGTTTATTAAATAATAATATTAAATTCGTTATTCGTGAAATTGAAATCTCTTATTATAATTAATCTAAATTCTAAAAAAATGAAAAAAATTTTACAATTAACAGCTGCAGTTGCATTAACCTTTGCAGTAGTTGATGCAAAGGCTCAACTTGCCAACGGGAGCATTGCTCCAGATTGGACGCTGACTGACATTAATGGTGTTAGTCACAATCTATATACTGTCCTGAATTCTGGAAAAACAGTATATATTGATGTTTCAGCTACTTGGTGCGGGCCATGCTGGTCTTACCATAATACCGGTGCATTGGAAGACCTATGGACGAACCATGGTCCAACAGGCGGTACAGGCGTTAGCGCTTCTACTACCAATGATGTAATGGTATATTTTATCGAAGGCGATGGCGCAACAACCAACGCTCAGTTAAATGGTATCGGAAGCACACAAGGTGACTGGGTAACAGGTGTAAATCACCCGATCATTGACCCACCTGCTGCTACAATCAATCCATGGAATACTTCTTATGCGATCGCTTTTTTTCCAACAATCTATATGATCTGTCCTGACAGATCTGTTACCTTGGTTGGTCAGTTAAGTGCTACAGCTTTGTATTCAGCTAAATCATCTTGCTCTACAGCAACAGCTGCTTTGGATGCTCAAATGATGCTTTCTTCTTCGTTTAATTCAGGTTTAGCTTCTTGTGACAGCGTTACCCCTACTTTTCGTTTAGGAAACATCGGAACAAGCACCCTTACTTCTTGCAAAATCACTTTGCAGGTAGATGGTGTTAACCAAAAGGTGATCAACTGGACAGGTAGTCTTGCTACCTATGCAAACACACTTGTTACAGGTGTAAAAGTAGGTTCTTCAATTGCTGGTAACCACACAATCACTGCTATCGTATCTAACCCGAATGGTGGTACTGATGCAGTTGCTGGCAACAATTCAACTACAGCTACATTTACTAAATATGCAACTGTGGGCGGTCCAATGATTATGCAATCATTCGAAAGCTCAGGAATCCCGACTGCATGGGGTATCAGCAATGGCGGTGATGCGGCTACCTGGACAAATGCTTCTACTGGATACAGCTCTTCAAAAAGCATGACCCTGAACTGGTACAATATCCCTTCCGGAGATATTGATATCATCACTTTGGCTCCAATGTCATTGGTCGGTGCTTCAACAGCTACATTAACATTTGATGTTGCTTATTGCCAATACGCATCAGAAAACGACAGACTACAAGTGGAAGTATCTACTAATTGTGGTACTACCTGGACTTCTGTTTATAATAAGTCCGGAACTACTTTGAAAACAAAAGCACCTCAGACAGCTAGTTTCACTCCTGCAGGCACTGCTGAATGGAGAAGCGAAACTGTTAGCTTAAATGCTTATGCAGGACAAAGCAATGTGTTTGTTCGTTACAAAGGAACTTCCGCTTATGGTAACAACCTTTATGTTGACAACATCAACGTATCAATGGTAAGTGGAATTGAAGAAAATCAATTCGTTTCAAATGTAAATGTGTATCCTAACCCAATGACAAACAATGCAACTGTAGCCTTCAACATGAATGAAGAAAATGCAGTTTCCATTTCTGTTTTAAATGCATTAGGTCAGGTAGTGTCTAACAACAACCTTGGTAACATGGCTGCAGGTGCTCAATCATTCTCACTTGATGCTTCTAACTTAAACAATGGTTTCTATTTCTTAAACATCACTGTTGGAAATAAAACAATCACAAAAAAGGTGTCTATTATCAAGTAGTCATCATTAATTAAAAAATAAATCAGCTTTTGGTCTGTTATTTGACATATCAGAGCTGATTTATTTTTTTATTAATATCCTAACACACACACTTATGAAGAAGATCCTTTATGCCGCAATCACTGTTTGCGCATTTTCATTTACAGCAGTTGCCCAAACAGGCAGCACTCTACCGGCAGCCGATGTTAAAACATTGGACGGAAAAACGTTCAATACGTCCAAACTTTCCAACGATGGTAAACCGATGATTATCAGCTTCTGGGCCACCTGGTGTAAACCCTGTAAAAAAGAGCTGGATGCAGTAGCGGAATATTATGCAGAATGGCAAAAAGAAACAGGCGTAAAACTAATTGCAGTTTCAACAGATGATTCCCGAAGCTCTGCAAAAGTAGTAACTGATGTAAAAAGCAAAGGTTGGGATTATGAAGTATACATTGACGAAAACCAGGATTTTAAACGCGCAATGAATGTAGGCGATATCCCGCACGTATTTATTGTAAATGGCAAAGGAGAAATTGTATGGCAGCACAACGGTTATGCAGAAGGAGATGAAGAACACATGTATGAGATCGTTAAAAAAGTTGCCAAAGGAGAAAAAATAGAATAACTTCACTGCTTTTCCTGAACACAAAAGCAAGCACAACAACATTATAAATACAGGGTGTGAAAAAGAATTTAAAACTGATTAAACAGTCCGCTCTTCTATGCGGATTACTCTATAGCAGCTTTTCTGCTGCTCAGCTTAATTTAAACAACTTACAAAACTTCGGGGATGTGCATGGTAATTTTCAGGCCATCGGCCAATACTATGTTCCCGATACCACCATTGGTGCACCGGACGTTCCGGAAAAAATGCTCATGAATGGCTTTGCTAACATCATCTATACTAAAGGAAAATTTTCCGCCGGAATCCGATATGAGAGTTATCTTAACGCTTTGCAGGGTTTTGACCCCCGCTACCAGGGAAGCGGCATCCAATACCGTTTTGCAACGTATAAATCAGATGCGCTGGAAGTAACTGTCGGTAATTTTTATCAGAAATTCGGAAACGGATTGATTCTTAGAAGCTATGAAGAACGAGGACTAGGTTTTGACAATGCATTGGACGGTGTTCGCTTGAAATACGAAGTTGTCAGAGGACTTTATCTGACGGGGCTCGTTGGCAAGCAACGTTCTTTCATGATTCAGGGACCGGGTATCGTGCGTGGCTTTGATGGTGAAATGCAGATCAATGAAATATTCAAAAAATTAGAAGATAAAAAATTACGCTTTACAGTCGGCGGCAGTTTTGTTAGCCGTTACCAAAAAGATGAAGATCCTGCTTTGATCCTTCCCGAAAATGTAGGTGCCTCCGCTGGAAGATTTGAATTGAACTATGAAGGATTCCACCTGAATGGCGAATATGCTTCAAAGATAAATGATCCGAATGCTGCCAATGGAAAGATATACAAACCCGGAGATGCTCAGATTATTGTTGCGAGCTACGCACAAAAAGGAATTGCTGTTTCGGGAAGCGCAAGCCGGGCGGATAATATGAATTTCCGCTCCGACAGGGAGGCTTCATTGAATAATCTCTTGCTGAACTATACTCCTGCTTTGAACAAAAATCACACATACAGCTTACTAACCTTCTATCCTTATGCTTCTCAGCCTAACGGGGAATTTCAATTTTCAGGTGAAATAAATGCAAAACTGATCAAAAAGCCAAAATGGAAAATGGATATAACCGTTAACTATTCCGGCTCGAACGATCTCGACACAACACGTTTAAACCCCGCTGTTGACAGCACTTTACAAGGCTATACTGTAAACTCTTTTGGCCCGGGCAAACAAGTTCTCTTCCGTGATTTTTATGTAGAGATCAATCAAAAATTTGGCAAAAAATTTAAAGCTTCGTTGATGTATTCTCATCAGATATATAATAAAAGTGTGATCCAGAAAGCCGGATTTCCTACCATCCACTCTGACATCATAGTTGCCGATCTTACATACCGCTTAAAAGGCGAAAGCACGATACGGGTTGAATTACAAAATTTAACAACCAAAGATGATCATCAAAGCTGGGGAATGGCATTAGTAGAATATACCGTTAACTCCCATTGGTTTGTTGCTGTGCTGGATCAATACAACTATGGTAACGAGCATGTGAGTGAACGCTACCATTATCCGAACGCTACTGTTGGATACAATAAAAATGCAAATCGTATTACGTTAAGCTACGGAAAACAAAGAGCCGGAATCTTTTGCGTAGGAGGCATTTGCCGACTCGTACCTGCATCCAACGGTATTACATTAACTGTTACAAGTAGTTTCTAAACCAGAACAACAATGAAAAAGCTATTACTATTATCCTTTGTTTCCGCATTTTTATTTAGCTCCTGCGATTATGTGGACAATCCCTATCCTGAGACGAATGCTAATCTGGGAGACACAGCAAGTTGCCCCAGCCCTTCATTTCCGATTGTTACCAGTCATGTCAAAAAGATCCTGATCGAGGATTTCACCGGCCATACCTGCGGAAACTGTCCGCGTGCTGCTGAAGAATTGCATGAGATAGATTCCATTTATCCCGGAAAGATCGTGGGACTAGCTTTACATGTAGGTTCAACTTTCGCTTCTCCCGCCCCTGGGTATGCAGGTTCTCCGTCTTCTGCTTTCTTAGCTGATTACAGAACAACTGCCGGCGATGATTATGATGCTGTTTTCGGAGCTTCTGATTTTGGATTACCACAAGGAATGTTCAATAGAAAAGAATTCGATGCGGTTGCTCAGACCCATTTGAAATTTTATCCAAACTGGAAAACTTATGCAGCCAGTATCATTGCTGAGCCCTCTGTTGTAGATTTACAGATCGCTATAGATTTTGATCCGACCACGCGTAAGGTTTGCTGTGCTGTCAGAGATTCATTTCTAACAAGCTTCAATGACACGTTAAAAATGGTGGTCTTATTGACGCAGGACAGCATCGTCGACTGGCAGGACAATGTAGGTGTAATTACTTCTACCTATGTTCACCGTCACATGCTGCGCGATGCTATTACACCTTCCGGCGCTTGGGGAGAATCATTGGTAACCGGAGCTATTACGCCGAGCACTACTCATATTAAGAAATTTGCCTACACTATTCCAGCGGCATACAAATCCATTCCCTGCGATATAAATCAATGTCACATTATTGCATTCATTTATAAAGTGGGCACGCGTGAGATTCTGCAGGTGGAAGAAGTGAAGCTTACACCATAAATCGCCTTTTCCTATTCATACAAAACGCCTGTACAAACTCTGTGCAGGCGTTTGTATTTTAATTAACTTTGTATCAATGAAAAAAGCAACTTACTTATTTCTTCTTCTATCTTCACTTTCCTTTGCTGTCAAAGCCCAAAGCCGCTTTAAAGCCGGCCTGCGACTCGGCCTTAGCACCAGCCAGGTTGAAGGTGATACTTACGGCGGATTTGATAAGTTCGGACTGGCGGGAGGTGCAACACTGCATGCAAAGCTGAGTGATAAATGGGGTGCACAATTTGAATTGCTTTTTGTACAAAAAGGAAGCAAGCATGCCGGTGATCCGAACAAAGGCGATTTAAGTTTTTATGTAATGCAGCTGAACTATATGGAAGTTCCGGTGTTATTCCAATATCATCAAAAGAAATTCACTTTTGAATTTGGTCCGTCTTTCGGATACCTCATCAGTGGAAAAGAATATGATTACTATGGAGAGATCCAAAATACCATTCCTTTTAATACAACTGAAGTGAGCGCCAACTTAGGAGTCAACTATAAAATCTATAACAACTTGGGAATTACCTGGCGTTTTACCAATTCCCTGCTTCCTATTCGCAGATATGCTTCCGGTGCCAGCTTCTGGTTCAACCCGGGACAACGAAACAATGTACTGGCTTTTACATTAACTTATACCTTCGGTAGTGCGCAAACAGAATAAACATAAAATTATAATTGCCATCACCGGGGCCAGTGGCGCTATTTATGCCAATGTGCTTTTGAAAAAATTAGCACAATTGCAGGAACAGATCGATACAGTGGGAATTGTAATGAGCGACAATGCCAAAGATGTCTGGAAGTTTGAACTGGGAAATACGGACTATGAAAAACTGCCATTTCAGGTTTACAATAAATCCGACTTCTTTGCTCCTTTCGCTTCCGGCTCGGCGAAGTATGATACCATGATCGTTTGCCCCTGCTCCATGGGAACACTAGCCCGCATTGCAAGCGGTATTTCCAACGATCTGACAAGCAGGGCAGCTGATGTAATCTTAAAAGAACGCAGGAAGCTGATTCTGGTTACCCGCGATACACCTCTTAGCCTTATTCATATCAATAACATGAAAACTGTTACGGAAGCAGGTGGAATTATTTGTCCAGCCAGTCCTTCTTTTTACAGCAAGCCCCAGAATTTTGAAGAGCTTGCCTGCACGGTGATCGACAGAGTCCTTGATCTTTGTGGGCTCGAACAACAAACCTATCGCTGGGGAGAAAAAGGGTAATACCCAGGCAGGCCCTTTACCATTTTTTAACAAGAAATTTACTGATAATAGCTTGCTAAAAAAGTAACTTTGTTGCTTGATTTTTCGTTTTAGATAACGTATTTTAGTTCTTAGAAAAATTGATAAACCCCTTAATACAACCTTATGTTTGAATTAAGTAAAAATATACTGGAGAAAGTGAGTTTTGATAAAACACTTTTTCGCAAAGAGTTGACCAAAGCAGTGAAATGGCTTAAGCCCGATGAAAAAGCATTATTGATGATGTGGTGTCTTACCACTTTCGGGCATCAATACAAAGATGTGATCAACGAAGTTTATAAAAGCGTTGTGAAGTCTTAAACCGTATTTAAGCCTTATTAATAAATTCAATATTTCTTTTTAAGCCGACAAACTTGGTTCGTTTCACGGCTGAATCCTTAAACACGCGTTTAAAGGTCTCTTCCGTTAATTCGACCCAATCCTCCCTTTTCATGTTCAGAAGTTCGGCATTCGCATGGAAATGTGGCTCGGCATGTGGTTTTGAAAAGCGGTTCCACGGACAAACATCCTGGCAGATGTCACAGCCGAACATCCAGTTCTCAAACTTTCCTTTTACATCGGTAGGTATATTCTCTTTTAATTCAATCGTGAAATAAGAAATACATTTGCTTCCGTCGACCACGTAAGGCGCTACGATCGCATCGGTCGGACAAGCATCGATGCATTTTGTGCAAGTGCCGCAATAGTCTTTTACTGCCCCGTCGTATTCCAGCTCAAGATCTACAATCAGTTCTGCGATAAAATAAAAAGAACCGCTTGATTTATTGATCAGGTTGCTGTTCTTTCCGATCCAGCCCAAACCGCTCTTTTTTGCCCAGGCTTTGTCCAGCACAGGAGCAGAGTCGACAAAAGCACGGCCATCCACTTCTCCGATGTTATCTCTAATAAACTCTAAAAGTCCGTTCAGCTTTTTTTTGATCACCAGGTGATAATCTTTGCCGTAAGCATATTTGCTGATCTTCGGAGCCGCAGGATCTGTCTGCTCCCCGGAAGGATAATAATTCAGCAAAAGGGAGATAACCGATTTTGCGCCGGGAACAAGCAATCGCGGGTCAAGACGCTTATCGAAATGATTTTGCATATAGCTCATTTCCCCATGCATATTGTTGTTGAGCCAGTTTTCCAATCGCGGTGCCTCCTCTTCTAAAAAATCAGCTTTGGAAATACCAACATAATCGAAGCCTAATCGTTTAGCTTCGGATTTTATCAGGATCGTATGGTTGGTTGTTGGGTTCAAATTAATTCATTCATGCGTTCATTGGTGCCCAGTCGTTCACCTGGTAAAAAGCCAATGAACTGTGCTGAACCAATAAGCTAGTCCGTATCAAAAAGACTGCCTTTATGTGCCCTTGGAATTTTACCCAGATGCTTGTATGCCTGTTCTGTGGCTTCACGGCCGCGCGGTGTACGCACAAGGTAACCTTCCTGGATCAGAAAGGGCTCATACACTTCTTCGATGGTTCCTGCTTCTTCACCTACAGCGGTGGATATGGTTGTTAAGCCGACAGGTCCGCCTTTGAACTTTTCTATCAAAGCAGAGAGAATGCGAATATCCATTTCATCCAAACCATTCTTGTCCACGTTGAGGGCCGACAAACCAATGTGTGCAATTTCAATATCGATGGAGCCATTGCCTTTTATTTGCGCAAAGTCGCGGATCCTTCTTAGTAATGCATTGGCAATACGTGGCGTCCCGCGGCTTCTGCGGGCAATCTCCCCGGCCGCTTCATCATTGATAGGAACATTTAAAATT
>DASWNK010000030.1:0-16536 GCA_036399275.1 Bacteroidia bacterium | reverse complement strand
TCAGAAACTTCCATGCTGGCTATCGAACATGCAGGATTTATCGCACAGTTGTTTAAAGCCGAGCTGGTATTGCTTCATGTGGTAGAAAAACATTGGGAACAGTTTAGTATTGTTGCTCCCGAGCTGCGTATCAGCGCTCCGGATGAATTAATAAATGCGATTGAAAAAAGATTGGAAGAAACCGCGGTTGCGATTCGTTCAAAATATGGCGTTACTTCCACAACGGTTACTTCCAATGGGAATATTTTCAATGAAATACTTTCGGTTTCAAAAGAATATGATGTCGACCTGGTAGTGATGGGGACACATGGGACTTCAGGCGTGGTGGAGTTTTTTGTAGGAAGCAATACATTCAAAATGGTAACGCAGTCGATCTGCCCGGTAATTTCCGTTCAGGCACATGCTAAAAAGTTAGGCTTTCAGGATATTTTATTACCGATTGATGATTCGGCACATTCCCGCCAGAAAGTAAATCATGCGATTGTATTGGCGAAACATTTCGCGTCTAAAGTTCATATTCTCGGTTTAACAGATGCTGAGGATGAATCGGACCGCAATAAATTTGAAATTAAACTCGATCAGATTGAAGAATACCTGAAAAAATGCAATCTTTCCTATTCACGCAAAACGTTGGAAGGGAAGAACCAGGCGAGGACAACCTATGATTATGCAAAGTCCATTGGTGCTGATTTAATTGTTATTATGACCGATCAGGATGAAGATCTTACTGGACGTTTGATGGGTACTTATGCGCAGCAGATCATCAACCATTCAAAAATTCCGGTATTGACAATCCAGCCAACCATTGCAAACATTCCATGGGTGCATCCTTATTAGGAAACGAATTGTAGGCAAAAGCCAGGAAATTTAAGGATTTCCTGGCTTTTTTGCTTTATCAAACGGATTAGCTATTGCGTCAGACTCCCAAAAACCCGCTTTAATATATCGGTAACACGTGCCACAGGATCTTTTCTTATTTTCAGTTCTTCATCTGCAATCAGCTTAAACAAGCCTGCCATGGCTCTGTCGGTCACATAAGCAGTAAGATCTGGATTCTGTTTCTCAACAAATGGCACCTTATTGTATCCGTTAATGATCGGGTTCCAATACTTGGTCAATTCCACTTTATTGATGGCATTTTGCACGACCGGTGTGAATTTTAACCTTAATTCGGCTGTGGTCTTGTCCTTCAGGTATTGAGTTGCGGCGTTGTCAGCTCCTTTCAAAATGGCAAAACCATCTCCAATGCTCATGCCTTTGATGGCATTCACAAATACCGGAGCCGCATCTTTTGTCGCTTCTTCTGCAGAACGGTTGAGCGTCATCACGAATTGATCCAATTGAGCATTCATTCCTAATTTAGTTGCCCATTCTTTCACTTTTTGTGCTTCCGGAGGAAAAGGAATGAATAAAGCGGGGTTTTTATAAAATCCATCCACTTTTGATGCAAAGGCGCTGGAATTATTCGTGCCGATGGTCAATGCGTCTTTTAATCCATTGATCACTTCATCATTTGTGAGAGGATTGGAAGCGGGCTTATTGCCTGTATTCATAGCATCTTTTGCCGCACCGGCCGTTTGCTGTAATTGTTGAGTGGTACATGCACTAAGTCCCAGAAGGACGGAAAATAGGGTAGGGAAGATGATTTTTTTCATGTGTTGTTTTTTTATGCCGTAACAGCAATTATTTTATTTCAAAGGCTAACAATCGTTTATTTTCAATAAAAGCCTCCAGCTTGTCGCCGACTGCCACCGGACCGACACCTTCAGGAGTTCCTGTGTAAATCAGATCGCCGGTTTTAAGCGTAATGAATTTCGATACATAAGCGATCACTGCATCAAACGAAAAAAGCAGATCTTTGGTATCTCCCTTCTGCACAATGTTTCCATTGATGGCCAGGCTGAAATTGATGTTATCCAAATCGAAAAGTTCTTTTTTATTGATAAATTGTCCGATAGGAGCAGAACCATCAAAGGCTTTTGCTTTTTCCCAGGGCAATCCTTTTTCTTTGCATTTTGCTTGCAGATCGCGGGCAGTAAAATCAATTCCTATGCCAATTTCATCATAGTATTTATGGGCGAACTGTACGTCAATGTTTTTTCCTGGTTTTGTAATTTTTAAAACAAGTTCCACTTCATGATGGATCTCTTTTGAGAATTCAGGATAGTAAAAAGGCTGATTATCTTTTATCAAGGCAGTATCTGGCTTTAGAAAAAAGACAGGCTCTGTTGGAACCGCCGCATTCATCTCTTTAGCGTGTTCGGCATAATTACGACCGATGCATATTATTTTCATAATTGTTTCAATAAAAATTCAGAATCTTCTAAAACAAACCCCCAACAACTAACAGCCCATAATCTATCGGTTAAAAGCCATTCTCAGTTTGATTTCCGTCAGTATTTTTTTTGTGTACAAAGGGAAATCACCATTCAGCATCCAGGCGTAATAGGAAGGCTCATCGCGGAAAACCTGCTCAACCGGTTTTCCGATGTGCTTTCCAAAATTAAAAACTTCAATGCCTTTCTCATTATAAATGATTCTTCCCGCAAGATCCACATTTTTATTAATGTTGGTAAAATCATGTAAAGCCGGAATGTCGTTCTTTACCGGAATTGATTTAACACCTTTGCGGTCTTCAAATTCAACGCCATCATAACGGGCAAGCTGTGCAAGGAATATTTCAAAGGTAGCTTCAATATCAGCCTGCGCACTATGGGCATTGATAATATCTTTCCCACAGTAGAAGCGGTAAGCTGCTTTTAAAGTTCGTTGTTCCATTTGATGAAAGATATTCTGCACATCAACAAAACGTCTTCCTTTAATATCAAATTCAATCTCTGCACGAAGAAATTCTTCCACCAGGATAGGGATATCGAATTTGTTTGAGTTGTAGCCGGCAAGATCGCAGTCTTTTAAAAATTCAGCAAGACTCTTTGCTATTCCTTTAAAAGTAGGCTCATTGGCAATGTCCGCATCAAAAATTCCATGTATTTCGGAAGATTGTAAAGGAATAGGAATTGTTGGATTGATGCGCTTGGTCTTTATTTCTTTTGTTCCATCCGGAGAAATTCTTAGAATAGAGATCTCTATAATTCTGTCGGAAGCAACATTTACGCCAGTAGTTTCAAGGTCGAAGAAAGCAATAGGGCGAGTGAGATTAAGTTGCATAATAGGTTTTAAGATTGATTAATTGTTAGCTTTCACTTTTGAAGCAAGAACGTTTTTTTACTTTCATTCTGGCCGACTCCAATATCAAAAATGAAGAATACGTCGGTAAGTGTTTTGTATCCATCCGCTTCAACTGTGATTTCGTATTTGCTTGGCGGCAGTGCCATAATAAATTTTCCGGTAGCAGAATTCGGATTGTAAGAAAGTTCTGCAGCATCTTTATTCTTGAGATCTCTCACGGTTACAATGCTGGAAACATTTTTTGCGCTATCAGAAGTATTGATATATCCTTGCAGCACAGTTGTTTTGTCTTCTGCATCATTGAATTTTACCCGATAAAGGTCAAGGTCACCAAATCCGCCTTCTCTTACTGCGGAGATATATGCAACACGGTTATCCTGCGTAAAGGATATGGAGCGGTCATCTCCGGCAGAATTAATAGGGTATCCCAGATTTTTCGGGGCGGTCCAGGTATTCTCTTCTTCATTCCAGGTCGACTGAAACAAATCATAATCTCCCATGCCGGCATGGCCTTTAGAAGAAAAATAAAGTGTTTTCCCGTCGGGAGCGATCTGCGGAAAGTCTTCATTGTATTTGGTGTTAACCACCGAGCCGAGGTTCTGGGCTTTCGCCCACATTCCGTTCGGAAGCTTGCGCGACATGTAGATGTCTGTTTCTCCCATGCCCTCATCTCGTTTGCTGGCAAAAAAGATAATGTTTCCATCGGGAGTGATGGAGCCTGCGGTTTCAAAATCAGAATTTACATTACTGTTGAGTTTTTTCATTCGCTGAAACACACCTGCTTTGCTTAGAGAAGAATAAATATTACCCAAACTGTCAATATGGTCAATATACATCAACATGGTTTGGCCATCGGGCGTAAGGCCTACAGCCGATTCATCGTAGCGGGTGTTAACCGTTCCGCCCATATTTTTTGGTTTTGTCCAAACATCATTCACCGGAAGCGACATATAAATATCGGAAGAATAATACCCATCCATTTCAACTTGTCCGCCTACATTGTCTTTACGCCTGGAAGTAAAAACAATAAAAGATTCATTGGCAGTAACAAAAGGATAGTAATCGGGGAATTCTGAATTGATTTCTTTGCCCAGGTTCTGAAAGGTTACATTTACGGGATGTTTCACATACTCTTTACCGTTTTCACAGGATTCAATCTGATGATCGATCTTTTCAAGCTCAACACCTTTTAAGCCGGTTTTATATTCTGTATAAGTCTTAATCGCATCGTCGAAGCGGCTGGCATACTGATAAGCAAGCCCGAGGTGATACAACACTTGTTTTTCAGCCTTGGGAGCTTTGCTTGCTGTTTCCAGATAAGGGATTGCAAGGGATTTATTGATATTCGTATACAAATAGCAGATGCCTATTTTGTAATTGTATTCGGGATTGTTGGGTTCCTGCTTGAGTAGTTGCTTGTATGCTGGAATTGCGAATAAAAAATTGTTATGGGAGAAATGCTCCTTTGCATCAGCTGGGTCAATAACCTTTGATGTTTTAGGTTGTGCCGACGCACCACTAATAATCAAAAATGCTGACGCAGAAAACAATACCTTTTTGAATGAAACCGACCAGAAATTCTTCACCTTTATCTCTTTGATTAAACCTTTGAAAACAAGTTTGGTACCAAAGTACAAAAAATGTTTTTTTTATGAAAGAATTTATACCCGAATAAATGAAAAAACCTCCGATTCTACTGAATCGGAGGCCTTAAAAAAGAAAGAAGTTTAATAGGCTGCAATTTTTATATACTGATATTTCTCGTACATCGCTTTATTGATCAGGTAATCAATATTGTATTGAGGGCCTGAAACAAATGATTTCATTTTCACGAAGTTTACTTTGGAAGCATCAATGCCTTTTTCCTGCAATGCCGCTAATAGTTGTTCCTTTGCTTTGTCGGAACGAGCAATCGAAAGCTCCTTGTTGGTTTTATAAGCTCTGGTAGGCACCTGCGAAGCGCATGAAGTAAGATTGATATTGATTTTACCATTCTTGTTTGCCAATTCCACAAGGTTAGCGATGAATTGTTTGTACGCATCATCATTCACATCAATCTGTGTTACATTGTATTTGAAATTCATCTGAAAATTTAGCTTGTCTACTGTCGCTAAAGGCTCATGAACAACATTATTGCTATTGGTAGTTGTATTGTTGACTACGGCAGTTGCATTAGGATTTTGTTTGAATTTGATGGAGGTTTTTGAGCTGGTAAGCTGAATTTTGCCTGCCACCTTTTTGGTTTTCATCACCTTGCCCTCTTTGTCTTTGAATTCAGCATAGGATTTCTTTCCGATAATATGTGTGTCGTTTTCATCCAAAGCAACGATGTATTCTTCATTTTGAGGCAGATCTGAGAAAATAAACCATCCTAATTCATCGGTAGTAGTGGTTTTTATGATATCGCCTTTCGAGTTCAATAGGTTGACACTTAAATTAGCATAGGGGCTGTCTTTTGCATCGAAGATCTTTCCACCAACAGAAACAAACGCAACCTCGTTGGAAGCATTATTTGTTGTGGTTGTGGTTGTGGTGGTTGCAGCGGTGTCTGTTGCAGTAGGTGTGCCAAATCGGACTCCATTTAATCTCACTTCTTTGTTGATCTCCTGATAAGCTGCGCTTGCAGGGACATCAATTACTTCGGAAAAGAACTCCTGGCCGTCATTGGTATAGGAAAGGGTATAATTGCTTCCCGGTGGGATAATGATCGTGAAGCTACCGTCTTTCACCATCGGCTTATAAACACCGGCTACAATGCCCGTTTCGTTGTTTGTAGCGACAATTTCCAGGAATGGCGGAAGCTGCTGTCCGTCCACAGGAAGAATAAATCCTTTTATGAGTACAAGCGGTACTTCTTTGCGTTCAGGCAAAGAGACCATGTAAATGTCCTTCTCTCCGTATCCTTCCGGGCGGGAAGAAGAAGAATAGTAGCCTCTTTTTCCGTCGGGGGAGGTCACATAAAAGACATCATCATCAGTGGTATTA
The DNA here is from genome assembly GCA_036399275.1 of Bacteroidia bacterium. Classification (GTDB taxonomy): domain Bacteria; phylum Bacteroidota; class Bacteroidia; order 2-12-FULL-35-15; family 2-12-FULL-35-15; genus 2-12-FULL-35-15. The sequence continues at coordinate 10,362 of DASWNK010000030.1, read as the reverse complement.
ATAGGGTATCCAATATTCAATGGTTCCTCCCAAGCATTTGTTTCTTCATTCCTGCTGGAGAAGAAAATGTCGAAACCACCAATTGTTTTATGTCCGGTTGAGCTGAAAAATAATACATTTCCACTTGGATGAATGAATGGAGATTCTTCGTCGTAAGGTGTGTTGATTGGTGCCCCCACGTTCAAAGCCCGGCTCCATTTGCCATTTGGTAATTTTACACACTTCCAGATATCCCTTCCTCCTAATCCGCCTTCTCTGTCGCTGACAAAGAAAAGCGTATTTCCGTCGGGCGTTAAACAAGCGCTGGTTTCCCATTTAGGACTATTAATATCGGAACCCATGGCTTGAGGAAAAGTCCAGCTATTTCCTTCCAGCGTACTGAAATAGATGTCGCCACCGTTGGAATCTTTATAGATCAACAATGTTTGTGCGTCAGCCGTCAGACCTACACTAGCCTCATGCGTTGTGCTATTGATATTTGAGCTTACAGATACAGGAGTACTCCAGGTGCTGTCGCTTTTTTTGTAAGCAATGTAAATATCCTCATAGAATTGGCCGTCATCAGTCTTGTCCATTCCGGTTCCGCCTGCTCTGCGGGAAGTGAACAGGATTGTTTTTTCATCGGCAGAAAGCACCGGGCTATATTCGGGCGAAGAAGTATTAATACTGTCGCCGAGGTTTTTGAGAATAATGTTGATAGGAGCACTGCACAATGATTTTGCATTGTTGCTGATGGCGATCTGGTTGTCAACATCCTTTATGAGATCCGCATTTTTTGCACGAAGAAATGATTTGAATTTTTCATAATTAGCAATGGCTTCATCAAATTTGTATTTGAAATGCAAGGCCTGACCATAATAATAATAAGCATTAACAGGTGCTGATTTCTCTGTAGGTTCAAGATCATTGTAATTCTTTGCCGTATTTAAAACGGCTTTCTCAAGATAGTACAATGCTTTGTCTTTTTCCGTTTCAGATTTTATATAACATAAGCCTACTTTGAAATTTATGTTGGCATTATTCGAATCAATAGCATAGGCTTCCCTGAAATTCTTCAAAGCCAATGCATAATTATTTTCAAGGATCAGATAGTTGCCTTCTGTGAATTTCTGACGATATTCAGCCTTGTCCTGCCCTTTTAAGGTGACAGTGAATAATACGATGGAGAAAAATATAATTAAGATTTTTTGCATAGTTTGTGTGTAAATGAAAAACCCACTTATTCCGGGATGGAATAAGCAGAATTTCAAAACCAAGCAAAAATATCAAAATTTAGTTAAAAAAAGCAATCGCCCAAAAAAAGAAATTAACAATATCTTTTTTCAATGTCTAAGGCTATTTCGGGCCCACAATCTTCATTTCTACGCGCCTGTTCAGCTGCATTCCTTTTAAGTCTGGTTTGCCATTTGGTAGTAGGTTTGGAGCGATTGGAACAGTTTCTCCGTAACCTTTTGCAATCAGGTATTTTGCATTTACGCCTTTCTTGATTAATGCCGTTACAACCGCCTGTGAACGTAATTGTGAAAGTTTCAGGTTGGCGGCGTCGTTTCCTTTACTATCAGTGTGTCCAGCAACTTCTACGGTAAGCTCGGGGTAGTCCTTCATCAATTGCTGAAGTTTCTCCAGCTCAAGGTTGGATTCTTTTCTCAAGGTCGCTTTGTTGGAATCAAAAAAGATATTGTTCAATACGATCTTTGATCCGATCTGCACCTTTTCCAGTACAATTTCTTTTGCCAAAACGGAGTATTCGGGCTGTTTTGGTACATTCACATTTTCCGACTGAAAAAGGTAGCCTTTGGCTTCATAAGATAAATTATAGTTCTGACCGCGGTTCAGGATAAAGAAATAAGAGCCGGAATCGGTACTGGTATAGTAGGTATCAATCAACTTTCCGCTGATATTGTCTTTTACAATGATTGCTGCGCCTGGAATTGGGTGCCCCTCCATATTTTTAATCGTGCCCGCGATGCTGATTGTTCCCAGGGTCTGGCTTTCAAGGTTAACCATTTGCAATAAAAGTTCTTTTTCAATTTCCTGGTAGGACGAAGCCGGAGGAATAGTAATGGAAACATTGATCGGCTGATAGCCTTCTGCTTCATAACTGACGGAATAGGTTCTTCCTTCTTCACCTGGAGTAAGGATCAGGAGGTATTTACCCGTTAATTCATTCGGCTTTACACTTTGAACAACAAGTCCGCTTTCCATATCCGTTACAAGGATTTCGACTTTTGCCAGCCCTTTGGTGCTTCCGTCAAAAGTGATAAAGCCCTTTAATAGTGTCAAAGGCTCTACAATTGTTTTATCGAAGTTAACCATGTAAATATCCTTCTCGCCAGCGCCCGATTTTCTAACAGATGAAAAATAGCCACGTTTACCATCGGCCGATTGAACATAAAAAATATCATCATCAGGAGTGTTGATGGGCGCTCTGAGGTTTTCAGGGGTAGTCCATTTTCCATTCTCATCTTTCGTTGATTTGAAAATATCAAACCCTCCCATGTTTTTATGTCCTTTTGAGCTGAAGAATAGCGTTACGCCATCTGGATGAAGAAAAGGGGCGTCCTCATCTTCAGCTGTATTTATTTCCGGCCCGGCATTCAAAGGCATGCTCCATTGCCCGTTCGGTAATTTTACACAACGCCAAATGTCTCTTCCTCCGAAACTTCCTTCTTTCCGGTTGCTCACAAAATAAAGGGTGTTCCCATCAACGCTTAGACTGGCATGCGTTTCCCATGAAGGAGAATTGACGGATGAGCCTAAAGAGGTCAATCCGCTCCAGGTATCGCCTTCCAGGTTGCTGTAATAAATATCTCCTCCGTTCACATCGCGATAAACGAATAGTTGCTGGCCGTCAGCAGAAAGACTTATGTTTGCCTCGCTCCCGTTGGAGTTGATGTTTCCTCCGATTGATGTTGCAGTCGTCCAGCTTCCATCTTTCTTTTTATAGCAGATATAAATATCCTCCAAAAATAAATCGTTGTCTGTTTTTTCTCCGCCTGTGCTTCCTAATCTTCTCGAAGTGAAAATGAGCGTAGATTCATCTGCAGAAAGTACCGGGCTATATTCTGGATATACAGTATTGATACTATCCCCAAGGCTAATGATATCAACGTTGGAGGTGTCTTTTGTAAGCTCTATAGCGTTGAAATTCCTTTCCACCTGCTTGTCGAGGTCTTTTGAAAGATCTTTGTTCCGGTTGCCGACAATCTCCTTGAATTTATTAAAATAGATGTTGGACTCGTTGAATTTATATGCCAGCCGGTAAGCCTCTCCAAGCGAATAATAAGCTAGTTCAGGAGCTTTCTTCTCCCGGGGATCTTCCGGATTATAGTTGTGCGCCACATTTTGCACAGCCTTTTCAAGGTAATACAGGGCTCTATCTTTAGATGAGGCAGATTGCAAATAACAGTAACCTAATTTGTAATTAATGTTAGCATTAGAAGAATCAATCAGGTAAGCATCTTTAAAAAACTTTAAGGCCAGGGAATAATTTTGTTCCAGTATAAGATAATTTCCCTGAACAAAATTTTCGCGATAATCGCTGGTGTTTTGAGAAGAGCCGGAGACCGTAATAAATATAAAATATATAATAAATCTGATTTTCTTCATGGCAAAAGGCTGGGAATCTAATTAACCCAAGACAAATATAACTGTAATAAGATTTTTTTTAAAATATTTCTTTAAAATAATCTTGCCGAGAGAAGTGTTTTTTTAGTGCGGAATTATTTTTTTTGCACGGCGCTGATTTTAATGTACTGAAACTGTTCGTAGGTAGTCATTTTTTCAATGGCGTCTTTCTGGTAGTCAGGCCCTTGTACAAGTGTTGTTGGAATGCCGAAAACAACTTGTGATTCTTTTACTCCTTTTTTTAGCAAAGCTTGAAGGGTTTTTTCTTTTGCGTCCTTTGCCCTTAAGTCTGCTAGATTTCCGTTGTTGGAGAAGGTCGTAGTAGGTACCATGGAAGCGCTTGATTCAATTTCCACCACTAATGTAGGGTCGTTTTTTAAGCAGGTGCTTATCGCAGCAATGAAATTGTTGAATTCTGAAGAGTTGGTATTGATTTCTTTTTTATTGTATTTGAAAAATAGCTGAAAAGAGGCGCTTTGAGGATCGCAGGGACCGTGTGATGCTGAAGAATTAGTGCTATTCAGATCGGTGCGGGTGAGCGGTAAGCTATCGCCATTAAATGTAATATCGTCTCTTTTGATTACCTGGTATCCTTTTCCTTTTGGAACATCTACCACATCGTTGTAAAGCTCTTTTCCATTTACTTTAAAAATGATGTTATAAGTAGCACCGATTGGCAGATTCGTTCCAAATTTCCCTGAGGAGGAATTGGCAGACAGTACCTGAACTGTATCTTTTGTTATAGAATTAATGATGTATATTTTATTGTTGCCAATACTTTCCTTGCTGTTATTGTTTATTTTCCCTAACAATACGGTTATATCGCGGGGTTCGTTATCAGGAAAACGGATCATATAAATATCCTTTTCTCCGTAACCACCTTCTTTATCTGATGAAAAGAAGGAGCGTTTCCCATCTGCTGTGGTAATAAGAAAAACATCGTCATCGGTTGTGTTTACAGGGAAGCCGTAATTTACCGGTTTGGACCAGAATCCGTTTTCATCGTTCACTAAAGATGTGAAAATATCGAATCCTCCCACTGAGTTATGTCCTTTTGAGGAGAAGAAAATCTGCTTGCCATCAGGGTGAATAAAAACCCCATCTTCATCGTATTTGGTATTGATAACATCGCCAAGGTTTTCAACCGGGCCCCATTCTCCATTTGGCAACTTAAGGCATTTGTATATATCCCGACCTCCGTATCCGCCCGATCTGTCGCTTACAAAATAAAGAATTCTGTTGTCGGAGCTAAAGCAGGCATGCGATTCCCAGGAAGAGGAGTTGACAGGAGCAGAGGCATATTCCGGCGTGCCCCATTCATTGCCTTTTAATTCACTCATATAAACATTCCCATTACCGCCATCGTCCTTGTATATAAGGAGCTTTTGACCATCAGCAGACAGGTTTATGGTGGCTTCGTGCCCTTTGGTATTAATATTCGTTCCGATTGTTGTAGCTTTCCCCCATTTAGTTCCATCATAGGTTGAGATAAAAATATCTTCAAAAAATTCGCCGTTCGGTAATTTAGAAGCGCTTGCTCCACCTTCTCTTCGGGTGGTGAAAATCAGTGTTTGTTCATCAAGCGAAACAACAGGGGCGTACTCCGGATACTTTGTATTGATTCCATCGCCAACGTTTTCAATCATCACCTTTATCGAATCTTTCACCAGCTCTTTTCCATAATTGCAGGTTTCGATGTCGTGGTTGATTTCTTCTATTTCTCCGGCAAGCTTAGGGTCGGTGCCCAGCTCAGCAATATATTTTTTATACATTTCAATCGCTTTGTCGAATTGATAGTTGAAATGATAAGCTTTGGCCAGGTAGTAAGAGGTAGAAAGGGGGGCTTCTTTTTCATTCAATTCGCCTTCTTGGTATTTCCTTGCGATGTTTTTCATCGCCCTTTCTAAATAAGGAATAGCCTTCGTTTTATAGGTCGCAGCCTTAAGATAGCAAAGGCCTATTTTGAAATTAATATTCGCATTATCTTTTTCCAGGGAATCCAGCTGGAGATAGAGTGGCAATGCCGCCGTATAATTTTCATTTACAAAATACTCTTCTGCCTCTTTGTAGGTGGCTTTATAGTTGCCGCCAGCGCTTAAGCGAAAACCAACTAACAGAAATAAACAAAGTAAGGGGAGATCTTTTTTCATTGTTTTTTTTTCAGAAAATATCCGGCGGATCTTAAAATTCCCGGTTCATATCCCACTGCTCCAAATAATCAGCAACCTTACGTACAAATTTCCCACCCAATGAACCATCTACTACACGATGATCATAAGAATGGGAAAGATACATAAAATGACGGATACCAATCAAATCGCCATCCGGCGTTTCTATTACTGCGGGCTTTTTCTTGATAGCTCCCACAGCCATGATAGCTACCTGAGGCTGATTGATGATAGGCGTTCCCATTACATTTCCGAAAGATCCGACATTTGTAATGGTGTAAGTTCCGCCGGAGATCTCGTCGGGACTAAGTTTTCCGGCACGAGCGCGATTTGCAAGATCATTCACCTGTTTGGTGATGCCAACAAGGTTCAGCATGTCCGCATTTTTGATTACAGGCACAATGAGGTTGCCGCTAGGTAATGCAGCAGCCATTCCAATGTTGATATTCTTACGTTTAATTATTTTTGTTCCATCCAGGGAAACGTTGATCATCGGGAAATCTTTGATCGCTTTCACTAAGGCTTCAATAAATATAGGAGTGAACGTAAGTTTTTCGCCTTCACGTTTTTCGAAATTTCCTTTTACTTTCTCTCTCCATTTCACAATGTTGGTTACATCAGCTTCCACAAAAGAAGTTACGTGGGGAGATGTATGCTTGCTCATCACCATGTGTTCTGCAATCAGCTTGCGCATACGATCCATTTCGATGATCTCATCACCGGCTCCAACTGAAATTGTTGGTTTTACATGTGCAGCACCATTGGAATTTGTTTCTTGTTGCACTTTCGGTTCAGCAACCTGCTGCACTGGTGTTTGCGTTTGTTTTCCTTTATTAGGAATATAGGCAAGGATATCATTTTTAGTCACTCTTCCGTTGGCGCCTGTTCCCGAAATGCTTTCCAATTCTGTCATGGCAATACCTTCCTGCTTAGCGATGTTACGTACAAGGGGGGAGAAAAATTTCCCCGAGGAGCTTTTTTCTAGGGTTGCAGTTTCCTGAATAGCATTGGTGGCAAGCTCCTTTTGAACAGAATTGTTTTGGCTCACTGCTGGCGCTTTCACTTCAGCTGTTTCTACTACAACATTCGCATCTGTTGAAATAATGGCAATGGCTTTTCCAACCTGCACAACATCTCCTTCATTGAACAATCGCTTTATAAGTGTTCCTTCCGCAGTAGAAGGGATTTCTGAATCCACTTTATCAGTTGCAATTTCTAATACGGTTTCATCAGCAGCAATTTTATCGCCTTCTTTTTTTAACCATTTTATGATAGTTGCTTCTGCAACACTCTCACCCATTTTGGGCATTATCAACTCTACCTGTGCCATATTCTAGTAATCTTTAATGAATTATTTCGGTACAAAAATAAACTAATATTTCAGATGTGCAAAGGCAATGATTCAACAGCAGAGGAATTGCGGAGAATAAGCACTTTGCCGAGCTTTACAAGTGTAAAAGAGTTTTTAGTAAGTAAATTCCGTACAATTCGCAATCCACGATCTTGCACAGCAAAAAGCCCTGCATTAGTACAGGGCTTTCTATTTACGAATCTTACCGAACGACTAAGCAAAAAGAGGGAAATCCTTCATCAGCTTATTCACTTCTTTACGCACTTCCGTGATCACTTTTTCATTATCGTGGTTCATCAGCACTTTATCAATCAGGTTAACGATCTTAGGAATTTGTCTCTCTTTAATACCGCGGGTTGTGATTGCAGCAGATCCTATTCGGATACCGGAAGTAACAAAGGGGGATTTATCATCAAAAGGCACCATATTCTTGTTAACAGTGATATCAGCCTTTACCAGAATTGTTTCTGCTAATTTTCCGGTTAAATTTTTAGAGCGCAAATCAATCAGCATGCAATGATTATCCGTTCCGCCCGAAATCACTTTATACCCTTTGTCTACAAAACATTGAGCCATTAGTTTTGCATTTTTCATTAACTGAATACAATATTTCATGTAACTGTCTTCCAATGCTTCACCGAAAGCAACAGCTTTTGCAGCGATCACATGTTCCAGCGGGCCACCTTGTGTTCCCGGAAATACAGCAGAATCAAGTAATTGCGACATCATTTTTACTTCACCTTTCGGAGTTTTTTCTCCCCATGGATTTGGAAAGTCATTGCCCATCATGATCATTCCTCCACGCGGTCCGCGCAGGGTTTTATGGGTGGTCGTTGTTACAATATGGCAATATGGCAATGGGTCATTCATAAGTCCGCGGGCAATCAAGCCGGAAGGATGTGAGATATCCGCCATTAATAAAGCGCCCACTTTATCAGCTACTTTACGGAGTTTCTTATAATCCCAATCGCGGGAGTAGGAGGAAGCCCCGCAAATGATCAGTTTCGGTTGTTCTTTAATAGCGATTGCTTCAATTTTATTGAAGTCAACACGGCCTGTTTTTTCTTCTACACCGTAAAAGCTCGGAACATACAGCTTTCCTGAAAAGTTAACAGGAGAGCCATGTGTAAGATGTCCGCCATGAGAAAGATCAAAGCCCAGAATTTTATCACCCGGCTTTAATACGGCCAGCATAACAGCAGCATTCGCCTGCGCACCCGAATGTGGCTGCACATTTACCCAGGCAGCATTAAAAAGCTTTTTAGCACGGTCGATGGCTAGTTGTTCCACCTGATCTACGATCTCACATCCACCATAATAACGCTTTCCCGGAAGTCCTTCTGCATATTTATTGGTTAATACCGAGCCCATTGCTTTCATTACGCTTTCGCTCACATAGTTTTCGGAAGCGATCAGCTCCAGTCCAACGGTTTGACGTTTTTTTTCTGCAGTTATCAAGTCAAAAATGGCGGTGTCTTTTTTCATATAGTCTTTTTGTTCATGAATGAATTATCTCAATAAAGAAATGCAAAAGTATAAAATTAATTGCTCCCGGAATTATGAATTTTTTTTTCCGATAATTTAAACGCGGGGATGAGAACCATTAAAATAACAGGCGATTGTGCCATTCCCATAAAATACCGTGCAAATTCATACATTTTTCCGGCAGTGGCGGGAAACAAATAGCCAATAATCATGAATAGGCCGGAAACAATAGTAATGCCAATGTAGACACCGATGGTTATACGAAGATAGCTGCGGTTACTGAAAAGCAGGCGGATCGTCAACAGCGCGATTGCCAGATATATCAAGCTGAATAGGATGGTCAAAAACCACTTTAAATTTTGTAGAGTACCATATTCATAGTTTTCAGTGAATTCAAGGAAAGAAGGAAGATAGTAGTCCATATCATAATCCCAGGCTTTTAGCAGGGCATTGATCGACTTGAAAACGGTATCCCTGAAGAATCCGGTTAAGACAAGTGAAAAGGCGAGTGCCAGCAGGGAAACGATCTTTTTAAAGCTCACGGGGCCAAAATTACAATTAATTTGCAGTGTAGAACAATGGCAAGTGATTTATCCGCTTTTGTCAATAAATTTTGAAAGCTGGTATAAATAATTAACTTTGACATATAATCCCAAGCATATGAAAAAAAGCTACTCTCTTTTTTTGTCTTTGTTTTTGTTCTTGCTGTCTGAATTGTCCTTCTCAGCCACCTATTATTCCCGGGCCAACGGCAACTGGAATACACTTTCAACCTGGTCTACAACATCCTGCAGCGGCGCACTGGCCGGTACCATTCCCGGTCCTTCCGATAATGTGATTATTTGTACAGGCCGAACTATTACCATGAACGGAAATCCTGCTTCCTGTTTGTCTTTAACCGTAAATGGCACAGCGAACTGGACGAATACCTTTACAACCAATGTGGGTACAGGCGGATTATTTTTAAATAATGGAGGCTCCTTAGACGGAACGTCAATCGGAGTATTGAATGTAAACGGCCCTTTCTCAGTTCCTGCAGCGGCGCTTTGCTCAATCGGTGGAATTAGTATGACGATTACCGGTACAAGCACTGTTTCAGGAAACCTGAACTGGGGGAATAATGCCGGTACAAAAAATATAGGTAGCCTGATTGTTGCCAGCACTGGGACCTGGAACAATGCCATAAATGAGGATTTCAAGTTTAACGGTGATTTTCAGAACAACGGAACGTTTAATTCCGGTACAACAGCAATAAATACATTCAGCGGAAGCGGAAAAAGCATCAGCGGAACAAGCGCAACTACGATATCCCGTTTTGATTGCTCCGGTTCCTATACCAATAATGGCAATCTGATTATTTCTCTTCGTTTTGTCGGCACAGGAAGCTTCAGCCAGGGGCCAGCAGGTGTGCTAAATATTGCATGCTCAGATACCCGTTTTACGATAGCAACTTTCAATGCATCTGCAGTGGGCAATACGGTTACCTTTGCCCGGAGCGGTGCAGGCATGGGCCTTGGAAACCAAACCGTGAGGCTTCCTTCCGATGGCAGCTATTCAAGTCTTACGATAGCAGGCAACGGGACTAAATATTTGGCAGCATCTGCAAGCTATAGTGGAAATGTATTAATCTCCGGAGCTACTTTGGCGACCAACAATTTTAATATGACAGTTGCGGGCAATTTCACCAACAACAGCGCATTTACGGCAGGTACCGGCACTGTTACGTTTAAT
>DASWNK010000029.1:0-7234 GCA_036399275.1 Bacteroidia bacterium | reverse complement strand
TCTTGACTGGTTCTGGAGAGGCTGGTTCTATGATATTGATCCGGTAGATATTTCCCTCGATTCGGTAAGCGTGTTTACTGTCAACAATACCAAGGATGTTCCTGAAAAAATGGAGACCATCAAGCGCAAAGAGCTTCCTGTGGAATATGACCATATTTCGAGGATACGGAATAAAGAAAGCGGAATGAAATTTTTGGTCGATACTGATACTTCTTTACGTGATTATTATTTTTATCATAAAGCCACACTCAACGACTTTCCGGAGAAAACAGAAACAAACAAAAACGAGAAATTAAAAACACTTTCGGATGAAGAGCTGAAAGCTTTCGGGAACAATTTCTATTATGAGCTGGTGTTCAGCAATAAAGGCGGATTGGTAATGCCCATTATTATCCAGTGGAACTACGCGGATGGCAGCACAGAAACAGAGCAGCTTAGCGCATACATCTGGAGAAAAAATGAACAGAAGGTGACCAAAACCTTTGTAAAGTATAAAGAAGTAAAATCCATCCTGATCGATCCGTTTAAAGAAACGGCCGACATCAACGAAGGGAACAACAGCTGGCCAAAGATAACTTCTAAATCACGCTTTGATGTGTATAAAACAAAACGTGCAGGCAGGTTCGATACCAATGATGTGAACTTCATGCAGAAAGCGAAGGAAAAGAAATAACAAGATTCAACATTATCAAAACACTATAACAAAAAAACGTCCCATATTCCGGGACGTTTTTTTGTTCTTATGATGTATAAACTCAACTCGTATGATCAGCAACAATCAGCCATTTGCCATCGATCTTTTTCCATAGTAAGGTATAATGGCCTCCCACCTCATCCTTTGCTCTGTCGAGATGCCATTTACCGATAACATAACAACTACTGTCCGACAAAACCTCTACACTAATAATCGAGAAGCTTAAAGTCCCCATGGTTGCTTTATCAGGATAATTTTTTTTATAATTCTCCAATGTGTTTTTCCAGCCGTACGTGATTCCTTTCTTCCCGATAAATCTCAGACTATCACTATTCCAATAATAAGCCATGAAGCCATCGATGTTACCTTTGTTCCAGGCAAGCTCCTGTTCGTGCATGGCGTTCTCAATGCTGGATTTTGCATCCTGCGCATGGATGCTTGTTGTAATAAGGGTCAGCAGAAACATGATATTTTTTTTCATATATAAATGTAGTGTTAATTGCAAGATATTACGCCTCACAAAATCTCCAACTATTCTTTCACTCCGATTGTAATCGCCTGCGTATCTCCTGCATCTTCTGCCGGAGCGGTATCAGTAAACAAACGGGTATTGTTATCCGGTGTACGATCAATCAATTTATTATAAGGGTCTACTCCTACTTTTACGGGCTCTTCGCTTACAATGATTTCAAATTCCATTTTTTCCTTATCGATCTTTCTCTTTTGCAGATACAATTCCGTTTCGGTTTTCTTTCCATTCACGCTTTTACTTCCAAACACACCAACGTCCATCCAATCTGCAACTTTAACGTCTTTCATCTTACCTAGGCTATCCGCCTTCATCTTTTTACAGTTAACAGATATTTTCACCTTGTATTTACCATCGGCCATTTTTGTATAAGAGCATTTCGTGGTCTTGTTCTCATACAGTGTAATCGTTTCGAACATATCATTGATGATGTACTTTAGACTGTCGGGGGTGGCCGCTTTGATGAAATCCAGGAACTCAACAGAGTTGGTAAACGGAGGTTCCTGGTAAGCCACTTTTTTGATGTATTTCGCCAATGCCGCGTTCAATGAATCCTCCCCGATGTAATCCCTCAGCGCATACATCACTACACTTCCCTTTTGATAATACACATGCGACTGATCTTCCACCTTCATCAGCGGAAGCTCTTTCTTTCCTCCAAAAGCCCGACCTTCTAGGTATTTGTTCATTTCATATTTCAGAAATTTCTTCATCGCCTGCCTGCCGAATTCTTTTTCCATCACCATTAGCGCGGAATATTGCGACATGGTTTCGGACATTACTGCAGCACCTTGTACATTCCCACCGATCACCTGGTGTGCCCACCATTGATGTGCCACTTCATGCGCTGTCACATAAAAAGGAAAGTCGATGGATTCAGCATCCGCCGTATCAATCTTGGCAATAAAGCCAATTCCTTCGGAGAAAGGAATCGTATTCGGGAAAGACTGTGCAAAACGTCCATGCGGCCTCGCAAATTCCAGAATGCGTACCTGGCGATGCTGATAAGGGCTAAAGTTCTTTGAATAATAATCCAATGATCTTTTCACACCATTGATCATCTTATCAATGTTGTATTCATGCCCTTTATTATAATAGATCTCAATAGCTACGTCCTTTCCTGCACCGGAAACATCTTTCCAAGTATCACGCTTCACTTCATAGCGTGCAGAAAGGAAGGAATAGAAATTAAGAATCTTGCAATCCATCTTGTAATGGAAATATCTTCTTCCGTCCTGCTCCCATTCTTTCAGCAAATAGCCGGGAGCAATCGCGATCTGGTCTTTCGAAGTACTGAGGGTACATTCAAAATTGATCCAATCGGCATCACTGGAAATATAAGTATTCATCCTTGCAAGTGAGTCGTCCACGTTTGCCATACGCACTTTTTTCGCCAGCCCGTGTTTTTTACGGGCAGATTCATCCGAAAGCTCGGCCCCTTCATTGTAACCAAAGCTTGGCAGGAACCCACTGTTAAAAAATGTTCCATTGTAAAGGATGGACACATCAGGATCGGAGTTTTTAAATCCTTTCGGAAAATAATCCATGGCCATGTTTACTTTCATAGAATCGCCTGGAAGAAGTGCTTTTGCAAGCGTATAAATTCTGAATCCATTTTCTTTATCTTCCATTGCAAGTTTGGCAGTACTCGAAAAGTCCAGTAAAGTCAAATTGATTTCCGAATAAATATTCAGGAGCAGACTATCGATCGGCTTATTGGTTTTATTCTTAATGAAATAATAACCGCTTATTCTTGTGCCAAGCTCTTCCGGATAGATGTCCACATTCCAGTTTGCAGCGATAACCCGGGGTTGGGGCGTCTTTGAATAACGCTTGTATTTCTTTTCGAATTCAACCTGCGCCTTCTCTTTTTGTTTATTGGAAATCCGCTTATTGAGCACATTGGTATTGTAATAAATAAAACTTCCGAACAGAATAAATGCAATTGTACTTAAGCTTAGTCCCCATTTTGCATTTCTGGTAAATGAGCCTTTGGCAGATTTGAAGCGCGCTTTGAAGCCTTTTTCCTTTCCCCTTGCCCATAACAAGGAAGAGAAAATGATCAGGATGAATCCAAAGCTCAGCCAATACAGCTTGAAGATAATGAATGCGAAAACCGTATGACCAAATCCATTCATATCGGAATACTGGATTCTCGGACCATTGCTATTGAATTGAATTAAACCGCTGTCCCAACCAAGACTCGCTGCCAGCAAAGGAAGCACTACAATCAAGATAGCGGAGATGATCAGTCCAATAAATTTCTGACTGAATAACACTTGTATGCTCATCGATAAAATACAAAGTAGAATAAGACCAATCAGTCGGAAGCCAAAAAGCTCTTTGAAATACAACAATACATTGATCTCATAGAAATTATTGTAGAGTTGAATAAAAATTCCTGTGAGCATAATAATAAAAAGCAAAGTCACTTGCATCAGGGACAAGCCTAATAACTTAGACAAGAAGGAAGTCCAGGAAGGAATAGGCGATGCTCCAACCAGCTCATCTACTTTAGAATCCTTTTCTCTCCATACCACAATGCCTGAATAAAAAACGATCAGGATGGGCGCAAAGATCATGAAGATGATTGTGCTGATCTCCAGGATCTGGTAAGTCACAGGATAAGTTGGTGTGCCATACATCTGCGTATACACAGGTGATACTAATGTCAGCACCAGCGCGCATAGCGCGGCTATGATCAAAAAGAAGATGGATTTGATGATTTTCAGATATTCGAATTTCGCCAGGAACCAAACCTGATGAATATGAAAACGAAGAGAAAAATCCTGGCTCACTTTCGGGACATCGCCTAAGGATAACAAAGGAGCAGATGAAATGGAACGGATCGCCTCCTTCTTTCTTTTCAGGAAAGAGAAGCTAACCGGATTATTGAACTGAGAGAATTGAAAACGATAGAATGTCAATCCGCCAATCCCGCAGGCCACTACCATCCAAAGCAAGCGGTTGTACATCACAATACCGGAAAAAGGAAGTGCATTTGAATTTTGTTCTGCAGTGGACCAATACTGGGTCGCTACGCTTAAAGCCTGTTCTCCGAAAGGATCCAGCAGGGCAGAAAGATTTTTATTATCGATATCTGCAAGCAAGATCGGCGCAATGTTTTTCAGAATTAAAAAGATGATAGCCCCAATGTATCCTGCAACCATGTTTCTGGAAAAAGAAACAACTGAAAAAAAGATCGCACCTACCAGTAATGTGTTCGGAATCACAAATAAAACAAAAGGCTGAATATAATTGGTTACCTGGAAAGCACCCAGTCTTTCCGCTTCTATACCGGGAATAGCGCAGGTAATGACATGCCCGGCGACAGTGCCTGAAATTGCTATCAAAGCCACCAGAAAGGCTGCCAGGAATCGTCCGAAAATATAACCGGGCTTGGTGATGGGCGTGGTAAACAAGAGCGGATGCATGTTGTATTGAAAGTCTTTGTATATCGCCGGAGCGATGATCGTAATCAATATCATGATGCCGATCAGATCAGTGTTGATACCGTTCATGTTCTCAGCAATTGCTTTCGCGGAATTGATAATGATATTGCTGTCAGAAGCCGAGCCGATCAAGCCGACCGACAATGCAGTGACAAACATCGCCATCGCAAAGAACACCAGGAAGAAAATATAGGTGGCGGGCTTTTTCAACCAAAGCTTTAATTCGAATAAAAATATTTCTTTGAACATGATTCTAGATGTGAGATTTGAGATAACAGATATTAGATATGTGAATTAAGATAGTAGATATGTGATGTAAGATTCGTCTTTAAAAGATTCTCCGATCTCAAGTCTCATATCTCCTATCTCAAATCTAATTAGTAATCGTTGCGAAATAAACATCTTCCAGGTCAGCAGTCATTGAGCGGAAAGAAGGATCAGGCTGTAAAGCACCGAACACATGGATCTGGATCTTCCCTTCCACTACCTTGGTAGAAATTACACGGTGAGCAGCTTTGTGCTCTGGCAGGTCTTCCTTATCGATCAGCTTCATCCATATTTTGCCTTGCATGTCTTCAATCGTTTTTGCAGGCTTACCCGAAAGTAAAATAGTTCCCTGGTTCATCACCACCATGTTGGAGCATAGATTACGTACATCTTCAACAATGTGTGTCGACAAAATCACAATAATGTTTTCTCCGATCTCACTCAGCAAATTATGGAAACGGTTTCTTTCCATCGGATCCAGTCCGGCAGTTGGCTCATCCACGATCACCAGTTTAGGATTACCTAACAAAGCTTGTGCAATTCCGAAACGCTGACGCATCCCTCCTGAATAATCACCGATATTTCTTTTTCTTGCCTCAAACAAATTGGTTTGATTCAATAAAGCCTCACAAATTTCCTTGCGCTCTTTCGAATTCGAGATTCCTTTCAGTACAGCAAAGTGATTGAGCATATCCCAGGCGGAAACTTTAGGATAGAACCCAAA
The DNA here is from genome assembly GCA_036399275.1 of Bacteroidia bacterium. GTDB lineage: Bacteria > Bacteroidota > Bacteroidia > 2-12-FULL-35-15 > 2-12-FULL-35-15 > 2-12-FULL-35-15. Next base: position 1,568 of record DASWNK010000029.1, on the reverse strand, counting down.
ATCCTGAGGAAGGTATCCCAGCACTTTTCTTACATCTTCTTTTTGCTTTAGCACATCGATATCACCCAGCATAACGCTTCCGCTGTCGGCCTCCTGCAAAGTGGCAAGTGTTCTCATAAGGGATGACTTTCCGGCACCGTTTGGTCCCAGCAGTCCGAACATGCCGCTTTCGATCTCCATATTGATATCGTTAAGCGCTTTTAAACCGTTTGAATAGGTTTTTGAAAGATTGGTGATGGTTAAATTCATCTGTTAAGGTTTTTTATTTATGGTGTTATGACGTACTGACTAATAATTTGTTACAGTTGAGGGTAAAACAACCGGATCCATCGGTTATCTTGGGCTTTTGGCCAGACAATAGGAAAACTTGCTGAAATATACTTTAATTTTACCATAAAGGAATTCTGTGCAACCTTTGAGACTGATTTTCCATCCATATACCGGATAAATCGGCTATTCTCTAAGGCCAGGTAAAAATATTAAATATCTTTGTAATATAAATTATGAACCACATGAAAAAGACCTTATTTACATTGTCAGCAGCAGTCCTACTCTTGACTGCAAATGCACAGAACAAAACAGTGGAGCATTGGCCAAATGGCACGAAAAAAAGCGAAGGCATTGTGATCGGCGACAACAAAGTGGATGCAACGGCTTCAAAAGAGCAGCAATCCCGCCAATCTGTAACGATCATAAAGGATGGCAAATGGTCGACCTGGCATGAGAACGGAACACTGCGTTCAGAAGAAAACTACAACCAAGGAATAATGACCGGCGCCTGGAAAGCATGGTATGAGAACGGACAAGTGGAATCAGAAATTAATTTCACAACAGGGAAAGCTTCTTTTTACCACAAAAACGGTAAAAAACAAAGCGAAGGCACTATGGCGAATGGAATGGTAACTACCGGCAAGTGGACCGGATATTACGAGAACGGCAACAAGAACTACGAAGGAACTTATGCTTCTAACGGGCAAAAGGACGGAACCTGGAACTGGTTTGATGAAACAGGGAAAGCAACAACTATTCAAATCTACAAAAACGGTGATCTGGTAAAATAAATCTCCTTGAGTATAGTAAAAAAGCCCCGTTCGAACCGAGCGGGGTTTTTTACTGCACTTTTTCGCTTCTGTTTTTTAAACACGTCTTCTATGAAAAATAGAATTCCGGGAATGGCTTTATTAAAGAACGGAACAACATTTAGTAAATAAAAAGCCCCTCTATTTCTAGAAGGGCCTTTTTCACAAACAATCACTTTTTAATCTGCGCATCAGTAATCAGCACATCTGCATATCACCTTCTCTTATTTCTTCGAAACGCTATTGTTCATCTCGTTCATGATCTGAACCGTTTCGTGAAGGTAGATATCCTTTTTAATCGCTTTATACCATTCTTTGTTTTTATTCACCTTCACCGTATCGCTTTCAGGGAATGCATCTGCTTTTAAAGCCAACACTTCCACGCCTTCTATTTCTTTATCCAACGCTTCCATTTTCTTTGCTTCTGCTTTGTATTGCTTTTGTTCCGCAACAAACTTTTCAAAGTTCAAAGATACCATCGTATCGTCC
>DASWNK010000028.1:0-10146 GCA_036399275.1 Bacteroidia bacterium | reverse complement strand
GCTCGCCTTTTTCTATTTCATCGATTAATTGCAGTTTAAAGGCTAAGCTGTAATCTTTTTGAGTCTTTTTTAAGGCACTCCTTCCTCTTTTGTTTTCCATATAAGTTGATTTTTGTGTCAACTTATTTCAGGACGGAACATTGATTCAATAATAAAAGGCCCGGCTGTTCTGCAGCCGGGCCTTTTATTTACAAAAATTATTAAAATACTTCGCTTGCCACTCTTCGTGTAACCTCAGAACTACCCATTGTATAATAATGCAGGCAAGGTACTTTTGCTTTGATCAGTTCTTTTGATTGCTGAATACACCATTCAATTCCGACCTCTTTTACTTCTGCATCTGTTTTACATTTTTCAATCTGCTCCAGCAGCGGCTGAGGTACATCTATTTTAAAGATTTTCGGTAAAAGCGTTGCCTGCTTTTTTGTAGTAAGGATCTTCAGCCCGGGAATAACAGGCACATCAATATTCATTTCCTTACACTTTTTTATGTATTCAAAATATTGGGCATTATCGAAAAACATTTGAGTAACAATGTACTCAGAACCTGCATCTATCTTATTCTTCAGATACTTCATGTCTGAGATCATGTTAGGCGCTTCAAAATGCTTCTCAGGATAACCGGCTACACCAATGCAGAAATTGGTTGGTGCAACATCTGCCAGATCTTCATCCATGTATTTCCCCTTGTTCATACATACCACCTGCTTTACTAAGTCAATGGCGTAAGAATGTCCACCCGGTTCGGGAACAAATTCGGGTTCACTTTTAATAGAATCACCACGCAAAGCAAGTACATTGTCGATGCCTAAGAAATGAAGATCTATCAAAGCATTTTCTGTTTCTTCTTTGCTGAAACCGCCACAAATGATATGCGGTACCGCGTCAACATGGTATTTGTTCATGATGGCAGCGCAAATACCAACTGTTCCTGGACGCTTGCGGATACTTACTTTTTCGAGATAACCGCCTTCACGCTTTTTATAGAGGTATTCCTCACGGTGATAGGTAACATCCACAAAAGAGGGCTTGAATTCCATCAGAGGATCAATACCATCAAAAATAGATTGAATGCTCTTTCCCTTCAATGGAGGAAGAATCTCGATGGAAAATAAAGTTGATTGTGCTTGTTTAATGTGATCGGTTACTTTCATAAAGTATAATTGCAGATCTATCTGCCGACAAGTGAATTCTAATTGCGGGTGCAAAGTAAAGGCTTGGAGAACGAAAAACCAAATTATTAAGCAAAAGGGATGGATCCGATCGGGCCGTAATTCGCAAAAAAGTAGTAAATTCGCAGTCCTTAAGAAGAAAGTATAGAAATGGAGAATATCAGAAATTTTTGCATCATTGCGCATATAGATCATGGAAAAAGCACACTAGCCGATCGCTTGCTTGAATATACCAATACTATCAATAAACGCGAGATGCAAGCGCAGGTGTTGGATGATATGGATCTGGAGAAAGAACGTGGAATCACCATTAAGAGCCACGCTATTCAAATGGATTATGAGCTGAACGGTAAAAAATACGTTCTGAACTTAATTGATACTCCCGGACACGTGGATTTTTCTTATGAAGTTTCCCGTTCCATTGCAGCTTGCGAGGGCGCATTGCTTATTGTGGACGCAGCACAGGGAATTCAGGCACAAACAATCTCTAACTTATACCTTGCATTGGGCAATGATCTTGAGATCATTCCTATTTTAAATAAAATTGACCTTCCGAGTGCTGAGCCCGAATTAGTAAAAGATCAGATCGTTGAATTGCTGGGATGTAAAAGAGAAGAAATTCTTTCGGCCTCTGGGAAAACAGGAATGGGCGTTCATGATATTTTAGAAGCGATCGTAGCCCGCATACCGGCCCCCAAAGGCGATCCAACCGGACCTTTACAGGCTTTGATATTCGATTCCGTGTATAACTCCTTCAGAGGGATCATTGCTTATTTTAAAGTAACAAATGGCAGTATCAAAAAAGGAGATAAAGTAAAATTCTTCGCGACCGAGAAAGAGTACAGCGCTGATGAAATTGGTGTACTGCGCTTGAAGCAGGAACCCCGCACTGAAGTAAGAACCGGCGATGTAGGTTATATCATTTCAGGGATCAAAGATGCGCGTGAAGTAAAGGTAGGTGATACCATTACTACCGTTGCTAATCCATGTGCCGGAGGAATTCAGGGTTTTGAAGAAGTGAAACCAATGGTATTTGCGGGAATTTACCCGGTAGATACGGAAGATTTTGAAGAGCTGCGCTATTCCATGGAAAAATTGCAGCTGAATGATGCTTCCCTGACCTGGGAACCGGAATCATCCGCTGCATTGGGATTCGGATTTCGTTGTGGATTTTTGGGAATGCTGCATATGGAGATCATCCAGGAGCGTCTGGAGCGTGAATTCAACATGACCGTGATCACCACAGTACCAAACGTTTCTTACCACGCATACAGCACAAAAAACGAATTAATGGTGGTAAACAATCCATCCGACCTTCCCGATCCGAGTAAATTAGATAGGGTTGAAGAGCCCTATATCAAAGCACAGATCATTACCAAATCAGAATACGTTGGAAATATCATGAGTTTGTGTATTGGCAAACGTGGCATCATCACCAACCAGATTTATTTAACAACAGACCGTGTGGAACTGATGTTTGATATGCCATTGGGCGAAATCGTATTTGACTTCTACGATCGCCTGAAAACAATTTCTAAAGGATACGCTTCCTTCGATTACCAGCCACTGGACTACCGTCAGAGTTACCTCGTAAAATTGGACATACTTTTAAATGCGGAACCGGTTGATGCATTGTCGTCATTGATCCACCGCGACAATGCGTATGAATTCGGAAAAAAAATGTGCGAGAAATTGAAAGAACTAATCCCGCGTCAGCAATTTGAAATTCCTATTCAGGCAGCCATTGGAGCAAAGATCATTGCCCGCGAAACCATCAAAGCGATGCGTAAAGATGTTACCGCAAAATGTTACGGTGGTGACATTTCCCGTAAACGTAAGCTTCTTGAAAAGCAGAAAGAAGGAAAGAAACGCATGCGCTCGGTAGGCAGTGTGGAAATTCCGCAAAGTGCTTTTATGGCGGTGTTGAAGCTGAATGATTAAGTTAAAATCACAACTGAACTACTTCTATATTATAATGGTAAAAAAACAAAAAAGGTCCTTTTCAGGACTTTTTTTATGGGATAAACATCGGCTCATATAGTCCTTTCGGCAAAAAATAAAATATTTAAAATTCCTGTAACTTTACCTTTACTTAATCGTCTTAAACAAGAAATCGCACAAAAACGCTACAATGACCGTCGAAGAATTCAACAAAACTGTTGATTTACACGCAGATAACCTTTACCGGTTCATCCTTAAGAATATTAAGGATTCCGAAAAGGCGCGCGACATTGTGCAGGATACGTATGAAAAACTGTGGCTGAAGGTGTCGGACCTGGAAAGTACCAATGCAAAGTCCTATATGTTTACCACCGCCTACAGAACCATGATCGACAGGATACGAAGGGATAAGAAACAAGGCGATATGAGCGAGGCGAATATGCAGGATTTGAATTCCAGCAGGCAATACAGCGATTTGAAAGAGATTTTGAATGAAGCATTGAGCAAATTGCCCGAGATACAGCGTTCCGTTATTATGCTGCGCGACTACGAAGGCTATAACTACGCAGAAATTGGTGAAATAACGGCATTGAGCGAATCACAGGTAAAAGTGTATATTTTCAGGGCCAGAAGCTTTTTAAAAAATTACATCGGTGCAATGGAAAATGTGATATAGAGGCAAGTAGCAAGACACAAGTAACCAGTATCAGGACATAAGTACCAAGACGCAGGACATAAGACAAAATGAATATTAACAAAAATAACTACGAAGCATTTTTCCTTGATTATTACGAAGGAAATCTATCACCTCAACAGGTGGCTGATCTGTTATTGTTTGTTGAGCAGCACCCCGAATTTCGTGAGGAGTTTGAAAGCTTCGAAAATCTAACGCTGAAAGACTTTTCATCTGTTACGTTTGAGAATAAAGCTGACTTAAAAAAAGAGATTACTGCTAATAACAGGGAAGACTATTTTATCCGCTCGGTGGAAAAAACTTTAACGCCAGCCGAACAACTACTTCTAACTACATTTATCAAACAACACCCCCAATATAGTGCCGAGCTTGAGTTGTTTCAGAAAACAAAATTACCTACTGATCTTTCCATTGTTTATGAAAACAAAGAAGCGCTGAAACACATTGCCATTGATGCAGATCTCTTATTGATAGCTTCCGTGGAAGGCTTGCTAAAAGGTACGGAAGCTGACCTGTTTCAACAGCAATTATCGGTTGATACGGATATGCAGCATCAACTTTCTTTATACCAACAGACGCTGCTAACAGCCGATCTTTCTATCGTATATAAGAATAAAGAAGAGTTAAAACGCAAAGAAAAAAGGATCATTCCTTTCTTCTATTATGTTTCAGGAGTGGCTGCGGCTGTTATTCTGCTGGTCGGTTTGTTCTTCCTGTTTAACAATACGAAAAAGATTGATCCGCAATTTGCAAAGGACTATTCACCTAAAAAGGAAAATCCGGTTCCTTCTAAAAACGAATCTTTACCCAACCAAAGCAATGTCTTGAATGGAAATATACTTGCTTCCTCATCGGTAAATAGCTCAAAGACAAAAAAACAAATCACTACTGCAACAAAAAACGATTCTTTGCTTGCTCCTGTTATAAATCAACAACAAAACAACATTGCTGATTTCAAGCCTGAACATAAACAAGAACCCGAGCTTAACAATCAGAAAACAATTGCAAAAAACACTCCGCAGGTCCTGACAAACAAGGAGCAACTTGTTGCCGGCAACCAAAAGAATGGCTCACAAAAAGCTACTGAAGATTTTTTATCATTGCGAGAATTCGCTTTGGAAAAGATAAAAGAGAAAACATTGGACAATAATACGGTAGCAGTTCAAAAAGAAAATGGCAGGATAAAAAGATTCAGCGGATGGGATGTTGCGCAGATTGTTACAAGAGGCATCAGCAAATTAACAGGTCGTGATGTCGAAATCAAACCTAAATACAACAACCAGGGTGATGTAACGGCTTATGCGCTGGGCGACAATCTTCAGATCGCAAGAGGAAAATAATCAAGCAAGTGCTTCCGAAGCTAGGATATTTGATTCGAAGAGTAGTTCACCATATAATGCAAGCCCTTACTTTCCTTCCTTTGCCTTGAATGTTTGATGATAATATAAGCCACATTAATAATGTTTCTCAATTCACATAATTTTGGAGAAATAGTCGTTTTTAAATACAGTGCTTCATTTTCCTTATAAAGAATTTCCAGTCGGTCGAAGGCTCTTTGCAAACGGAGGTCAGAGCGTACAATCCCGACATAATTTGTCATGATCGCCTGAACTTCGCGCAAGGTTTGTATAATCAATACCATTTCTTCCGGATAGGCGGTTCCCTCTGCATTCCAATCAGGAATACCTTCACGGAAAGTTATTCCTTTTATTTGTGCGGCAGCAGCCATTGCAGCATGATGAGCATAAACCACTGCTTCCAACAAAGAATTAGAAGCTAGCCGGTTGGCGCCATGCAAGCCTGTAGAAGAGCATTCGCCTATAGCATATAAATGAGTGATGGAGCTTTTACCGGCTTTATCCACTTTGATTCCACCGCACATATAATGCGCTGCAGGAACAACAGGAATGTAATCTTTTGTCATATCAATACCAAGACTGAGGCATTTCTGATGAATGTTCGGAAAATGTTTAACCAACTCTGTTTTATCAAGATGACGGCAATCGAGGTATACATAATCATCTCCGCGAATTTTCATTTCATTATCAATGGCACGGGCAACAATATCGCGTGGCGCTAGAGATTTTCGCTCATCGTATTTATGCATGAACTCTTTCCCATCAATGGTTTTCAAAACGCCGCCGAAACCACGCACAGCCTCCGATACCAGAAAGGAAGGGTTTTCACCGGGGTTATACAAAGAAGTGGGATGAAACTGATAAAACTCCATTCCCTCCACTCTTCCTTTGGCTCGGTATACCATGGCGACTCCATCGCCCGTTGCAATAGATGGATTTGTGGTTGTACTATATACATTTCCGGCGCCACCGGTTGCCATCAAAATTGTTTTCGCAAGAACAGTTTCAATCGTGTTGCTACGAAGGTTTAACACATAAGCACCATAACATTCGATATCCGGTGTGCGGCTGTTCACTTCAATTCCCAGATGATGCTGTGTCAGTATGTCGATCGCAAAATGATGGTCCAGAATCTCAATGTTCGGATGTGTATGAACAGCTGCCAGCAACGCACGTTCTATTTCAAAACCAGTGTTGTCTTTATGATGAAGAATCCTATGTTCTGAATGTCCTCCTTCTTTCGCGAGATCATATTCACCATTTGCCGTTTTGTCGAACTTTGCTCCCCAGGCTATCAGTTCATTCACCCGTTCCGTGGATTCGGTGATGACCATACGAACAATTTCCTCATCGCAAATCCCATCTCCCGCTATCAGTGTATCTTCAATGTGTTTCTCATAACTATCCGGACTATACATCACCGCGGCTATTCCGCCCTGTGCATACTTCGTATTGCTCTCATCCTCATTGGCTTTTGTGATCATGCATACTTTTCCGAAAGCAGCTACTTTAAGCGCATAGCTTAGCCCGGCAATTCCCGAACCGATAATTAAAAAATCAACCTTGCGTTTCAAATTTTTCTTCCTGGTTTTAAAGATATACGTTATCTCATATTAACGTATCTTTGTATAAATATTCAATCAAAATTACAGAAAAGATGGACACCCTAGTTAAAAAGCCAATCATTATATACGCGGAGAGCACGCCAAATCCTTCTTCCATGAAATTTGTTGCCAATCAGCTCCTGGTTCATGATGGAGCAACTGCGCAATACCTGTCAAAATCGGAAACGAAAGGCTCTCCTTTAGCGGCGAAGCTATTTGAATTTCCTTTCGTGAAAGCAGTATTTATGGCGGCTAATTTTATTACTGTCACAAAAACAGACACTGTTCAATGGGACGAAATCACGTTTGAGTTACGTGATTTTATACGCGTTTATATTTCGGAAGGCAAGCCCGTTATTACGGAAGTGCCTAAAACAGAAGTAGCGGTTGACAATACGTTTACAAAAACAAAAGAAGTATTTACAGAACATGCTGCGCCACAAACGGAGATGGAAGTAAAGATCATTGAAATCCTTGAGCAATATATTCGCCCGGCTGTGGAAGGCGATGGCGGAAGCATTACTTTTAAAAGTTATGTGGATGGCATTGTCACCGTACAAATGCGCGGAGCATGCAGCGGATGCCCATCCTCTACCATGACATTAAAAGCAGGAATTGAAGGATTATTGAAACGAATGATCCCTGAAGTAAAAGAAGTAGTAGCGGAGGCTGTATAATGAACGACGAACTAACCGATTTTAAAGTAACTGACAAAGAAACTTTTATTGAGTTTATTGATCTGCTGCGTAAGGACCTTGCAGAGAACCCTGAAACATGGGAGAACAAGAGACTTGCAGATTTTTTAAAAGCGTTTGCTGCATTCACGGAAGACATACAGGAATATTACGATAATTCAAAAATGAAAATTGATTCTGATCAGGCCAATTGGAAAACCTTTGCGGATATTTTTAAAGGCGCAACAATGTATAAAGAATAAGTGGGGTAATTTAATATTTAATGTCCATAAAAAAATCCAATCGATAACCGATTGGATTTTTTTATTGTTGCTAATTTAATTCTATTGCTTTACGATCTTCTTATTGATCACTTCATTACCCGTAGATATCTGCAGATAGTAGATTCCCTTGGCAAGATTATTCAAGCTGATCTGTTTTTTATAATTCCCCGCAACCGCGTTTACATCTTCAGAAAAAACGGTCTGTCCGGTTACATTCATGATTGTTATTTTTATTGCACCAGCCTTTTTCAAGAGAAGGTCAAGAAAAATATCACTTGTTGTGGGATTAGGATAAACGCCAAACAAGCTCAGATCTGAATTCTCTATGATTCCAACATCCGTAATATTTATAGCTGTAGAAACACTTGAACAACCAAATACATTGAACACTTCCACATAATAACTTCCGTTAGTGCCGTACACATAATTTTGAGCAATCCCTGCTGGTGCAGCAATTGGAGATCCATTAAAATACCATTGATAAGCGGTATAAGATGGAGAGCAATACAAGGTGTCGCCGCCTTTCGTGATCGTTGGAAGACCCGGATTACCCAATACGGTAATCGTTACCGAATCGGTATTAGAACAACCGCCGGTAGCAGTGCCGATAACAGTATAAGTTGTGGTAAGCGTTGGTCCGGCAACAGGATTAGCGATAGTAGAATCACTCAAGGACGTTCCAGGATGCCAGATGTATGATACACCACCGGTTGCCATCAGGTTAGCATTCGTGCTTAAGCAAGTGCTGTCATTCGGACCTGCATTAATCGTAGGTAAGGAAAATACCGTTACTGTTTGTGAAGCTGTCGCGCTGCAACCTGTTCCATTGGTAATGGTAACAGAATAAGTCCCGGAAGTGGATACAGTGATTGACTGCAATACATCAGCCGGAGAAGTGCTCCATTGATAAGAAGTTGCGGCAGCCGCTGTTAAAGTAACTGAATCTCCGATACAGAATGAGGTTGGCCCATCGGCAGTAATGGATGGTGCCGGAAGTGGAACCACGGTTACTACTATGCTGTCGAGATCGGTACAACCATTGCTATTGGTGATCGCAACGATATAAGTAGTGGTTACAGTCGGACTCGCAACAGGGTTCGCGATGGTAATACTGGATAATGTTCCGTCATTGGGAGTCCAGGCATAGCTTACTGCACCTGGAGCTGTCGCGTTCAATTGCGCCGAAGAACCATTACAGATAGTTGTATCTGTACCAGCGTTAGAAGTTAACTGACAATATTTAATCGTTTCGTAATCTTCGTTTGAACCGGAGCCTTTACTCAAACCGGTAATGAATACATTCCCAATGGCATCAACTGCAATGGCTGCAGCCTGATCGGCATTATTACCAGTTCCATTGTATTTGGTGATCCATTGCTGAGTTCCCGCACCATCATATTTGATAGTAGTAAAATCATTATTAGCACCGGTTGTATAACTATAACCTGTGATGTATACGCTTCCCGAAGCATCAACCGCCAACGCTTTGCCTTCATCGTAGCCGTTGGAGGGACCATTATAGCGGGCAGTCCATTGTGTTGCGCCGGCATTATTATATTTTATTGTAAATATATCTTCAGCAGCAGCACCTGCACCCACACTTTTTCCTGTTACAAACACATTTCCCGAACCATCAAGAGCTATCGCATTGGCGCGGTCATAATCATCGCCTGTTCCATTGTAACGCATTCCCCATTGCTGCACGCCTGATGAATTGTATTTCACTGTTCCATAATCAAAATTGGTAAGAACAAGTGTTTGCGTATAGCCGGTAACATAAACGTTTCCCGAAGCGTCAACAGTAATTGCGCGCGCTTCATCATAATTAGCATCAGGACTATTATACTTGGTTGCCCATTGCTGTACGCCAGCTAAATTGTATCTGATAGTGATGTAATCAAAATCTGCAGCAGTACTCTCAAAAGTATATCCGGTAACATAAGCATTGCCGGTAACTGCGTCCACGTAGATGGCATAACCGGCATCTATACCGCCTCCGGTCCCTTCAAAGCGGTTAGCATATTGTTGAACACCGGCCGAATTATATCTCACAGTTGCTGCAGCGCTATTTGTTCCGGAACCATCACTGGTTCCTGTAACAAATACGTTTCCTGCATTGTCAACTCCAACATCCCAGGCTTCATCTGTTCCGCCTGCCACATTGGTATAGCGGGAAGCCCATTGCTGAACACCGGTTGAGTTGTATTTAACAGTCGCATAATCATAGCCTGTGCCTGCACCGCCATTGCTCCATCCCGTAACATATACATTGCCGGAAGCATCCACTGTAATGGTATGAGCTTCATCCAGGCTGTTTCCTGGTCCATTGTATTCCGATCTCCAAAGCTGCGCACCAACAGGATCATATTTTATGGTTACGTAATCGAAGTTTCCGCTTGCACCAATCCCCAAGCCGGTA
>DASWNK010000027.1:0-11693 GCA_036399275.1 Bacteroidia bacterium | reverse complement strand
CTTCCGCTGGTATAATCGGTGCTGAAGCGTCTGCTGAAGCGCTCCTGCGCGATATTCTGGTAAGCCGCAGTTATTCTGAGGTTATCAAATAGTTTTCCATTCGATTTAATTGTAGTATACAAGGAGGCCAGCATTCTGTTCTGAGGCCCGTATCCGTTTTCTGCAAATTTCAGATTTCCACCGCTGTATTCCGACAAGCGGTCGTAGCGATTGATCTTCGAAGAAGTAGAATATTGGAGGTTCAAGCCAACTTTTACATTATCATTCATTTTAAACAATAGTTTTTCCATAAAATCAACCTGCGAGTAACCACTTCGTTTCTGGATATTGGTATTACTGTTCCTTATCATACTGTCGGCTGTTCCGGCAGCGTTTGTACCGGCGTAATACTCGCATCTTCCAAAAGAAGGGCTTGGGTTACGTGCGTATCCTGTCCTCAGATCATCATAATCGCTGTATGTAATGCTGGTTAAAGAAGCAATCTTTTTGAAACCAAGATTAAAATCCACATGGCCGGTTTTCTCCTGATTCGCGCTTGCATAGCGTACATAGGAATTCAGCTTGAAGTTCATTTTGTTTATGCCGAATAAGGGGTTTTTAGTATAGAAATGCATAACGCCTCCAAGTGCATCGCTTCCATACATTACAGAAGAGGGGCCATAAACAACTTCAGCTCTTTCCAGCATGGAAGGATCGATGGTAATTACATCCTGTAAGTGGCCTCCGCGGTAAATGGCATTGTTCATACGAACGCCATCAACAACAATTAGAACACGGTTGGCCTCAAATCCTCTAATAATAGGGCTTCCGCCACCGCCCTGGCTTTTCTGGACCATAATGCTGCCGGTATTCATCAACATGTCGGCTGAGGTTTGGGAGTTAGAAAGCTCCAGGTCTTTCGCTTTTATAATATCAATTGTATAAGGAACATCTGATTTTTTTTCTTCTGATTTATTGGCAGAGAAGACAATTTCGGTTAGGTTAATAAGCTTAGTGGAAGTTGTATCTGCTTTTGGAGTTTCTTGCGCATGTGCAAATGCGGCAGCAAGCAATCCTGAGAGAGAAAGTAGTAGCTTTTTCATAGTAGTGTTTTTTTTATGTTTGTGCAGCTCCGACGCAAAAAATGCGCAACGGATATACAGGTTTCTCCTGCATCGTTTTTAACGGAGCAAAAAATGTAGAATTCTTGAAAAGGTGATTAGGAAAAATCCGGAGGGGGAGTGGGAATGGCGATTGCTATTGAAAAAAGCGATTCGTTGTAATCATTGAATGTATGCAAAGAAATTTTTTGAAAAAAAATGTGGGTATTTGTTTCGAAGAAATAAGTTTTTATTTGATGGTCACTGTTTTTTTTGGAATGGTCCTTTGCATTTTTATTGTTTTCAATATGCTTTTGGATTTGATCATCGAGATTAGCAAATAGTTTCTTTTCCTGTTTATCATTGATACAATAATAGGTTATTGAAGAATCGTTCCGGATGCTTTTCACAATATCAAACATCTGCTCGGAATAGATAAACTCTTTATTTTTTTTAATCCAGTTAATGTTATCGATTTCGGATAGTTCAAATTTGATCAGAGTATATTCTTCCGGCTTTATACCTTGCTTTATTTTGCGCTTAATTTCTTGCTTAATTTCCGCCTGAGCCAATTTAAATGTAATAAAATAGCCGGCTGTATTGTACAGGAAGATACCGAGCAATAATATAACTGTTAATTTTTTCATTGGTTGAAAGCAAATGTAAATGTTTTAATTTCCAAACACAAACCCGACTTTCTGTCATTATTAGGTTTTGGTACAAACATTGTCACGTTTTAAACGTTAAATAAAGACCATGAGAAATACCACATCTAAACTCTTTTTTAGTTTTCTGTATCCGTCCCTCTTCGTTATTATTCTCTGGGGAATAAAATTGTTTGAAGAAGTGGAGAAGGTGAATCTAGCCTGGTATGGCTTATATCCGCGCCGGATAGATGGCCTGATCGGGATTTTAACCGCTCCGTTATTGCATGGTGATTTTTCCCACCTTCTTTCTAACTCCTTACCCCTGATGATTCTGGGGCCGATCATTTTCTATTTTTATCGTTCCATTGCTTTTAGTGTATTTATGTGGGTTTACTTAATGACCGGCGTATGGGTGTGGGTTGCAGGGGCAGCCAATTACCACATTGGTGCCAGCGGACTGGTATATGGTTTCATCACTTTTCTGTTCTTTAGCGGAGTTTTCAGAAAAGACACACGCCTGCTTTCTCTTTCCCTGTTTGTGACCTTCCTGTATGGAAGTGCCGTATGGGGCGTTTTTCCCATCATGCGCGGGATTTCCTGGGAATCGCATTTGCTGGGATCTCTGGCAGGCCTTATTACTGCTTATAATTTTCGTAAAGAAGGCCCTCCTCCCCGTAAATATGATTTTGGCGATGACCTGGAAAATGAAATGATCGATGTAAGCGGCGACGAACAACTAATCCCTGAAGAGGAACATAGCGAGGATGGAGAAAATTTGCCCGGTAAAGTCTCTGTTCAGTACACCTTCATTGAAAAAGAGAAGGATCAGTAATTGTCCTTTCATTTTAAGCTTTATGCAATTTATGGGTTTATTTTTCCTACCTTTGCACCCTTAAAAACAGGTATTAAAGCATAAATCAACAAATTTTTCACGTGAATTATCTATCAGTAGAATCGGTTTCGAAATCGTTCGGAGCAAAAGTATTATTCAGCAAGATCAGTTTCGGATTGAATCAGGGCGATCGTATAGCGCTCATTGCAAAAAATGGTGCAGGCAAATCAACACTTTTAAAAATACTCACAGGGAAAGAAATTGCCGATGAAGGCACTGTTACTTTTCGTAAGGATATTGTAGTGACCTACCTTGATCAGAATCCGGTGTTTGATGAAAATAGCACTGTTATTGAAGCGATCTACAACACAAATAATCCCATGTTAAATGCCGTTCGTGATTACGAAGAGGCATTGACTGCTTTTGAAAAGGATTATAATGATAAAACGTCCGATCGTTTGGAGCTCTGCAGTGCGCAGATGGATAAGCTGGATGCCTGGGGATTTGAAGCGAAAGTGCAGGAGATCTTACAACGATTAAAAATAGCTTTCCTTGATAAACAGATTGGAATGCTTTCGGGCGGACAAAAGAAACGTGTTGCTTTGGCAAAGGTGCTGATTGATGAGCCGCATTTATTGATTCTGGATGAGCCTACCAACCATTTGGATGTAGAAATGATCGAATGGCTGGAAAATTACCTGGTTTCAAAAGACATGACTTTATTGCTTGTAACGCATGACAGGTATTTCCTGGACAGCGTTTGTACGGAGATCATTGAAATAGATAATGGGAATTTGCACCACTACAGAGGAAACTTTCAATATTATGTAGAGAAGAAGGCGGAACGCGAAGCGATGGAAAGCAGTGAGATTGATAAGGCGAAGAACCTTTTTCGCAGAGAGCTGGAATGGGTAAGGAAAATGCCAAAAGCGAGGGGAACAAAAGCGAAATACCGAGTTGATCAGTTTTATGAAGTAAAAGAAAAAGCATTCAGCGGAAAAACGGAAGAGAAACTTGCTTTAGGTGTGAAAATGGCGCGAATAGGAGGGAAGATCCTTGAATTCGTAAAGATCAAAAAAGCATTTGGCCCGACAAAAATCGTGAATGAATTCTCTTACATTTTTAAAAAAGGGGAGAAGATCGGCGTGATAGGCAAAAACGGAGTAGGGAAATCTACTTTTTTAAATATGATCATGGGACTTGACCAGCCCGATGCCGGAACCATTACTTCCGGCGAAACGATTGTGTTCGGTTATTATTCCCAGGAAGGATTAAAGCTTGCGGAAGACAAGCGCGTGATTGAAGTAGTGAAAGATATTGCGGAATTTATTCCTTTGGCAGATGGTTCCAAACTGTCTGCATCCGGATTGCTTACTAAATTCTTATTTCCACCGGAAGTACAGTACGGCTATGTTTCAAAGCTAAGCGGAGGTGAACGCAGAAGGTTGTACCTGATGACCATCCTGATCAAAAATCCTAACTTTTTAATTCTCGATGAGCCAACCAACGATTTGGACATTGTTACGTTGAGCGTACTGGAAGATTTCCTTACCAACTTTCAGGGTTGTGTATTGATTGTAACGCATGATCGTTACTTCATGGATAAAATGGTGGATCACCTTTTTGTGTTTGAAGGCGGCGGTGTTGTGCGTGACTTCCCTGGCAACTATACAGAGTACCGTGATAGAAAAGACATGGAAGATCGCCAGTTGAAGAAAGATGGCGAGCCCGTAGTGGAGAAAGTAATAGTGGAAGAGAAAATAGCGGAGCCGGTTGTTTCAAAAAAAAAATTGAGCTTTAAAGAAAAAGCGGAACTTGAACAATTGGAAAAAGACATTGCCGCACTTGAAGCAGAAAAAGCAAAAGTAACGGAGCTATTAAATGCAGGAGCCGAAGATCATACCAATATCATGAAATGGAGCGAACAGGTTTCTACCATCATTTCACAGCTTGATGAGAAATCGTTACGCTGGTTGGAGCTGAGTGAAGGAGCCTAATTGTTCTTTATAGAATTACTTTCTGTTCTACGCTCCAGGCTTCCGGCCTGGAGCTGAATAAAACCTTTGTTTTACTCCATACCTTTTCAAATACTTCCGAGTTCCGGTAGTTATTCAGCGCTTCTTCTGAATTCCAATAGCTATAAGTGAAAAAGACATGTGTTGAATTTATATCATTTAGCAATTCTAAATGACTGCAGCCCGGCATATTGCGGATCAGCTGTTTCGATTCATTAAAAATAACCTGGAATTCATTTACCTTATCAGCCTGAAAGGTCATTTTTACGATGCGGATGATCATTGAAAGCGGATGGTTATGGAATCGTTTAGTTTTAAATTAAGCATACTGTTGGCTCTGTCGCTATTCATTGCTATCTCCAATTGGTTGGCAGCATTGAACAAAGCGAGGATTTCTCCCTCCGGAACATCATTGTAGGTTTTGCTGATCTTTCCTATTTCGTAACGGGCAAACTCAATGGTGAATTCCCGGCCTTTTCCAACCTGACTGAACAATGTTTCACTGATATTGCACATCACGTTTCCGTAAGAGTCGATGTATTCTACGGTGCCGCGGATCATGTCGCCCATGGATGCTGCCCTGAAAGGCATGCGTTCGAGAAGGTTGTCTTTTATGCTGCCCAGTTCATCGATGGGCTTTCCTTTTGCAAGTTCTGTAGCGGCAATGGCAAACACATCGCGTGTAGGAAATGTAGAAACGGCGGCAGGCAATTCAATGATCTTATCAAGAGGTGAATCCAGCAGGAGTGAAAATAATCCATTGTCGGCACCGATGAAGTAATGCCCATCGGAATAAACCACCACATGGGTTGATTGCTCCGAATATTCTGCTTTGATCCCGATGATGTGAATGCTTCCTTTTGGAAAATCGCGGTAAGCATTTTTTACAATGTAAGCAGCATCCTGAATATTGTAAGTGGGGATCTGGTGAGAAATATCCACAATGATGGCATTGGCGAGCCGGCTGTATATTGAGCCTTTGATAGCACCCACATAATGATCTTTCGATCCTAAGTCAGTAGTGAGGGTGATAATGGCCATTTGTTAGTAAATTGTGATTTTTTCGATTTCTCTTACACCTTAATAATACACAAAAATATGTTATTTTCGTGCTTCATAAAATAAAAAGAATTTAAATTTAAGTGAGCGAAAAAAAGATCATACTGGAAGATATAGCACCTGTGAATTTATACGGTGTGAATGATGTTAAGCTGGAGCTGATAAAAAAGCGTTTCCCTAAATTAAAAATTGTTGCAAGAGGAGAAACGATCAAAGTTGCCGGAGATGATGAGGAACTGAACCAGTTCGAAATGATCATCAATATCTTAACCGCTTATTTTAATCGTTATGGAAACCTGACGGAGAATGCTGTTGAGCAGATCCTGGGCGGGCATCCGAAACGACAAGGCAGTTCCGAAAGTACCGAAGGAGACGATGTGTTGGTTTTCGGGAATGCCGGACTGATCATCAAAGCACGTACGGAGAACCAGCGAAAGATCGTAGAAGGGATTTCCAAAAAAGACATGGTGTTTGCAGTGGGGCCTGCTGGAACCGGAAAAACATATACCGCAGTTGCATTGGCAGTTCGCGCATTAAAAAACAGGGAAGTAAAAAAGATCATCCTCACTCGTCCGGCTGTGGAAGCAGGAGAAAACCTTGGGTTTTTACCGGGCGACCTGAAAGAAAAGCTCGATCCTTATTTACAACCATTGTATGATGCATTAGGCGATATGATTGCTCCTGAAAAGCTTGCGTACTATATTGAGAACCGTGTGATCCAGATTGCACCGCTTGCATTCATGAGAGGACGCACCCTCGACAATGCTTTTGTGATCCTGGATGAAGCGCAGAATGCAACGGAAGGACAATTAAAAATGTTTTTGACGAGGATGGGCTCTTCCGCTAAATTTGTAATCACCGGTGACATAACTCAAATCGATCTTCCAAAGCATCAGCCTTCCGGATTGCCGCAGGCCATGCGATTATTAAAGAATGTGGAGGACATAGAGATCGTTCAGTTGGATGGAACTGACGTTATCCGCCACAAGCTCGTGAAAAAAATCATTGAGCTGTACAGTGAAAATAAATAATGAATACAAACAAATACCTATTTAATTATGAACGCAATTACTGAAACAAAATTCAACTTTCCGAAACAAAAGAACTTTTACAAAGGTAAGGTTCGTGATGTTTATAATATTAACGACAAGATGCTGGTGATGATCGTGAGTGATCGCATTTCTGCATTTGATGTCGTGCTTCCGAAAGGAATCCCTTATAAAGGCCAAGTGTTAAATCAGATCGCTGCAAAGTTTTTAAAAGCAACGGAAGACATTCTTCCGAATTGGGTGATGGCTGTTCCTGATCCGATGGTGACGGTTGGTTTGTTTTGCGAGCCTTTTAAAGTTGAAATGGTGATCCGTGGTTATTTATCAGGACATGCCTGGAGGGAATATAAATCAGGGAAACGCACGATCTGTGGTGTTGCCATGCCGGAAGGAATGAAAGAGAATGATAAGTTTCCTGAGCCTTTGCTCACGCCAACTACCAAAGCTTCTATCGGACATGATGAGGATATTTCCAGAGAAGAGATCTTCAAACAGGGAATTGTTTCCAAAGAAGATTACGAGCAACTGGAAAAATTTACGCGCGCGGTGTTTCAAAGAGGAACAGAAATAGCAGCAACCATGGGCTTGATATTAGTGGATACCAAATATGAGTTTGGTAAAAAGGACGGCAAGATTTATTTAATTGATGAAATTCACACACCGGATTCCTCCCGCTATTTTTATAAAGAAGGATATGAAGCGCGTCAGAAAAGCGGAGAAGCACAGAAACAATTGTCAAAAGAGTTTGTGCGTGAGTGGCTGATGGAAAATGGCTTTCAGGGAAAAGACGGACAACGGGTTCCGGAAATGACAGAAGAGATCATTGCATCCATTTCAGAACGATACATTGAGCTTTATGAGCAGATTGTAGGAGAAAAGTTTGTGAAAGCAGATGCTACAAATGTGATCGAACGAGTGGAGAAAAACATTAGCGAATTCCTGAAGGATAAGGTATAAGCTTTTGAAGCAAAAATGGAAATTAAAAAAGGCGACCATTTGGTCGCCTTTTTTAATTACAATTTAATTTCTTTGATCACGCGGATCACTTTGTTGGGTGTTGTGATTTCAATATAAACAACACCGTCGCCTACTTTCATAACGATTGATGCCGGATTGACAAATTCTAAGTTTTCGCCGCCACCATTATTGTCTCTTAGTCTGCGGTTCGCTAGATCTGTGATAACGCCTTCTTTTTCTTCCATAATTTTTTTAGTTTTTTTGTTTGTTAAATTAAGGTTAGTATTTTCAAAGATATATTATTTTTTTAGTAACCCAACTATTTTTATATCTTTGAATGGATTCACTAATAAAAGGTTTACGAGCCATACTCATTCTCTCTGTAATACGATTGCACTAACAGTAAAAAGACAAAGCATTTATGTTTCTCAAGCGAATTGTTTTCCTTCTGTTTTTTCTTTTTACAATTCACTTGTCCTATTCGCAATCGCCTGTGGATTCCCTTTCTGCCATCGTTGCGGAAGGTAAGTCGGATACCACTACAGTGAATGCTTGCATTAGTTTGTGTGAAAACTATTTTACAACCGGTGATTATGAAAATGTGCTGAAGTCTTCTGCAGATGCCGTAAAGATCTCCGAATCCATTGGTTTTAAAGCAGGGGTTATGAGAGCCTATTTTCAGCAGATAAAAGTGCTGATCGCACAAGGAAAGCTGGATATGGCCATGCAGCTGTGCATTAAGGAATTGACGATTGCTGATCTTGTTGGAAATACGCGCATAAAAGCCAGCTGCTATTTTCAAATGGGGCAGATCTTCGAAAATCAAAAGAACTATACCAATGCCCTCGTTTATTATAAAAAAGCGTTAGACCTGGCGAAGAAGATCAATTACCAGGGAATGATCGATGCGGCGATAAGCAACATTGGGAATATTTACAGTGAGCAGGGCGATCATGAAAAGGCGCGCGCCTGTTATTATCAATCATTGGCGTTTGCCATCAGAAGCAATGATTCGGTTTCCATTGCCGATAGCTATGTGAACATCGGGAACGAATATTTTTTTCAGAAAGACTCCAAAGAAGCGATGGACTGGTATTATAAAGCTGTTCCTATTTATTCCCAAAGCGGCATTAAAAATCAGCTGGCCATTTGTTACATTAACATTGCATCTATTTTATATGAATACAAAGATTATGGCAAGTCCCTTGAGGCTTATCAGAAGTCGATTGATATTTCCAAGGAATTAAAACAGCGTAGCTATCTGGCAGAAGCCTATTCCAGCATGGCGAACACCTATTCTAAAATGGGGGAATATGAAAAAGCTTTTTCCAGCTTGCAACTGTCAAAGAGTTATTATGACTCGTTGTATAATGAGGACATGATCGCACAAACCTCAGAACTGCAAACAAAGTATGAAACGGAGAAAAAAGAAAAGGAAAACGAGATCTTAAAGCAGCAGAATGAGCTTCAGAACTTGAGCATCAACAGGCAGCGCATTATTAATTATTCCATTACGCTCGGACTTGTATTAGTGTTGGTGCTTGCCTTCTTTATCTATAAAGGATATAAGCAGAAACAAAAAGCAAATCATCAGCTGGAGGAAAAGAACATGCTGATCGAGGAGAAGAATAAAATCGTAGAAGAAAAGAATAAAGACATAACAGACAGTATTCGCTATGCAAAACGCCTGCAGACAGCCATTTTAAAACCGGAACACACACTCACAAATTATTTCGACGATGGTTTTATTTTGTTCAAGCCGAAAGATATTGTGAGTGGTGATTTTTATTGGTTCGAAAAATTCGGAAATCTTTCATTGATAGCTGCAGCAGATTGTACCGGACATGGTGTTCCCGGCGCATTCATGTCGATCATCGGTTGTAATTTATTATCACAGGCGGTAAATGAATATGCGATCACCCAACCGGCGGCGGTGTTAAACTCCATCAATAAAGGGCTATCGAAAGTGCTTCAGCAAAAAGGAGACGCCGATTCTTTTGTAACCGACGGAATGGACATTGCTCTTTGCGCTTTCAATCCGGAGAAGATGGTTCTGGAATATTCCGGCGCTTATAATCCTTTATGGCTGGTAAGAGATGGGACGAGCATCGAGTTCTCTGCCGATAAATTTCCCGTAGGCGCATTTATTGATAAGCAGATCCGCATCTTTAACTGCCACGAAATTCCGGTTCAGAAAGGTGATATGATCTACCTTTTCTCCGATGGTTATGCCGATCAGTTTGGTGGTCCCTTAGGAAAGAAATTTAAGTATAAGCCGCTTCAGAAGTTATTGCTCGATAATTATAAGAAACCCGCGCAGGAGCAAAAAGCACTATTGAATGAAGCGTTTGAAAGCTGGATGGGCAAGCTTGAGCAAATTGACGATGTACTGATCATCGGCATCAAGATCTAGCTTGAGTCGCTTTCCCGTTCATCATTTTAAACTGCCTTTAGTGTAATACCCCGATCTTCCCTTTGTTATGTTCGTAGATTTGCCAGGAACACGATCCCTATGAAACCGATACTTACTTCTCTCTTTATTCTTTTTGTTTTGTTCTCCGTTGCACAGGAACATAAAAAAGTGCAGGCTCAGCGTATAGCCGAATCTCCAAAGATTGATGGTGAGCTGAATGATGAAGCATGGAAGATGGCAGAACCTGCAACAGACTTTGTTCAGCGTGCTCCAAAGCCCGGCGAATCCTCCCGTCAGAAAACGGAAGTGAAAGTAGTGTATGATGATATTGCGATATACATCGGCGCAATGATGCACGACGAGCATGGTGATAGCACCTTGCATGAGCTCAGCCAGCGTGATAATGAAGCCAACGCCGATCTCTTCGGGTTGATCCTCGATACGTATAACGATGATATTAACGGATACGGCTTTTTTATTACGGCAGCCGGTGTGCAGATCGATGCACGTTATTCGGCCAATGGACAGGATTTTAACTGGAATGCCGTATGGCAAAGCCAGGTAACAATAACCGACAAAGGTTGGGTTGCTGAATTGAAAATCCCTTATTCGGCTTTGCGCTTTTCAAAAGATTCGGTGCAGGATTGGGGTGTTAATTTCCTGCGAAAAACACGCCGAACAAGAGAAGATGCTTTCTGGAACCCGATCAATCCTGCTGTTAACGGACTCATCAACCAGTTTGGTGATCTGCAAGGAATTAGTAACATAAATGCGCCTTTGCGATTATCGGTGTCTCCATACATTTCCGGTTACGTGGAAAATTATCCCTACAACCAAGAAGGAAAAAGCAATAACTCTTATTCATTGAACGGCGGTATGGATGTTAAGTATGGTATTACCGAAAGTTTTACGCTGGACATGACCCTGGTACCTGACTTCGGGCAAGTGCAAAGCGATAATAAAGTCCTCAATCTTTCTGCATTTGAAGTGCAATACAATGAGAACCGGCAATTCTTTACAGAAGGAACAGAGCTGTTCAACAAAGGCGGATTGTTTTATTCCCGGAGAATCGGTGGCACGCCAATCAACTATTACGACCCGTATTCTCAATTGAATGAAGGAGAGTATGTGAAAGATAATCCGAGCAGTACGCAATTATTCAATGCAACAAAAATATCGGGGCGAACAAAAAATAATCTTGGGATTGGAATCTTCAATGCAACTTCAGCAGATACGTATGCAACTGTCGGAGATTCACTCGGCAATAACAGGAAGATACTTACACAGCCTCTCACCAATTATAATATCCTCGTGTTTGACCAGGCGCTGAAAAATAATTCATATATCAGTCTTATCAATACCAACGTAACAAGAGCCGGAAGTTATTATGATGCCAATGTTACCGGAACTGCTTTTAAGTTCATGGAGAAAACCAATACATACGGTATTGATGGTGATGCGGCGGTGAGTCAGCTTTATTATTCCGATTCTTCAAAGCCTGTTCTGGGATATGCTTATAATGTTTACGTCGGGAAAGTGAGTGGAGAATTTCAGTATAATGTGAATGCAAAAGTGAAGAGTGATACTTACGATCCGAATGACATGGGAATATTGTTCATGAACAATACCATGGAAACCTATT
>DASWNK010000026.1:0-14667 GCA_036399275.1 Bacteroidia bacterium | reverse complement strand
TTCCAAAACGTGCCAAACCCTGCAAACGGTGTTTCTTCTATCAGCTACCAGTTGGAGAAAAACGCTCAAGTTGCTTTAAATGTTTATGATGTAACTGGTAAAGTTGTTTCTACTCAGAACATGGGAGAGCAAAATTCAGGTGCTCATTCAGTGAATTTCAATACAGAAGCATTAACTGCCGGCGTATATTACTATTCATTGACAGTAAACAGCACTGCAACTGCAGCTATGAAAATGGTTATTATCAAATAATAAATCACAATAATTATTTAAAAAGCCAGGGATTCGTTCCTGGCTTTTTTTATTGAACTTGTTGTATTATTAGGGGCAATTTTATATCTTTACCTTTGAAAACGTATTATATCTAACTTAATTTAAAATCTAAAAAATGAAAAAAATTTACATTTTATTGTTTGTCGGAACGCTTTCCTTAGGGACTGCAGCTTTTGCTCAACAATTATCAACCAATCTAAAGCCGCATGCATCTCATGCTGTGCCGTCGAACAGCAAATATTCATTTGCTACCAATGGTTCCAGGGTTTCAGGTGCTGGCTATATTGATTATTCCTGGTTAAACCTTAATGATCTTTCTTATGTTTGGCAATTCAACAGTACATACGTTGCGGCGGATACTGCAATGAGCTATGCTGGTGTTGCCTTGAACACATTTATCGGATTTGATGATTATGCTGATAACGTAGACGATTTCAGCTATCCAACCTATCCAACAGGTCTTTCTTATACTATTGATAGTATTTTCACTGTGATCACACATGAAAACAATAGCGGTACCAATAACCTTTTCATCATGCAAATTGCTACATTGAATGCATCAGGTGCACTTACTTCTACCTCTTCTGTTCTGTGGTCAGACACAATTATTTCAAACAGCACATTATCACCAGGTGGTGGTTGGTTAGGAACAAATGCAAGATATGTTCTTGATTACGAACCGGGATATACCACTGCAATGGGCCAGAAAGTAGGTCTTGTATTTAAATATATCGCTGACAAGGCAGACACTTTAGGTCTTATCGCTTCATGTGTTGATGATGGTACTGGCGGAACAATGACCCAGTCAACATATTCTACTTCTTATATGCAGTATCCTCCTTTCATCCCTTCAATTTCTGCAAACAGAAATATTGGCTACGGGTCACCTGTAGGTTCTGCCGGATGGGTTGAAGCACAAGATTGGGAGATCTGGGCACACGTTACATATAATAATGTTACAGGTATCAGCGATCAAGACATGAACGCAACCTTGTATCAGAATATGCCTAATCCTGCACAAGGAAGCACAACCGTTAAATATGATCTTGCAAAAGCATCTTCTGTGAGTATTGTATTCTATGATTTAACAGGCAAAAAAGTAAAAGAAATTAATGAAGGTAAAATGGCTGCAGGCAGTTATAATTTATCAGTAAACGTTTCTGATCTTGCTAATGGCTCTTATTTCTATTCATTGAAAACTTCTGAAGGAGTTTCTTTGACTAAGAAGATGGTTGTTAACAATAAGTAATTAAATTACTATTAAAAATGCTCCAGCAGGTTTATCCCGCTGGAGCATTTTTTTTAAACGAATTTAAAATTTCGATTTCAGGTCCTTCATGAATTTAGTGGCATATACAAAATCGCACACTTCTTTGTTGTCTGTTTTCAGGATCTCCGATTTACTTCCTTCCCACCATTTATCGCCTTTATAGATGAACATGATATTGTCTCCAATCTCTATTACAGAGTTCATATCATGGGTGATCACAATGGTGGTGATACCATATTCATCGGTGATCTCTTTGATCAGGTTGTCAATTACAATGGATGTTTTCGGGTCGAGTCCCGAATTAGGTTCATCGCAGAATAAGTATTTAGGTTGAACGGCTATCGCTCTTGCTATGGCAACACGTTTCTTCATACCCCCGCTCAATTCAGCAGGATATAGTTTATTAGCATCTGGCAGGTTCACACGCTGCAAACAGAAATTTGCACGGTCGCGCTTTTCGCTTTCAGTTAAATCGGTGAACATGGACAGCGGGAACACAACATTTTCTTCCACAGTTTTTGAATCAAACAATGCACCTCCCTGAAACAGCATTCCGATTTCTTTTCTGATATCTTTTTTGCCTTTGAAGTCAAGATCATAAAAATTCCTGCCGTCAAACAATACCTCGCCTGCATCAATGTCATTTAAACCGACCATGCATTTCAATAAAGTTGTTTTTCCTGAACCGCTTTCCCCAATTATAATATTGGTTTTGCCGGTCTGAAAATCAAATGAGATATCATTCAGAACCTTTTTTCCACCAAAGGATTTCGATATGTTCTTTACCTGGATCACGATAAAAGCAATTGAGTTAAGATAAGGTCGAAGGCTAGAATAAGTACGCTGCTGTATACAACGCCTTTTGTACTGGAACGGCCAACTTCAAGCGCGCCACCTTTAGTATAATATCCATGATAAGCAGGAACCGACGCTATGATGAATGCGAAAACGGCAGCCTTTACCAAGGCATACACCACATTGTATGGTCTGAATTCATACGTAATCCCGTAAATGTATTCATAGTCGGTTACAACGCCCGTCATCAGACCAAAAACATATCCACCCAGAACACCTAAAAACATGGAGAAAATGATCAGTACAGGGTTAAATAGAACAGAGGCAATGATTTTTGGGAAGATCAGGTAGCCGGCGGAATTGATCCCCATGATTTCCAAGGCGTCTACTTGCTCGGTAACACGCATGGTGCCTATTTCTGAAGCGATGCTGGAACCTACTTTTCCAGCGAGAATAAGACTGACAATGGCTGGAGAGAACTCTAAGATCATGGAATCACGCACCGCTACACCAACAGCATAAGCAGGAATAAGCGGGCTCTCGAAATTAAAGGCCGACTGTATTGTAATAACAGCCCCCATGAATACGGAAATGATCGCGACAATACCCAAAGACCCGATTCCAAGGGATTCTATTTCTTCAAAAATACGGTCGCGGTAGATGGCTAATTTTTCAGGTTTGCCGAAAGCACGCTTCATCAGCATGAAATAACGCCCGAAATGATAAAAGATATTCATGGATTAGCCTGAAAATTTTGTTAAAAATAAGAATAATTGCCCATAAACGATGTCTTTTGTTTTCGCTATCTTTGTATAAACGATCAATATGAAAAATATAGCCTCTTATACATTTCGTTTTTTTGCCATTGTTGGACTTATGACATTATTTTCCGGCTGTTTTATGTTTCATAAAAAAAACCGTTGCGGCGATTGTCCTAAATGGAAGATTGAATTAACAGAGCTCTTTCTGAAATAATATAGACTTTCCTTATTCTCAAAATCCTTCAAAATACCTTCTTTTAGGTAGCGCCTTGCTGGCTCAAACACTTAAATAATGTGTACTTTTGTTCTGTAAGCATAATAAATACCAAGCATAATAAATACCATAGGAGTGAAGAACTTAGCAGATCTGAAATTAGGGCAAAGCGCCATCATCGATTCCTTTACGGATAAAGAGATGGCTTTGAAGCTCCTGGAAATGGGGTGTACGCCTGGTGAAATTGTGAAGCTGGATTGTATCGCGCCTTTCGGAGATCCTATTGCCATTTCTGTTGCCGGTTATCTGCTGAGCCTGCGTAGAGCGGAAGCCTCCACTGTGCTTGTATCGCCAATTCTGGTAAAATAACATCGTTTGTAGTGGAGCCGAACAAACCTTTTGAAAATCCTTCTCAAAAATCCGTTCTTAAGGTTGCACTGGTTGGGAATCCAAACAGTGGGAAATCGACTTTATTCAATGCTCTTACCGGCTTAAATCAAAAAACAGGGAACTTTCCCGGCGTAACCGTAGATAAGAAATCGGGTTTTACAAAGCTGAACAGTTTTATAACCGCTGAATTCATTGATCTTCCGGGAACTTATAGCTTATATCCAAAATCGCTGGACGAGCGCGTGGCCTATGAAGTGCTTTGTAATGTCGACAATGTTGATCATCCCGATGTTACCATCATTGTCGCAGACGCGAGTAATCTCAAAAGAAATCTTTTCCTCGTTTCCCAGATCATTGATCTGAAGGGGCCGGTGATTCTTGCTCTTAACATGATGGATATGGTGGAGAAAGGCGGAGACGTAATTGATACGGTTCGTTTATCGGAAAAACTTGGCGTAAAGGTAATTGGCGTCAGCGCCCGGAGCAAGGAAGGGGTAGAAGAATTAAAAGAAGCACTTTTGCAACCGCTGCCGGTTCCTGTATATGATTTTATTGATCTGCGAAAAATTGCTTCCGAAGCAATAGAAAAAGTGAAGGCACTGATGAAAGTGAAAGGCGATTTTCATGCTTTCCAGATCATCAACAATATTTCTGAAACATCCTATTTTGAAAACAAGGAGATCCATCATAGGATCATTGATTCTCTGAATACAGCGCCTGTCGATCTAAATAAGCTGCAATCGCAGGAAAGCGTGGAGCGCTATAAAGTGATCAATCGGATTGTTGAAGAATGCATCACACGTAAATCGGCTGTGCAAACAAAGTCATTTACACAAAAGCTTGACAGCCTTCTTACTCACCGGATCTGGGGTTATGCGATTTTTTTGCTGGTGTTGTTTTTTATTTTTCAAACCATCTTTTTTCTTGCAGCTTACCCGATGGAATGGATCGAAAGCCTGTTTGTTTATATCTCAGAATCAACTACCAGCGTGCTTCCGGTAGGAGAGCTAAGCAATTTATTGGTGAATGGAATCATTGCCGGATTAAGTGGAGTGGTTGTTTTTGTCCCACAGATCGCTTTACTTTTCGCATTCATCGCGATCCTCGAAGATACCGGTTATATGGCGCGTGTAAGCTTTATTATGGATAAGCTGATGCGTCGTTTCGGATTGAATGGAAGATCTGTGATACCATTGATCAGCGGTGTAGCCTGTGCTGTGCCAGCAATCATGAGTGCCCGCACCATCAGCAGCTGGAAAGAGCGCATCATCACTATCATGGTTACTCCGTTGATGAGCTGTTCAGCACGTCTGCCAGTATATACGCTCTTAATTTCATTAGTTGTTCCAGGGAATAAAACCATGGGCTTTTTTAATTACCAAGGGCTAATCCTAATGGCCTTGTATCTGATTGGTTTTATTGCAGCCCTAGGCTCCGCGCTGATTTTAAAATGGATCCTGAAAGCAAAAGAAAAAAGTTATTTCATTATGGAATTGCCTGTGTATCGTAGCCCACAATGGCGAACCGTGGGACTGACAATTTTTGATAAAGTAAAAATGTTCCTATTCGATGCCGGAAAAATTATCGTTGCGATATCAATCATTCTTTGGTTTTTATCTGCTCATGCTCCTGGCGAGCGCTTTGAAAATATTGAAAAGAAATACCAGGATTATAGTGTGAGAGCAGATCGGACAACTGCAGAGATCAATGCAAAAATTGCTTCAGAAAAATTAGAAGCTTCCTATGCGGGCATTCTTGGAAAAGCAATAGAACCTGCTATTCAGCCTTTGGGCTTCGATTGGAAAATTGGTATTTCACTGGTTACTTCTTTTGCGGCGCGTGAAGTGTTTGTTGGAACAATGGCTACCATATACAGCGCGGGCAATACAGATAATACACAAACCATCCGTGAAAAGATGGGGGCGGAGAAAGATACTTTAACCGGACAACCGAAGTTTACACTCGCAGTTGGTTTTTCACTCATGATCTTTTATGCCTTTGCAATGCAATGCATGAGCACGCTTGCTGTTGTATACCGCGAAACGAAAAATTGGAAATGGCCCACCATCCAGTTTTTATTTATGGGAGCTCTGGCCTATATCTCCAGTTTCATTGTTTATCAGTTGTTGAAATAAATTCGTTGAAATATTTATTGGTTCAAGAGTTCATTTGTAATTTTGTAAAAGAAAGTGAGTGAATCAATGAACCAGCCAGAGCGCAACCAATCCATCCTTCATAAATACATTCCGGAAAAGGCGGTGCCTGTAATTTCGGAATGGATCTATAAGTTCGATTTTAAGCTAAAGATCAAAAAAAGCAGGAGTTCAAAGTATGGTGATTACCGGCCGCCATTTAAAGGCGAAAATCACCAGATCACCATCAACTATGATATGAATAAGTACGCATTCCTGATCACGCTTATTCACGAAATTGCTCATTTGTCCAATTATAACAAGCATAAGAACAAAGTAAAGCCTCATGGCGAAGAATGGAAGATCCATTACAAGCTCTTAATGCAGCAATTTCTGGTGCCGGATATTTTTCCGCTGGATGTGATCACAGCCTTGAGGAAGTATATGAACAATCCTGCCGCTTCCAGCTGCTCTGATATTAATCTGCTGAGAGTATTAAAAAAATACGATAACCGCCAGGATACCGTGTTACTCGAAGATGTAGCTGTTGGCGCTACTTTCCGTTATAACGAAAGCCGAAGTTTTATTAAAGGCGAGCAATCCCGCAAACGCATCAAGTGCAAAGAGCTTGGCAGCAATGCAACCTACCTGTTTAACCCTCTTACAGAAGTATTGGTGATTAATACTCCTTTGTTGGCCGAAAATAAGGCCGCTTTCACTATAAATAATCAATAATTCATTCCAAGGTATTGGCTTTTTGTTAAATTTGTTTCTTGACAACATATAGCTTTAAGAACGCCTAAATATTATTTAAAAATGAGCACAAATACAATGGAGAAAAATATCGATTTGAAAGTATCAAAGCTTGCTGAGAACATCATCGGATCAGAAATAATCAAGCTTGCTGCTGAGGTAAATGAGAAAATAAAACAAGGCGAAAAAGTATTTAACTTCACGATCGGTGATTTTAATCCGAAAATATTTCCTATTCCTGCTGAATTAAAATCAGCTATCGTTAAGGCATACGAAGACGATCAGACGAATTATCCTGCAGCCGATGGTATGTTAGAATTGCGTCAATCGGTTTCCAAATTATTGAAGGAAAGAGGAGAGCTTGACTATAAAACAGATGAGATCGTTATTGCCGGTGGTGCACGTCCTGTGATTTATGCGATCTTTAAAGCATTGGTGGATGAAGGTGACACCGTTTTGTTTCCGGTTCCATCGTGGAACAATAATCATTACACGTATTTGAACAATGCTAAACCAGTATTAATTGAAACCACTCCGGAAAATAATTTTATGCCTTCTGCGGCAGATCTGAAGCCACACATTGCTTCTGCTAATCTGATCGCCCTTTGCTCGCCGCTGAACCCGACCGGAACTACCTTCCGCAAAAAGGACCTTGAAGAGATTTGTGATTTGATATTGGAAGAGAATGCTAAACGTGCCACTGCAAATAAAAAGCCTTTGTATCTGATGTATGATCAAATCTATTGGGCGTTGACATTCGGAGAAACGAAACACTATAATCCGGTTACACTTCGTCCGGAGATGAAAAATTATACTTTGTTTGTGGATGGTATTTCCAAATCCCTTGCAGCAACCGGCGTGCGCGTTGGCTGGAGCATGGGGCCGAAAAAGATCATCGATAAAATGAAATCCATTTTAACGCATGTGGGTGCATGGGCTCCGAAGGCGGAACAAATGGCTACTGCCGTTTATTTAAACGATCTGAGCAATTACGATACTTTTTTAGCAGATATCAAAACCAAAATCAACGATCGTTTGGTTAATTTTCATAAAGGCTTTCAAAGCTTAAAGTCGGAAGGCTTTAAAGTGGATTCAATTGCTCCGGAAGCTGCCATTTATTTAACCGTGCAGTTTTCGTTACACGGACAAAAGACTGCTGAAGGGACCGTTTTAAAAACCACACAGGACGTTACTAAATATGTGTTGGATGAGGCGAAAGTGGCATTGGTGCCATTTTATGCATTTGGCGCTTCTTCTGATTCAAGCTGGTATCGATTATCAGTAGGAACATGCAAGATTGAGGATATTGATTCGGTAATCGGGAATTTAAGGAACGCGCTTAAAAAATTATCATAGTTTTATTGATTCATTGTTATTGTATATTTGTGAAAATTTGTAATACTAACATATAGTGAAGAATAATTATTGTGTGATAATGGCGGGTGGTGTCGGAAGTCGTTTCTGGCCAATGAGCCGAACTGCTCACCCGAAACAATTCATGGACATTCTAGGCACTGGAAGCACACTTTTGCAGCAGACCTACGATCGTTTCATACGACTTTGTCCGAAAGAAAATATTTACATTGTTACAAATGATTCCTATGTTGATCTTGTGAAAGAACAGATCAAAGGGATTTCAGATGATAATATTTTAAGCGAGCCCGCAAGAAAGAATACTGCACCCTGTGTGGCTTATGCCTGTTATAAAATTGCACAATTGAATCCTGATGCGATTACTGTCATTGCTCCATCGGATCATTTGATCATCAAAGAAGATACTTTCATTAAAGCGATTAAAGCATGTTTCTTAAAAGCGTCCACGGAAGATTGTCTGGTAACGCTTGGGATTCGTCCGAGCCGTCCGGATACCGGCTATGGCTATATTCAGTTTGTTGAATCGGAGAAGAAAGAAAAGGATAAGCGTATTAAGAAAGTGAAAACATTTACGGAAAAGCCTGATCTGGAAATGGCCAAGTTCTTTTTACAAAGCGGCGATTTCTTATGGAATTCCGGGATCTTCATCTGGAGCGTTAAAAGTGCGATCCTCGCCTTTGAAAAATATTCGCCTGATATGGATGCAATTTTCCGGGAAGGTAACAAAGCATATAATACTCCTGAGGAGAAGGATTTCATTGCCAAAGCTTATTCCAACTGCAAAAACATTTCAATTGATTATGCGATCATGGAAAAGGCTGAAAATGTGTATGTCCGTTCTTCCATTATTGGCTGGAGCGATCTAGGTACCTGGGGTTCATTGTATGATCATATTAAGCAGGATGAGAATAACAATGCAGTAGTAGGGAAGAATGTGATGATGTACGATTCGAAAAATTGTATTGTGAATGTTCCAAAAGATAAGTTGGTAGTGATGCAGGGCCTGGAAGATTATATTGTTGTAGAATCGGATGGCATTCTGCTGATCTGTAAAAAGGAAGATGAGCAGCAGATCCGTACGTTTGTAAACGATGTGAAAATTAAAAGAGGAGAAAAATTTATTTAAATAGGAAATTAATATTCGATCGCGGGCTTACCATCCGAATATTTTTTGCCTCTGTAGGCACCTGAAAAGTATAATACAAGCCTTGCTCCGAATATGGCTTGTTCCTGATTCCAATCTCCATAAAGAGCAGCACCTATTCCTACATCATACGTTATTTTCTTAACAGCTTCTATCTGCGCGTATATTCCCGGTTGAGTGAAATGCCTGGTATAAACAGTATCGCCAACTTTTGCGTACCCCGTGGAGTATGATACTCCTGCAAAACCCGCAAAATGAATGTCTTTGTCTTCATAGCGCTTTCCATAGCCTAAATGGAATTGATAATTATCGTAGAACCCGAATTGTTCGCCGGAAAGCATAGCTCCCAACTGAAAGTAATGTTGTTTAAGGTGGAAATTGAAATCCAGTCCTCCCGAAAAGCCCGGCTTTCTTTTATAGGTTAAATTTTGCTGAAAGCCACCACCGACAGTCAGCCAGTTATTATAATACCTTAATTTTTTATTGTTGAGCACAAATGTACTGTCGATAGGGGCGATCTTTTTTTTCTTTTTCACAGTGCTGTTATTTGAGGGCGTTCCGGCCTCTTCCACAATCTTGTAACGCTTACCATTAATCACAGTATCCGTTTGCGCTTCCAGCTTTGCCAGAAAACAAACGATGAAGATCAATAAAATGGAAAAATATTTTTTCAAAATAGTAAAGGTTGAAACAGGAGCGGGGATGCTTTTAGAGAACTTTTAAGTTGTCTTTTTATTGTATGATCGCCCTTGAAATCCCCTCTCATCGCGAGAGGGGACAAAGGAGGTTTGTTTATTTTAAGGAACCGCACATGTCTTCGGGTTTTACCCATTCATCAAATTGCTCATTGGTAACATAGCCTAACTCAATGGCAGCCTCACGGAGCGTTTTATTCCCTTTGTGTGCTGTTTTGGCAATCTTAGCTGATTTCTCATAACCAATGTGTGTGTTCAATGCCGTTACTAACATCAGGGAGTTTTCAAGGTGTTGTTTCAGGACCGGCAGATTCGGCTCGATGCCAACTGCGCAATTGTCGTTGAAAGAAACACAAGCATCACCGATAAGGCGTGCTGATTGCAATACATTGGCAGCGATCAGAGGCTTGAATACATTCAGTTCAAAATGTCCATTCGATCCGCCGATGGAAACAGCAACGTCATTTCCCATCACCTGCGCACAAACCATAGTAAGCGCTTCCGGTTGTGTAGGATTAACTTTTCCTGGCATGATGGAAGAGCCCGGCTCGTTGTCAGGAATAATGATTTCACCGATGCCGCAACGGGGACCAGAAGATAACATTCGGATATCGTTTGCGATTTTCATCAGAGCGACAGCAGAGCGTTTTAAAGCACCGGATAATTCAACCATTGCATCGTGTGCAGCAAGCGCCTCAAATTTATTGGGAGCGGTAACGAATGGCAAGCCGGTTAGTTCTGCTATTTTTTTAGCAACCAATACATCGTATCCTTTTGGAGTATTCAGCCCCGTTCCGACTGCAGTTCCTCCCAGAGCGAGTTCGCGAACCATCTCCAGTGCATTTTTAATTGCACGGATACTATTTGTCACTTGCTGAGCATAGCCTCCAAACTCTTGCCCGAGTGTTAAAGGAGTTGCGTCCATAAAGTGCGTACGGCCTGTTTTTACAATGTTTTTAAAGTCGTTCGATTTTTTAACCAAGGTATCTCTTAACTTTTCCATTCCCGGCAGCGTAATGTCCACCACCTGCTTGTAAGAAGCAATGTGCATGGCTGTAGGATAGGTATCGTTGGAGGATTGTGATTTATTTACATCATCATTGGGATGAAGCACTTTTTTCTCATCGGAAAGTTTTCCTCCGCTCATCACATGTGCGCGGTAGGCAATTACCTCATTCGCATTCATGTTGGACTGAGTTCCGGAACCTGTTTGCCAGATCACTAAAGGGAATTGATCGTCGAGCTTGCCTGCAGTAATCTCATCACAAGCATTTGCGATCAGATCCTTTTTCTCAGCCGCCAATACTCCTAATTCATGGTTTGCCATAGCTGCCGCCTTCTTCAGATAACCGAACGCATAAATGATCTCCTTTGGCATGCTTGCTTCCGGGCCGATCTTAAAGTTATTGCGGGAACGCTCTGTTTGTGCTCCCCAGTATTTGTCGGCAGGTACTTTTACCTCGCCCATGGTGTCTGTTTCGATACGGTAATCCATAAATTTAGTGCTTGTTTGAGTTGTTGAATTCATGTTCAAATTTAAGATTTTATTTTGGATATAGCGAGATGGAAAATTGTAGGTTGTTTGGCGCGTATATTATTGAAATTCAGCATTATGTCCTTGAAGCTCTAAATAGAAAAAGTACGGCAATCAGCCATACTTTTTCTTCTTCAAGTGATTTAGTCAGAGTTACTCCGTTTCAAGCACCAGGTCATCTGATTCCACCAATGTCAGTTCATTGAGATGGATCTTTAGGATATTCATGTCTTTGGTTGCTGTAATGGTAGTTTCCATTTTCATGGCTTCTATAGTAAACAGAGGCGAATTCTTTTTTACTGCAATTCCTTCTGTAACAAAAACTTTCGATAACATTCCTTGCAGCGGAGTGCCGATGTGTTTTTCTCCGTTTACTTTCTTATTTGTTTTGCGTGTATTCTGCACCGATTTATCTTTTACTTCAATCGAACGTGTTTGCCCGTTGAGCTTGAAATAAACGCATCGGTTTCCTTCTTCATCCGCATCGCTAACATAAAGCAATTTAATAATTACCTTTTTCCCTTCGCCAATATCAATCAGCACTTCCTGGTTGTTCTTCATTCCGAAGAAAAATTCGGGAGTAGGGATCATAGTAACATCACCAAAGGTTTTGCAATGTGTGTGGTATTCTTCGAAAACTTTCGGATAAAATTTATAAGAAAGAAAATCATTGAAGCTTAATGAAGTTTCGAACTTGCATTTGAACTCTTCAAACTCTTTTTCAAAATCAACCGGTTTTAAATGTGCATTCGGTAGATCCGTATAAGGCGTTTCATTTTTTAATACTTGCTTTTGTAATAGCTCAGGGAAACCTCCATGCGGTTGGCCAAGATCGCCTCTGAAAAAACTTCTGACTGATTCCGGGAAAGAAATGGATTCGCCTTTTAAAATGACGTCCTCTTTGGAAAGGTTGTTGGAGACCATATACAACGCGAGGTCGCCCACTACTTTCGAAGAAGGTGTTACTTTCACAATATCGCCGAACAATTCATTCACAGATTCGTATGCTTTTTTAATTTCCGGCATTTTATTTCCGAGTCCCAATGAAATAGCCTGTGGCTTCAGGTTAGAATATTGTCCTCCCGGAATTTCGTGTCGGTAAACTTGCGCACTGCCTGATTTAAGCCCTGATTCAAAAGGGTAATAATATTCGCGCACATTTTCCCAGTAATCGGAGAACTGGTGAAGCGAATCAATATTAAGAGGGCTTTCCTGAGGCGTGTTGCGTAATGCTTCCAGTATGGATTCGAAGTTAGGCTGCGATGTTAAACCGGAAAGCGAGCCAAGCGCAACATCCACCACATCAACTCCTGCTTCAATGGCTTTTAAATACATGGCAGCCTGTGTGGAAGATGTATCATGTGTATGTAAATGAATTGGAAGAGCGATTGATTTTTTTAATTCCTTCACTAATAATTCTGCAGCATAAGGTTTCAGAAGTCCAGCCATATCCTTTATACAAATGATGTGAGCGCCAGCATCTTCGAGGGTGCGTGCAAGATCCAGGTAGTATTGTAAATTGTACTTGTTTTTATTCGGATCAAGAATGTCGCCGGTATAACTGATGGATGCTTCTGCCAATCCTCCTGTACGTTCCCGAACCGCACGGATACTTACTTTCATGCTATCGACCCAATTGAGGGAATCGAAAATTCGGAACACATCAATTCCATTTTCCCATGATTTTTCGACGAACTTTTCTACAAGGTTATCCGGGTAAGCAGTATAGCCGATTGCGTTGGATCCGCGGATCAACATTTGCAATAATATGTTTGGGACTGCTTCCCGCATCATCTGCAATCTTTTCCATGGGCATTCATGTAAGAAGCGAAGCGCCACATCAAAAGTTGCTCCGCCCCATACTTCCATAGAGAAAACCTGCGGGTTGTTGCGTGCAAATGATTCTGCCACTTTCATCATGTCGATGGTGCGCACGCGTGTTGCCAGTAGCGACTGATGCGCATCACGCAAGGTGGTGTCGGTGAATTGCACTTTCTTTTCATCCTTCAACCATTGCGCAAAATGATCGGGTCCTAATTCTGTCAGGCGTTGTTTCGTTCCGGAAGGAAAGGGAAGTGCCTTGTTGAATTCAGGAATTCTCGGCGTTATAAATTGCCTGTTGTCCTTTATTTTTACATCCGGATTTCCGTTTACCGTTACTTCAGCAAGGTATTTTAGTACGCGTGTTCCTCTGTCCTGCCTTTCCGGAAAGTCAAAGAGTTCAGGATGTTCTTCAATGAATCTGACAGTGGCTTTGCCGGATTGAAATTGAGGATGCATCAGTACATTTTCTAAAAAAAGAATATTGGTCTTCACTCCTCTGATCCGGAATTCCTGTAAAGTTCTTTTCAACCGGCTTGCAGCACCTTTCAGCGTTCTGCCGGAAGCCGTTACTTTCACCAGCATGGAATCAAAGAAAGGAGAGATCTTCACTCCCGAATAAGAGCTTCCTTCATCTATCCGGATTCCGTAACCTCCGGCATTCCGGTAAGCGATGATGGTTCCGTAATCGGGTTTGAAATCATTCTCTGGATCTTCGGTAGTAATACGGCATTGAATAGCAAAGCCATTGCATTTGATATCTTCCTGGGCATTGATGAAAATGCCGGGCGAAGAAAGCGGTTGTCCGCTGGCAATTAATATTTGCGTCCGAACAATGTCAATTCCTGTTACTTCTTCCGTTACGGTATGTTCCACCTGGATGCGCGGATTCACTTCAATAAAGAAAATATTCTCTTCGCGATCAACTAAAAATTCAACCGTGCCGGCATTGTTGTAATTGACATGGCGTGCAAGCGCTAAAGCATACTGATATAATTTATCTTTTGTTTCCTGCTTCAGATCGGGAGCAGGGGCAATCTCTACTACTTTCTGAAAGCGCCTTTGTACGGAGCAATCTCTTTCAAACAAGTGAACAATATTTCCATGGTTATCACCAAGAATCTGTACTTCAATGTGCTTTGGCTGATCAATGTATTTTTCCATGAAAATGGTATCGTCCCCGAAAGCATTCTTTGCTTCGCGTTGTGCTTCCGGAAAGAGCTTTTCCAGTTCAGCAGCCTGGCGGATAACGCGCATGCCTCTTCCGCCGCCACCGGCAGCAGCTTTCAATATCAAAGGATAACCGATTTTCCAGGCTTCCTGTAAAGCAATTTCTGTTGAATCAAGTCGAATCTTGTTATCCGGGATCACGGGAACATTGGTTGCGATCGCTACTTTTTTCGCGGCAACTTTATCACCAAGCTGTTCCATCACTTCAGGGTCCGGACCAACAAAAATGATTTGTTCTTCACGGCAGCGGCGTGCGAAATGAACATTCTCCGAAAGAAAAC
>DASWNK010000025.1:0-8310 GCA_036399275.1 Bacteroidia bacterium | reverse complement strand
TTTGCTGCCTGTGCACCGCCCATTACTGCCACTTGCGCTGTTGGCCATCCAACGATCAATCGCGGATCGTATGCTTTTCCGCACATTGCATAATTCGCTGCACCATAGCTGTTCCCAACAATGATCGTGAATTTAGGCACTACTGAATTTGCCATCGCGTTCACCAGTTTTGCTCCGTCTTTAATAATTCCTCCATGCTCGGAACGGGAGCCTACCATAAATCCGGTTGCATCCTGTATAAATACCAAGGGGATTTTTTTCTGGTTGCAATTCATAATGAAACGCGCTGCTTTATCGGCGCTGTCGCTATAAATTACTCCACCAAACTGCATTTCTCCTTTTTTGCTCTTCACTACTTTTCGCTGGTTGGCAACAATGCCAACAGCCCATCCGTCCACTCTCGCCAATCCGCAAAGGATGCTTTGTCCGTAGCCTTCTTTGTATTCTTCAAAATCGGATTCATCGATCAAACGATCGATCACTTCCATCATGTCGTATTGTTTATCGCGGGTATCAGGAATGATCCCGATAATGTCTTTGGGATCTTTCTTTGGCGCCTTTGATTTTGCACGGTTGAAACCGGCTTTATCAAAATCTCCGACCTTGCTCATGATGTTGCGGATGCGGTCGAGGCAATCTTTATCATCTTTACATTTATAATCGGTTACACCCGAAATTTCACAATGCGTTGTTGCACCACCCAGTGTTTCATTGTCGATGTTCTCACCGATCGCCGCTTTCACCAGGTAAGAGCCAGCCAGGAAAATACTTCCTGTTTTATCCACAATCATGGCTTCATCGCTCATAATCGGAAGGTATGCGCCACCGGCCACACAGCTTCCCATAACTGCCGAGATCTGTAAGATTCCCATGCTGCTCATCACTGCATTGTTGCGAAAGATCCTACCGAAATGTTCTTTGTCGGGAAAGATCTCATCCTGCAACGGAAGGTAAACACCAGCACTGTCCACCAGGTAAATGATGGGCAAACGGTTTTCCATTGCTATCTCCTGTGCACGTAAATTCTTTTTTCCGGTAATAGGGAACCAGGCGCCTGCTTTCACTGTAGCATCGTTTGCGACCACAATGCACTGGCGTCCGCTCACATAGCCGATCTTGATCACTACACCGCCAGCCGGACAACCGCCATGTTCCTGGTACATGTCTTCACCCACAAAAGCCCCCATTTCAATTACAGGGGCATCTTTATCCAACAGGTAATCGATGCGCTCACGTGCAGTCAGCTTGCCCTGCTCGTGCAGCTTATCGATCCTGCTTTTTCCTCCGCCTAAATAGACTTTCTCCAGCTTCCGCTCCATAGCGGAAATAAGCTGCATCATTACATCTTCGTTCTTGTTAAATTCTAAATCCATATACCTTAATCATGTTTAGTTTCTGTATGTTATCGCTATGCAATAAGAATTCAAATATAACAACAAATCAACAGGTTTGGTTCAATATTTTATGGCTTTTTGTCCCCGGCTTACAGGTGGTCAATTGCCCTGGAACCTTGATTGAACAATAAGTCTACAATGCTCAGGTTGGGGATAAAGCCATGACGGGTTTCAAATACCTGCATATAGGGAAGAGGGGAGAAGTCAGGGTCATTTTTCAGCTCCTCTTTCGGGGAGATCAGGCTGCGGAAATCATCGGCATTCTCATACCGGTCGTGGTATTCGGTGCTGAAGGTATAATTTGGTTTTAGCTTAAGCATCTTTAAGATCTCCTGCTGCATGGCTTCGTTCAGATCGATCAGGAAATCAAATTTTTTCCCCTCATAAAAAGGAAGCAGGTCATCTTCAAAGTATTCGAAGAAAGGAGAGCGACGGTAGCAGGATTCGAGCGATCGCCAATGCAGCTTTTGCCAATCGTGCTCATACGCGATCTTAATGTCTTTGGTAGCCTGCCGGTGATTGCGTTTTACCAATGGAATGCTCAAGGTCAATACACCGTTGGGTGAATACACATCGCAGCGGCTTCTGTAAGTTTGCTTCGGAAAATGCTCATGATGCTCAATGATGCAGGTTTCATAATTCTTAAGCTTGGAATAATATTGAATAGGAGCAAGGTAGGCGGAAGGAAGAATGGCTGTGTTCACGAATAATCTAATTTCTAAATACTAATTTCTAACAACTAACAACTACTTCCCCACAGATCTAAACCATCGGTCCCAACGGATCTTTCTGCCATCATCTGATTTATCAATGGACATGATCACCGATACCGCTTTGCCTACAATATGGTCTTCGGGAACAAATCCCCAGAAACGCGAATCGGCAGAGTTATGGCGGTTATCACCCATCATAAAAAAGTAATTCATTTTGAAAGTATAGGAAGTAGAATACACTTCATTGATGAAGATAGAATCATTGCTTACTCTTAGTGCATTGCTTTCGTATACGCGTATGATCCTTTCATACAGCGGGAGGGAATCTTTGCTGAGCTTTACGGAATCGCCTGCTTTAGGAATATAGATCGGTCCGAAGAAATCGACGTTCCATAAGAAATGTTCGTTTTCCGGGAACATATAATCATTGTAAGCGCCTTTGCGATCGATCAATGCTTCCACCTTGGTGACATGAGGAAAAGTTTTCATTTTCTCCAGGTTCTCCAGATTGAGGGTAAACCAAAACTCGCCTTTGTTTTGCATGTGATCTCCTTCGGTAATGCCAATATTTCTCAAAGCATCATTGTCGATAGTATCCACATCGGTACTCACTTTATAATCGAACTGAAGCTCTGCCGGAAGGTCATTGTAGATGCCATTGATATAAACCTGTCCGTTGCGGAGTTCCAATGTATCGCCTGAAATGCCTACACAGCGCTTGATGTAGAACGTACGCTGATCAACCGGTCTTTCATCTTCCATGGGCCAGTTAAACACGATCACATCATTGTGCTCGACATCCGGCGAACCGAATAAGCGCAAATAAGGAATCTTGATCCAATCGAGATACGAATTGCTCGACTCGGTAAATGGCAGGTTCTGGTGCACAAAAGGAAATGACAAAGGAGTCATAGGAATGCGGGGGCCATAGCTTAACTTATTCACAAGCACATAATCGCCGGTGAGCAATGTCCTTTCCATAGAAGAGGATGGAATAGTAAATGGTTCAAACGCAAACACGCGGAACAACAGAATGGTAACGAAGGCAAAAAGGATTGCCTTCGACCAGTCGTTTATGATCGCTTTCTTTATCAAAATTTATTTCTTCTTTGTTTTTTTAGCAGCACGCTTGTTCTTAAAGTAAACAAAGCCCGAAATACCAATGACGATCACGATAAAATGTACAAGATAAGATCTGGAAAGACCATCATCGCCTACAAAGCAGAAGAAACGAGCTCTTCTCACCGGATCTGATAAAGATGTTTTTAGCTTTTTGAAGAATCCGCTTGGCTGATCTCTGTTTGGGTCAAATGTGTTCTTATTATCTTCACGGATGCTCATCCACACAAAAACAGGCTTGCCCACAATGTGATCTTCCGGCACAAATCCCCAATAGCGCGAATCGGCAGAGTTGTGGCGATTGTCGCCCATCATAAAAAAGTAATCCAATTGAAAAGTATAGGTTTTTGCTTCCTGGCCGTTGATGAGAATCTGATCTCCTTTTACTTCCATCGTATTGCCTTCATAATTTATAATGATGCGGCTATACAGGTCGATGTTATTGACATCAATGTTGATGGTCGCTCCTCTTTTCGGAATATATAAAGGACCGAAATTATCATTGTTCCATTTTAATTTCGGTGTATGAGGAAAGATTCTGGAGCTGTATTCACCGGCAGGCTCAATGGTGTCGGTTACTGATTTTACATTTGGAAGTTTTCTGAAAGCTTCCAGCTTATTGAAAGGAAGGGTAATGATGAAATATCCTCCCGTAGAATCTTTTACATAGTTCGCCGGATCGGTAATGTCAAACTGTTCGATTATTCTCGGTGAAAAACCTCCGCCATCAGTAGTTCTTACTTTATAATTATACTGCATGGTGGGTGCAACGTAGGCAGGTTTGCTGTTTACAAACAATTCCTTATTAACGATACGCAGGGTGTCACCAGCAATTCCCACACAGCGCTTTACATAATTCTCCCGTTTATCAGGAGGTCTTGCTACAATTTTTCCGAAAGGATGTCCAGTGTATGGATTGATTGATCTTGGATTATTCACGACGTTCCAGCCGAACTCTCTGCAAAGTTGGTAATAGCTTTGTCCCTGGTCTTCCGGACCCGAGCCTAATGCAACGGTATCGCCATCAGGATAATTGAATACAACTATGTCGTTGTTTTTTACAGAGCCAAATCCCGGTAAACGGAAATAAGGAAGTCGGAACCATTCCAGGTAAGATTTGGTAGTGGATGTAAATGGCAAAGTATGGTGTGCAAATGGGAAGGACAAAGGAGTATTCGGGATTTTTGCTCCGTAGCTTACCTTGCTAACGAATAAATAATCGCCCACCATCATTGATTTCTCCAGGGAAGAAGTAGGGATGGTGAAGGCCTCAAAAAAGAATGTTCGGATCACAGTAGCAGCAATTACTGCAAATACAATTGCTTCCGTCCACTCACGCGCAATAGAAGGCTTTTTTTTGCTCAGGTCTTCCGGCCCAACATATTTTGTGTCTTTCTGGAATGCAATATAAGGCAGGTAAATAAAGCCAAGCAGGAACGCAATGGCTTTTTCCTGAGTAGAGCGTTTATTAAACGCTTTAGCTGTAAGTAAATACATGATGGCAATCATGAGGAAATTCACGCCGGGAGTGATGATCAGGAAAATCCACCACCATGGCTTTTGAATGACTTTGAGCCAGACGATCAGATTGTAAACAGGAACGAACGCTTTCCATCCTTCCTGGCCGGCAAGTGGAAAGAGTTTCCAGAGACCAATAATCGTTGTGATAGAAAAAATAATTAAAAGTAAAAATGAAGTATCCATATAATAAGTTAAAAGTTTAAAATTCAAAAGATGAATGTTCAACGAAATTCGCTGTTTTTATTGTTTTTCTCTTGTTAATTAATGCTAATTCGATAGGAGGTCACTCATTCCGAAAACACCCTTTTTACCTTTGATCCATTCTGCTGCAATCACCGCGCCCAGTGCAAAGCCTTTTCGGTTGTGTGCAATGTGTGTCATGCTGATCTCATCCACAGCAGAACTATAAGTGACAGTATGCGTTCCCGGCACTTCATCGATACGCTTGGAGACAATACCCAGCTCATTTTTATTTTCTGTTTTGGTGTTGACCCACTTTTGTTTCGACTCCAGGTGATCGATTGCCTGGATCGCTAATGAAATGGCAGTTCCACTCGGTGCATCCAGTTTATGCACATGATGGATCTCTTCCATGGAAACATTGTATTCGGGATAAGCATTCATCAGTTTTGCCAAATATTCATTCAGCTTAAAGAACAAATTAACACCAATGCTGTAATTGGAAGCATAGAACAGGGTTTGATTAGCTTTTTTGCAGTCTTCTCTCACTTCTTCGATATGATCCAGCCAGCCAGTTGTGCCGACAATAACCGGAACATTA
This sequence comes from Bacteroidia bacterium, assembly GCA_036399275.1. Lineage (GTDB taxonomy): Bacteria > Bacteroidota > Bacteroidia > 2-12-FULL-35-15 > 2-12-FULL-35-15 > 2-12-FULL-35-15. The sequence continues at coordinate 2,782 of DASWNK010000025.1, read as the reverse complement.
GCTTCAAAGCATTTATGAATATTGTTTATAACAGCATCGGGCGTACTGAACTCAATGGCCACATCTGCTTTTTTTAGTTCCTCAATGGTATAAGTGCTTGCATTGGTCACATCTATTTTAAGTACGATGTGATGCCCGCGGGAAATCGCAATCTGCTCAATCTCTTTTCCCATTTTGCCATATCCGATTAATGCTATATTCATTTTGGTTATTGGTTGTTTGTTATTAGTTGTTGGTTTCGTCCTACACAGATTTGTATATTAGTCCCGATGCTTCGGGATTGTTCGTAATTCGTAATCACCCGATTCGTTATCCGTATTAAAATTTAACCTTCAATGATAATCCCGTCACATAATGATCCATGTTGGCAGTTGTATTAATAAGTGTGGGTTGAATATTCAAAGAGAGGTCGTCGCTTACATCAAAATTAAATAAGTGTGCATCCACGCTCGCATCAATGATATTGAGCGCATACAATGCGGCAAAACCGATCACAGTTAAATCCCGGTAACGGTGATAATATTTTTGCAAAGTGTTCAGGTTATCATCGCTGTAAATTCCTATATAATTATCCAAGGTGCTGGCATCGCCGTCAATCCTGTATTTATAGGCATTTCGGTAATTAACATAGCGCGATTGATTGAATTGGAAAGAGTAGGCGAGTGCTCCGGCACCCACGTAGATAACAGGAACTTTCCACCATTTACGATTGTATATTTGTCCGGCCCCGGGAATCACCGCCGATAATAATGCTGCTTTTTTCGGAGAATGGTATTTCCCGGGTTTCAGCTTCACGCTGCCATCTCCATCGCTGGTGATACTGTCCTTTTTAACGATCACTGTGCTTGAATCAGTGATCACTTGGGCAGTGATCCTTGATGTAAAGAAAAGCAAAAAGGTTATTCCAATGAATGATTGAAATAACCTGTTTGCTATACAGTTATGTAATGGTGAATTAGGCATCCAGCAAGTCCAGGATACGTTTCAGGTCAATGTCTGATTTGAAAGGAATTACAATCTTTCCTTTGCCACCTGTTTCTTTGTTGATCTGAACTTTGGTGTTGAATACCGCTCTCAGGTCTTCAACGATGGCTTGTTGTTCCACCGACAATAAGGCTTTCGCTGTTTTTGTATCGGTGTTTTGTTTTCCGGAAGTTTTGCTTGTTTCAGTTTTTACACCACGGGCAAGATCTTCTACTTCACGCACGGAAAGGTTGTTCAGTACGATCTCGTTGTAAATATCCAGTTGTTTGTCGGCATCTTCAATGTTGATCAACGCGCGAGCGTGTCCCATGGAAATATCGCCATTGCGGATCGCCAGTTGAATTTCCACAGGAAGCTTCAATAAGCGTAAATAGTTGGTGATGGTAGAGCGCTGTTTGCTTACTTTTTGTGAAAGTTGTTCTTGTGTTAATGAACATTCATCGATCAAACGTTTGTAGCTGATGGCTACTTCGATGGCATCCAGGTTTTCACGTTGAATATTTTCTACCAATGCCATTTCAAGCATCGCCTGATCGTTTGCAATTCTTATATAAGCCGGAACGCTTGTTAATCCTGCCAATTGAGAAGCTCGGAAACGTCGCTCACCGGAGATCAGCTGAAATTTATCGTATCCAAGTTTGCGGACAGTGATAGGCTGAATGATCCCATGTTCCTTGATAGAACCGGCTAATTCATTCAATGCATCTTCCTCAAAATGTGTTCTTGGCTGAAAAGGATTGGTTTCAATCTGAGAGATCTCGATGTTAGCCACCGCGCCTACTACTTTTCCTTCTCCTTCCAGCTTGTTGCTGGTAATATCCGTGTTTGCATTTTCAAGCAATGCGCTTAATCCTCTGCCTAATGCGTTTCTTTTTATTGACATTTTTTCTTTTGTTGACATTCGTAAATTACTTAGTTGTCGGTTGCTGGTTGTTAGTTGCTGGTTTTTGGTTGTTAGTTATTAGTTAGTAGTCCAGCAATTACGTAGCTCACACCCGGATTCGTTATTCGTTTAATTCGCTATTCGTTCTCTTCCTCTTCTTCGATCTTAATAAATTTCTCAGAATCGTTTAATCGTGTAAGTCCGTTCTTTTGCAGGATCTCGCGGGCAAGGTTCAGATAATTCACCGCACCTTTTCCGCTGGCATCGTGCATGATAATGCTTTGTCCGAAGCTTGGCGCTTCTCCCAGTTTGGTATTACGCTGAATGATGGTATCAAAAACCATTTGTTGAAAGTGCGTTTTTACTTCTTCCACAACCTGGTTGCTGAGGCGTAAACGCATGTCATACATGGTTAACAGGATCCCTTCAATTTCCAGTTCGGGGTTTAAGCGGGTTTGAACAATCTTGATGGTGTTTAATAATTTCCCTAAACCTTCCAATGCAAAGTATTCGCACTGAACGGGGATCAATACCGAATCAGCTGCGCTCAATGCATTAACAGTGATCAGACCCAGTGATGGAGAACAATCGATGATGATGAAATCGTAATCGTTTTTGATCTTGTCCAAAGCCATCTTCATCATCTTCTCACGGTTGGGAAGATTGATCATTTCTATTTCAGCACCTACCAGGTCTATGTGTGCAGGAAGAAGAAATAAATTAGGTGTTTCAGTCTGAAGAATGATATCTTTCGGCTCAATGCCGTCAATGATGCATTCATAGATCCCTGTTTTGATATTGCGCGGATCAAATCCAACTCCGGATGTTGAATTTGCCTGGGGATCTGCATCAATCAATAAGGTCTTAAATTCGAGTACTGCCAGACTTGCTGCAAGATTAATAGCTGTTGTTGTT
>DASWNK010000024.1:0-3146 GCA_036399275.1 Bacteroidia bacterium | reverse complement strand
CACAGAGGCATTAAGACCCGCGCTAGTATCGATCAGGAAATTTCCCAAAACGATATTGATGCGTTGATTGATGACATGTACAAACTAATGATGGCGCCGGGAGAAGAAATCATTCATGTATTGCCGCAGGAATATATCATCGACAATGAAGCAGGAATTAAGAATCCGATCGGAATGTCAGGAATTCGGTTGGAAGCCAATTTTCATATCATTACGGGGCAAATCGCCGCAGCAAGAAACATTTATAAATGTGTTCAGAAAGCCGGACTGGAAGTGTCGGAGCTGACATTGGAGCCATTGGCTTCAGCTGATGCAGTACTTAGCAATGAAGAAAAAGAAGCAGGTGTCGTGCTGGTGGATATTGGTGGTGGTACTACAGATGTTGCCATTTTTCAGGACGGGATCATCCGTCATACTGCCGTTATTCCTTTTGGTGGTAATGTGATTACCGAAGATGTAAAAGAAGGTTGTACGATCATTAAGAGCCAGGCGGAATTATTAAAGATCAAATTTGGTTCTGCATTGGCAAGTGAAAATCAGGAGAATGAAATTGTTTCCATTCCAGGCCTGAGAGGCCGTGCACACAAAGAGATCTCCGTTCGCAACCTTTCAGCGATCATTCAGGCGCGTATGGAAGAAATTGTAGAGCATGTGTATTATGAGATCAAGCATTCCGGTTATGAGAAGAAATTAATTGCGGGAATTGTTGTTACAGGAGGTGGTGCGCAATTAAAGCATGTTTCTCAGTTAGTAGAATACATTACTGGCATGGACACAAGGATCGGTTATCCGAACGAACATCTGGCAAAAGGCAGTGAAGATGTAACAAGTCCGCTATTTGCAACATCTGTCGGACTGGTTATGAAAGGCTTGCAAACATTGGATAAACAGAATAGGAAGCAAGTTTCTACTACTGATGATCCTAAGAAAATAAAAGGTCATTCTAAAGAAAGAACCACAGGCTTTTTTGATAAGCTGAAAAGTTTTTTTGATGAGGATGCCGCTCAAAAATAGAGCTGAAACAGTAAGGAAATTAACATTCCATAGTTAGTAACTAACGGCAAGGCGCGTAAATCGACATTGAAAAAAACGCCAATTTTATAGCAGATTAAAAGTACTATTGGCTAAAACCCAATAATATCAAACGTTTTAAATAAAAAACAAAATGATGAAATTTGATTTACCCCATGACAACTCCTCAATTATTAAAGTAATTGGAGTAGGTGGCGGCGGAAGCAACGCTGTTAACCATATGTACAAACAAGGCATCAAAGGTGTTGATTTTATCGTGTGTAATACCGATCAGCAGGCATTGGACATGAGTCCTGTTCCATTGAAGATAGTTTTGGGTGCAAGCTTAACCAAAGGTCGTGGAGCAGGTTCGCTTCCGGAAGTAGGTAGAAATGCTGCCATTGAGAATATTGAAGAAGTAAAAGCTTTGTTAGCGAACAATACGGAAATGGTTTTCATTACAGCCGGTTTAGGTGGTGGTACCGGAACTGGTGCTGCTCCGATCATTGCAAAGGCTGCAAAGGAAATGGGAATCCTTACGGTAGGTATCGTTACCATTCCGTTCGGATTTGAAGGGAAAAAGCGTAAGGCACAAGCTGATGCAGGTTTGGAAGCTCTAAAGGAAAATGTAGATACACTTTTGGTGATCAGCAATGATAAACTGCGCGAGATCTACGGTAATTTAAAAGTAACCGAAGCATTTGGCCATGCAGATGATATTTTAGCAACTGCTGCAAAAGGTATTGCTGACATCATTACTACAACCTTACAGATCAATACCGATATCAACGATGTGAAAACCGTCATGAAAGAAAGCGGTGTTGCAATCATGGGTTCTGCTCAGGCGAGTGGTGAACATCGTTCATTGCGTGCAGTTGAACAAGCAATGGCTTCTCCGTTATTGAACGATAGCAATATTAAAGGTGCGCGTTATGTATTGGTGAATGTTACTTGTGGTGAGGATGAGATTACCATGGATGAATTCGGCGAGATCACCGATTATATACAGGATGCAGCAGGTATGACTGCTGAGGTAATCAAAGGATACGGCGTTGATGCTTCATTAGGTGATAAAGTGAATGTGACGATTATCGCTACTGGGTTCAATTCAAAAGCAGATGTTGGCATTCAAATCGAAAAAGCGCCTGCTAAGAAAGTATTCTCACTAATGGATGAGCCAAAAGCGGAGACAACTGTTTTGCCTGTTGCTGAAGTGGTAACACCTAAAGCGGAAGAAAGCATTTTCAATGCAAGCGAAATGACTTCATACATCAAAGAAGAAACTAAGAAGGAAGAAGTTACTCCGGTTATAGAAGATATCTTCACTCCGATCGTTTATGAGGTAGAAGAAGTGAAAGAAGAAACGAATGAGATGATTGAAGAGCCTTTCATGTTTACCGAAGAAAAAGCAGAGCCGGTATTTGAGGTAGAAGAGGAAAAGCAAGTGACATTTGAATTCGATATGCTAACCAACAGTATCGTTTCCTCTGATGAGCCTAAAATCAATAGCTTTTCAGAGCCGGTTATCGAAAGCAAGGAAGAAAATACGATTATTTCAAAGGTTCAAAATGACGAGCAGTTGAAAAAAGCACAGGACCGTGTTGCGAAATTGAAAGAATTGAGTTTTAAATTGAAATCGCCGAATGGTTTGTCTGAACTGGAAAATGAGCCGGCTTACAAAAGAAGAAATGTGAATTTGGATTCTACACCTCATTCTTCCGAATCGCAAGTATCGCGTTATACTTTGTCTGAAGGAGATGACAAGAAAGTAGAGATCAAACCGAACAATTCATTCTTGCATGATAATGTAGATTAACCTCTCGAATGTTAATACAGATAAAGTCCTGCTATACGGCAGGACTTTTTTTTGCTTTAGTCCCAAGGGGAAAGCATATGGGAATTTTACTTAACTTTAAACTTTCAAATTTTTAACTTTCAAACTTTAAATTTTCAATATGGCCTTAGAAGAAAAAATAAATGCTGATATTAAATCAGCCATGTTAGCAAAAGATGCAGCAAAGCTGGAAGCATTGCGTGCCGTGAAATCAGCAATATTATTATTAAAGACTTCTCCTGAAGGCTTGAATGATGATACCGAAATGAAAGCATTGCAGAAAATGGTAAAGCAGCGTAAG
>DASWNK010000023.1:0-2370 GCA_036399275.1 Bacteroidia bacterium | reverse complement strand
CTGCTTTTAGGCTAAGATCAAGGCTTTTGATATGATGTGTAAGTGCGCCTACGGAAATAAAATCGACTCCGCATTTTGCATAGCTGCTGATATTTTGTTCTGTGATTCCTCCGGATGCTTCTGTTTCGTATTTGCCGGCAATAAGCTTTACAGCTTTCTTAAGCTCAGCAATCGGGAAATTATCCAGCATTATTCTGTCAATTCCACCGGTTGCAAGAATTTGTTTTACTTCCTCGAGGTTACGTGCCTCCACTTCAATCTTTAGCTTTTTCTTTTTTAACTTCAAATAAGCTTTTGAAGCTGCAATAGCTTTAGGAATACCTCCGGCATAATCAATATGATTGTCTTTTATCAGGATCATATCATACAGCCCAATACGATGATTGGCGCCGCCGCCCAATACTACGGCCCATTTTTCCAGTCCGCGTAAATTTGGGCTTGTTTTCCGGGTATCAATCACCTTGGCTTTACTGCCTTTGCAAAGCATAACCAGGTGATTCGTTTTTGTAGCAATGCCGCTCATTCGCTGCATGCAGTTCAACACCAAGCGCTCCGCCAGTAAAATAGAGCGGGAACTCCCTTCAACAGTTAGCACAATGTCGCCGGTTTTAATTTTACTGCCGTCCTTTATGAATGTTTTTGTTTTCAGCGTGGGATCAACGGTTGTGAAGATTTGCTTTGCAAGCTCAACACCTGCAAGTATGCCGTTTTCTTTTACCAGTAGCTTTGCTTTCCCTTTTGCCGAAGCAGGAATGCAAGCCAAAGATGTATGGTCGCCGTCGCCAGTATCTTCGGCGAGTGCCGCATGAATGAATTCTTGAATATTAAAGTGATAGAGCTGTTCAGGAATCGATCGTTTACTCATTCTCTGTTTCAATTCTAAATTGCTGAATGAGTGTTTGTGCGCCCACCGTTTTTATCAAAAAGTAGGTTCTGAATTTTCCATTAGCCGTTTCCAGTGTTCCAATCACATATTGAGAACCTGCTTTGGGCTGGCTTTTATGGGCTACAGTGTAAGATTTAACAGCATGCTTGCTGAAAAAATCCTTGAGGATCATTTCTGCCTGTTGTTTGCTATATACATCCTCTTGTTCGATTACTTTCAAGTCGATGTTTTCAATAAAAAAATTAGAAATATTTTTAGGATTGCCGGAACGGATCGCAGCAGCAATGTCATCGATTACATCGACGCGGAAAGCAAATGAAACTGAAACGATAAATACTGCGATGATTGCTTTTGTTTTCATTGTAATTATTGGTTTACTTCTGTACGCAATTATTAAGCCATTATTAAGCTTACTTTTACTGAAGTTTTGCTATACAACAAAAATATAGTTTTTTTGCATTGATATTCTAACAAACTCATGAAAATTATTCTCATTCTGAACGGTAAAACGGAGGACGATCATATTATAAAGGGATTTGCCGTGTACGAGCAGCGCCTGAAGCATTATGTATCTTTTGAAACAATTGTTATTCCGGCATTAAAGAACACTAAGGCCCTGAGCATTGATCAGCAAAAGCAGAAGGAAGGGGAATTGATATTGAAAAATACGCAACAATCCGACAGACTTATTTTGTTGGATGAAAATGGAAAAGAGTATAATTCCCCCGGGTTCTCCGAATTCATTCAGCAGCAGATGAATTCAGGCATCAAAAACCTGGTTTTTGTGGTAGGCGGTCCCTATGGTTTTTCAGAGGAGGTTTACAAACGGGCCAATGGAAAGATCTCTCTTTCCAAAATGACTTTCTCCCATCAGATGGTCAGGTTGTTTTTTGTAGAGCAGGTATATCGCGCAATGACAATACTGAAGAATGAACCGTATCATCATAGTTGATGTGCAGATTTCTGATTTTTGATGCGCAGATTTTTTAATTGGTATATCAGCAATCGGCCCATCGGTACATCAGCAATCAGTTATCGATTAATCAACTCAACCCCTTTATCAGTCAGCTTTACTAATCGTTCTCTGTAAAGCGCACCCACGGCTTTTTTAAATGCTTTTTTGCTGATCTGAAGTTTGGCTTTTATTTCTTCCGGTGAACTGTTATCGTTTAGCGCAAGTATACCATCTCCTTCTTTCATCAACTTAAGAATGCGCCATTTCACATCATCCACCAGCTCAAATCCGCTTTTTTGGAGGCTCAGGTCGATTTTTTCATCCTCACGAATACGCTTGATAAAACCCTGCATTTTATCACCCACACGGATGGCTTCATAGATCTCGTTTTTGTAGATCAATCCTGTGTACATATCATTCACAATGGCATTAAAGCCTAAGTCGGTTTCTGAGTATACCAGCAGGTCAACCACATCGCCTTCCTGCACATCCAGATCGTCGCGGAAAATGAAGCGGCTCAATTTTGTTG
>DASWNK010000022.1:0-6853 GCA_036399275.1 Bacteroidia bacterium | reverse complement strand
ATGTTGGCGCTGTTCTTTTTAAGAATGGACGCCCTTTCCTTATCAATACTTTTTCGGGGAATCAATTAACCGCGGATGCTGTAAACAAATTTCTCTTAGCCGGGTATTACCTGGTGAACATTGGTTATACGGTGATAGCATTGAGAACAAAAGCGGAAATTCACTCGCTTACCGAAATGCTTAACGTACTCGGATGTAAAGCAGGAACAATTATTCTGACACTTGGATTAATGCACCTAATAAATGTGATGGTGCTTGTGTGTATCGGAAGGAACAAACGAACTTTAATGAATACTCACCAATAACTAACTACTATGGACTACATTGTACTCGCCTACAGCACCTACCTGCCAATTGCAGTTGCGCTGACCGTTTGGGTTGCCCGAACCCTTCACACCAATGGTAAAATTTTTCTTATCGACATTTTTCACGGACAAAATGAGCTGGCTGTTTCCGTTAATAAGTTATTACAGGTTGGATTTTATCTTATCAGTCTGGGCTTTGCCATTATCAAGCTGGAGATTACTCCGGGCTGGAAATATGATCAGACCAGCGGGCAAAACATTCCTTTACAGATAAACAATGTTCAGAGCACGATCGAAGAGCTGAGCTATAAATTAGGGTCCTTTATTCTTATTCTGGGCTTAATGCTATTTATTAATTTGTTTCTTTTGCTCATCTTAAGAAGCGGTTCAAAGACTCCCCCACAAACAACCTTTATTCCGCCAAAAGACTTTGCAATTAAAGGAGTATAAAACAAATCCTAAAAACAAATCAAATGAGATTACTTGATTTTACAGGACAAACCCTGATGCTCGCTGCAGCATTGTTCAGCCTGGCTTTCGGAAAGGAAGGCGTTATCCTTATTGCTTTCGTACAGTTCTTTATGGGCGTCTGGCAATTGCTAAGTGCAATCATCTATTCGGTCCGTGAGAAAAGAAAAGGTTCTCAAAGAGTATTCCTGATTCGGATTTTCTGGCTAAGTGTGCTGGTCTATTTTCTTGGGCTGACACTGCTCGGATTATTTATGAAAGAAAACGGGATTATTTATTTTTGGTTTTTCAGCGCATGGATAATTGCCGTTTATTACTACGTAATTACAATTCATGTTACGTTCAAAGATCCGGAAAGAAAAACATTTTTAGACATCGCAAATTAGAAATGAAGCTGATGAAAAGTGATAGCTATAGCGTCATCATTATGTTACTGTGCGTTGTTATTACCGCAGCGGCACTAAGCCAGTTTGCCAAGCTGATTCAGCATCTGTTATCAGTTCGATATGATTGGAAGTTTGAGCTGTCGATGGTTCTTGGTCAGTTGGCTTTTCAATTTTCATTCATTTATAAGAAAACAAATGAGCAAAAAATCAGCTATTATTTCAATATGCTGTTGGTGTCACTGATAGGATCAGTGTTGCTTCTGCCGTTACTGATCATCAATTATTTTTATTCATTGAATAGCTTATCAAATATTCTTTATTTTTTTGCTGTGGTGCTGATTATGTTTTTTGAGCACAGAAGAAGAGTTAAAAAGCTGGAATTCCCTTCTTATATTTCCTATACATGGGTTTTGTATAGGCTTTTAATATTAATCTTTATACTTATATAAAAATGAAAATTAACAAACTAATTCTTGCCGGAGGAACAGGTTTTCTTGGGCAGGCAATCGTCGACAGGTTTAATAGTAATGGAACCGAAATTATTGTTCTGACACGCGGCGGCGATCGAAAGGATAAGAATATTCGTTATATACATTGGGACGGAAAAACACTTGATAAGTGGGCTGCTGAGTTGGAGGGTACGGACGTATTGGTTAACTTGACGGGCAAGAGCGTCGATTGTCGCTATACAGAAAAGAACAAGGCAGAAATTATTTCCTCAAGAGTGAATGCTACAAAAGTTTTAGGAGACGCCATCAGTAAAACAAAAAATCCACCGAAAGTGTGGATGAATGCCGCATCGGCAACTATTTATCGTTATTCCGAAGACACGCCGATGGACGAAGGCCAGGGCGAAACAGGGAGCGGGTTTTCCGTAGATGTTTGCAAACAATGGGAAGATGCATTTAATGCAGCCACCACTCCAACCACGAGAAAGATTGCCTTGAGAATTTCCATGGTATTGGGAAAACAAGGCGGTGTAATTCCGGTGTTATCAAAATTAGTAAAAGTCGGATTAGGTGGCAAGATGGGCAGCGGCAAGCAATTCATTAGCTGGATTCATATTGATGATTTTTTAAATTCAATTGAATGGCTGATCGAACACCAACAGGATTCAGGGCCTTATAATATGGCTTCGCCGGAACCAATTTCCAATAAGGAATTTATGCGCATTATGCGGGGCACTTTGCACAGAAAAATTGGCTTACCGGCGACCAAATGGATGTTGGAAATCGGGGCATTTTTTATAAGAACAGAAACAGAATTGATTTTAAAGAGCAGAAGAGTGGTTCCCGGTAAATTATTGAAAGAAGGGTTTATGTTTAAATATGGCACTGCAAAAGCGGCCTTGACTAACTTACTGAACTAAAAAAATAACAATGAAAGTACAAAAGCTTTTAACAGGTATTATTGTTGCAAATGTGTTTGCAATGACGTTGATTGGTTTTACAAAATGGATCATTGCGCAACGATCGCTGGAAATGATCGGCGGAATTTTTGTTTTTTCCGATTTTGTAATTGTACCGGCATTGATGGGAATTATAGCGGCCTATTTCTGGCGGGATCTTAATCTCAGTGGCGGTAAATATACCTTGTATGCTGTTTATAATGCAGTGGCTGCCGTTGCAGGCGCCTACTTATTTTTAGATGAAGGCTATATTTGTCTGATTATTATTTCACCTTTACTGATGGGCTTTACGATTGCCGGGACCTTTATCGGAAAGGTGATGTTCAGGAGAAACAGGAACACATTAAACGTAAGCATCCTGTCATTGTTGTTCGTGATCATAACGGTTGATTCTCTTACCACCAATGTTTCTGAAAGCATGGTTTCCGATACGATTGTCATCCATGCTCCTCCTGAAAAGGTGTGGCAGTATGTGGTGGCTTATGAGCCGAATAATGCAAAGGAAGATTACTGGCTCTTTCAGATTGGCATGCCAAGCCCGGTCCAAAGCACGGCTGACGCGTATTGTGAAGGAGCGGGAAGAAAATGTATTTTTTCAAACGGATATGTTTTTGAAGAGAAGATGGTGGTATTCCAGCCAGGCAAGAATCTTACTTTTGATGTAACCGATCAGCCAAAAGATCCGGAGATCATGGGGCATATTGATATTTTGCGCGGACAATTTCTGTTAAAGGACAATGGCGATGGAACCACCACACTTACAGGAAACTCCTGGTACCGGCTGTATGTTTTTCCTGCTTGGTACTTCAACACCTGGGCGGCAAGCATCACCCGCAATGTTCATTTACGTGTAATGGAGCACATTAAAATTCTAAGCGAAAAAAATGTTTGAGTTTATCATAACATATCTGGGATTTCTAAAGCACATTCCTTTTTTGCCGTCGATAGCAGATGCATTGATCAGGTTGAAGACTTTCATCTTTAACCCTGAGGTGATAACATATACCGACGAGATCGAGCGAACGGTATTGTCCTGGAAAGGCACTTCCTTAAAATCGCATAAATACGGAGGAATCCAGTTTGATGTAAACAAAAAAGAGATCGGCCATATCCATAGCAACGGGCTGTTGGATGTATTATTGAAAAGAGAAGTGAAAGAGCAGCTGATTAAAGAGGGGCGCGTAAAAGACCATCACACGTTCCAGAAATCTGGCTGGACCAGCTTTTACATTCAAAATGAAAACGATAAAAAGTATGCGATTGAGCTTTTGGAATACTCTTATCTTTTAAAATATTGATATGCCGGAAATCTTAACTACCACACGTATAAATGCACCGATTGAACGCTGTTTCGATTTGTCGAGAAGTATTGATCTGCACCAGTTCACGAGTTCCCGCACACATGAGAAAGCTGTTGCAGGTGTAACCAAAGGGCTCATTAATAAGGGCGAATGGGTGACATGGCGTGCAAAGCATTTTGGCATCATGCAGAATTTAACTTCGGAGATTAGTCGTATGGAGCGTCCGGTTTTATTCGAAGACAGAATGCTTAAGGGTGCTTTTAAAAGTATTCAACATGTGCATTTGTTTGAAGAAGTCAATGGGCAAACCGTCATGAAGGACATCTTTGTGTTTGAGTCTCCTTTTGGTTTCATCGGAAGATTGTTTAATGCGCTCATACTTACAAGCTATATGAGAACGTTCATTTACGAACGCAATCAAACGATAAAGCTGGTGGCGGAGTCGGAGGAAGAATGGAAAAAATACATCAGTCAATAAGATGTTTATGACAGCAGAATGGAATTGTCGAATCAGTGGGTGATCAACAAAGGAAAGAAGCATGCAGATTAACAATTTTGTTTTTCATTTTTAAATTTATATCTTAGATTTAAGAATACAAGTCGATGAACAATACCATTCATATTCCGGAGCCTTGCCCGGAGAAGTGGGCAGCAATGAAAACAGTTGCACATAAGCAGCGTCACTGCGATGTTTGTAAACACAAGGTCCATGACTTTTCAAAATCATCGCTGAGAGAAATAAATCAAAAAATAAATAGCGCGGAAGGGATTTTTTGTGGACATTATCACGAGCGGCATACTACAAACGCAAAAGGCAGCTACACTTTTATAAATCATCTTGAAAATAAATTGATCCGTATCAATTTTAGAAAATTTTCTGTTGTTGTTGTGGCTGCTCTTCTAATCATTTCTGGCTGTGCACGGAAACATGTTAAAGGGAAACGCCGGGCTTCTGTTTTTGATGCTAAGCATAAGCAATCTGCCAAAGAGTTTTAATTTCCATAATATCTAATGAACGACACGATACACATTTCTGAACCATGTTCTCAAAAATGGGAGCTCATGAAGGAAGTTGGAAACAACCAGCGACACTGTGAAGTATGCAAGCATACGGTTCATGATTTTTCTAAATCGTCTTTAGCGGAAATAAATTCAATTATGGAAGCGGCAAAAGGCGACAGAATATGCGGCAACTATCAGAAGCGGCATACAACAAATAAAAAGGGATACGCTTTAGCCAATTTTATTGAAAATAAGTTGGTAAAGATAAACATGAGAAGAGCATCTGTTTTTTTAGTCGCGATAGTGTTGATCTTTTCCGGTTGTTCGAGAAAACACGTCAGGGGAAGACGCATGATGGGAGCAAAATTCATGAATCCTAATAAGCAAACTTCAGAGAGCTACAAATCGGAAGTGCTGCAGCCGAAAAAATAGAATCGACTTAAACCTTTTCTGCTAGCTTTTTCTCTTTGTATTTTTCATAAAGTTGATGGACAATTCCATCAGCCAACCCGATTTGCGGAGCAATTATTTTTTCAACAGCAGCTTTTTTAAGAACAGTTAATAAGATCTTCGAGGCCGGAATAATTACATCGGCACGGTCAGGGTTCATGCCTAAAATCTGTACTCTTTCTTCGTAACTATAGGACTCGATCAATTCACAAAGGCTTTTCAGCTTAGCTACAGGCATAGGTTTATTCTGTTTTCGACCTGTCATCTTGAACAGTTTGTTGATGTTTCCACCGGAACCAATAGCAACAAGGGGTTTATATCCTTTTGAGATTTCTTCAATCCAGTTTTTGAAATAGCTCCAATATTCCTTCTCAATCTGATTGTGCAACATGCGGATTGTCCCAATATTAAATGATTGAGAAGCGATAGCTTCATTTTTGGAAAACAATGTGATTTCTGTACTTCCGCCGCCAATATCAATGTATAGGTAATTGGTTTCCTTATCGAGATATTCCGCGATCTGGTTGGAATAAATAATGTCTGCTTCAGTTTTTCCGTCAATGATCTCTATCTTGATCCCAGCTTCCTTCTTCACCCTTTCCACAATTTCATGTCTGTTTTCGGCATCCCTCATTGCTGAAGTGGCACAGGCGCGGTAATCAACCGACTCATACACATCCATCAGATTTTTAAAAGCTTTCATTGCACTCACCAGTTTATCGGCTTTTTTAACGGAAATCTTGCCGTTTAAAAAGGAGTCCTCCCCCAGGCGGATAGGAACACGAATAAGCTCTGCTTTTTTTAGCGTTATTTTTCCGTCGCTGTCGTACACGTTGCAAAACAACAAGCGTATTGCATTAGAACCGATATCAATTGCTGCAAATTTCAAGGTGGTCTATGGTTTTTTGGATTTAAATAAATTGTAGATCTCCTCCTGCGCGCGAACTTTTACGCTTCCGTTGCGGCTTCTATACTCATTATTCTGTTCACTTCGAAGGATACGGGCTTTGGTATTGTCCGCCCAAAGTAAATCAATTATGGTCCGGAGCTCTTGTTGTATCTTTTTATCATACACCGGAACCGCCACTTCGGAGCGATGATCCAAATTGCGTGACATCAAGTCGGCCGAAGATAGAAAGTATTTCTCTTCACCCTTGTTACAAAATATGAACACCCGGCTATGTTCCAGGTATTTGTCAACAATGCTGATCGCTTCAATATTGTCACTCAAACCCTTCACACCTGCTACCAGTGAACAGATACCGCGGATGATCAATTTTATCTTCACCCCTTCTGAACTGGCTTCATATAATTTTTTAATCATATCGGTATCCACGAGGTTGTTTAATTTCAAAATGATGTAAGCTGGTTTGCCGGCTCTTGCATTCTCTATTTCTTTGTTGATGAGCTGCAGCAAACGCTTTCGCATAAAAAACGGTGAAACAAGCAAGTGCTTGTATGTGCCGCCTTTGAAATTATCGGAGTAAAAATCAAATACTTTTTCTACTTCTTCCGTGATCGTTTTATCGGATG
>DASWNK010000021.1:0-11800 GCA_036399275.1 Bacteroidia bacterium | reverse complement strand
GAAAGTATTTTTAAATACCGAGCCGATTAAAACCAACCTGCCAGAGAAAAATAAATCTTTAGAATACCTTTTTACGGTTTTGTCAAAAGAAGACTCAAAAGGGTATCTTCAACAAATACCTTCAATAGATGAATATGTGACTACAATCCTAAAGCCGTATAAGGATTCGGCTAAACGAGAGAGTATAAAGAAATTTATTTTAGAAAAGAAGGATGGTGCAACTTATTCGTATGCGGAAGAGGAATTAAAAAAATCATTTCTCCGTTCAATTGAGCGTGGCAAAGAAATCGGAATAGTTTGGTCGGATGCAAAATTTCAATTCTCCAAAATAGACTCGACACAAAAGCAATATGGGAAGGAATATGCCGGTGAACTGCATTTCACTTGCCATGGGAAATCATATATACTGAGAACCGAATGCATTAAATATAGAGATGATTTTTTTATCGGAGACGTTCGGACGCCATATATAAATACGGATGCTGAGAAAAAATAAACCGCAACCAACAACGATCTGAGGCCAATGGACGATCAACTAGAGAACGAAATCATTACAATTGTCCATAGAGAGATTGAAAAATCTGGAAGTTGTTCCCTCAAACATGCAGCGAGCAGTGTTTTCTATCACCAGATTACTATGGCCGATCAGAAAAAACTTGCGAAAAAAATTGTGAAAGGAAATCCACTGGTCACGGAGACTATTAATGGGGAAATTGTCGTAAAAAAGAATCTGAACTATTCGGGAGACACAAGTGACACTGAAACGTCTTATGGACTAATCAAGGGTATCCTTGTTATTGTTGTTGCAATTTTATCTTATTTATTGTTTAAGGTGTTTTTACCAAGCCTGTAGTAAGTTACGATGATAAGCGAAATCCAAACGAACAAATATAAAACCCTCCCTCCTATTTGCTTTTTTTCTCAAATAGCATATATTTGTTAGAGCGATAAATGAATGTTAAACCAAAAACAATCTTAACATGGAACAATTACAGTACTATTACGACATGGTGGATAAATGTATCAGCGACCTGGGCGTTGATCCTATGATTTGCCGCGGCGAAAAGGCCGGACAATGGAGCCTCAAAAAAGGATCCGCATCTGTATGGATCGACATCTGGCACATTGAGCAGGAAAACAGAGCTTATTTCCAGGTATTGGCTCCCGTAATGCAAATACCTCCTACAAACCAGCAGGCTTTCTTCCAGGAATTGCTGGAATTGAACTATACGCTTTATGGAGTTGCTTTCGTAAAGTTCAACGACTGGATCTATGTTAAGCTCATCAGGGAATGTGATGGACTGGAGCAGAAAGAAGCTGCTGCTACCATTAATCGTGTTGGCTGGTACGCCGATGAATACGATGATAAATTGAAACTGAAATATGGTATTGTAGTTGGTGGCAGAGGATAAAAATAAAAGAGGCCGGTTGAATAACCGGCCTCTTTCTATTTCCAGCGGTTCTGGAAGCTCTCGTATTTGCTTTTGATGGTCATTACCAGCTCGAACTGTGTTGCCGTCTGGATGAAATCATCACTCAGGTTAAGGTACTTTACAAAGGCATCAAACTCTTCATCTTTCAAATCGATCACATCGTATTTTACATATATGTGAAATAGATCCTTGAGGATATCCCGCTTCAAATCTTCATTTTCCCAATCCGCTACTTTCTGCTTGGATTTTGCAAATTTGCTGAATCGCTCATACAGGGCAGTGATCGGACTTTCGAAAGCATTCACGCCCGTAGCTGAGTATGTCCTCTTCACGCCCAGCTTATCTATATCACTTTGGATCTCGTTCAGGTTACGCTGTGCAAACACACTCACTTCTTTCAATTCAAACTGCAGTTTCTGAAGCGCCACTTCCACCGTCAGCTTATTATTAATGATGGAATCTCGGAAGCAAAGAGATCTTACTTTAAAGCCAAAGGCAGAAAAGGTAAGCGTATCGGTGGGAAGAACAGAAAGGGAGAATTTGCCTTCAGCATCCGCAAAAATGCCCATGCTTGTGCGTTTGTTGATGATCATCAATTTGGATAAGGGAAGGTTCTTGTTGTCTTTGTCATACACCTTGCCTGTAAGCGTTACCGGTGTTTGCCCGGAAGCAACAAAGGAGAAGCTGAATGAAACGATCAAAAGGAGTAGTAAGTGTTTTATCATTGAGTATAGGAACGCGTTTTAAATCGACTTATTTTATTACTCCGTTTCAACTTCCAGCACTTCCTCCATCTCCTCTATCTCCACTATCTTCTGCTTTTTTTTTATCAGCCTGGATTTCGACTCTTCTTTCCGAAGCAGCCGCTCAATGTTCTTTTGATGCGTGATGAGCACCATGATGGCAATCAGGATAGAAAAAATGATCAGTGAAGGAACTGTTGTTTTAAACACGATGATCACAATAACGGGGAATACCAATGCAGCGATCATTGAGCTTAAGGAAACATAACTGGACATAAGCAGCACCACAAGAAAAACACCCATGGAAATGAATGCCGCCGAAGGATGTACCGCCATCACAATTCCGAGCAATGTAGCAATTCCTTTTCCGCCT
Source organism: Bacteroidia bacterium (assembly GCA_036399275.1). Lineage (GTDB taxonomy): Bacteria > Bacteroidota > Bacteroidia > 2-12-FULL-35-15 > 2-12-FULL-35-15 > 2-12-FULL-35-15. The sequence continues at coordinate 9,251 of DASWNK010000021.1, read as the reverse complement.
CTGAAAGAAGCAAAAAGTGGGAATATATGTCCGACCAGCGAAGCGATCCCCAATACCAGCTGAAGGTTAATGAATAAGTTAGTGCCTGCAAAGTAAGGACTAAGGTAGGCCAGGTAAACTGCTGCAAAGCCTTTCATGATATCAATCAAAAGAACAGGTATCCCTGCCCTTTTCCCTAACACTCTGAAGGTATTTGTTGCACCGGCATTTCCACTGCCGTATTCCCGAACGTCGATCTTATAGAAAAACTTGCCTATCCAGACAGCGGTTGGAATAGAACCTAGCAGATATGCTCCTAACAGGAGCAGTATGTTGGATAGATTGATCACTGTTCTTCGGCACTTTGTGTTTTACGCAGGAATTGGGTCTTCTTTGCGGGTGTCGTTAAACTGTAATTGAAGTTCGGTTCTTTTTTCTCCTTGTCTCCTTCTTTCTGGCGTTTCTCCGGTTTCAATTCTTTAATCACATTATTGAATGCTTCATTGGAAGAGATCGCTAACATGGTTCCTCGGGTATAATTGAAATAATACCAGTTGTTCGCATCCAGCTCAATGTAAATATTCAGGATATCGCCACCACGCTTTTTGATGATCTCGATTCTGCCATCCACATACTTATTGATCTGTGTCTTGTTCACGTTACCAATTCCCAGCTTTCCGGAAGACGTATACGAACGGGTATCCTTGTTCCATTTCATCTTCACATCGGTAAGCACCAGAGTCTTTTTCAATTCATCCGGGAACTTTTTGAATGAGCCATACAAGTTCAACTGAGAGATCAACTTATCAGCCTGCTCTTTTCCAAGCATCTCGCGCATACCTTTTTCAAATACCGGACGGGAGAAATCGGTAGGCTTTAAATCTGCATTGGAAACAATCGCATCCGACATTTTATCCATCGCTCCATCATCAAAGAAGAAATCAAAAGACATCAGCATATCAAAGATGGTTGAATCGGGGATCAGCAAATGCACGGCGCTTCCGAAGGATTCTATTTTCACTTGTCCGAAATCACCACCCAGGTTGATCTTCCCTTCACCATAGATTTTGCACTGAGCAGTATTTAAGCTCAGGTAATTTCCTGGCAATGAGCGCTCCACCAACTTTTCTTTGTTGGAGATGCGGTATTCGCGGGAACCTTTATCAAAAAACAGGAACCCATCGGCAGGCAATACATGAGGGTCGTTTCCTGATTCTTTCGGCGATAAGAAAGCAGAATAGAAATGGGTGGAATCGGTTGTCACCATCATGGAAGCTGCGATCGGCTTGCCGGCAAAATCAACAGGATCTTTTGAGATCGGGATATAGATATTGTTAGGATTTATCTCCGATTCAAACTTGAACCATGTCTTCGGAATGGCAGCGCAATCATGTGAAATGCGGGCCGCTCCGTCGAAAACGAGGTAATTGGCTGTTGATTTCAGCTTCACCTTTCCTTTGTATTCGAAGTTCGGGCTTAAGCGGAATTTAGAGGAATCAGGAATATTGGTTTCCGCAAAGGTCTGGAAAGTAGTATCCACACTTACATTGCTGAAATAGAAGGTCTGCTTTGTTTTCAGCTCATCCACATAATCATAAAAGCCGGAGCCGGCATACTTTTTACGGGCGAATACATTTACCGTGCAATTGTACAGATTATGGTATTTGGTGATGGAGTTGGCAACGATCTTCGCATTAGTGAAGGTGCGCATCACCGCTTCCTTGTCGATGATCACGTCGCCTTTTTCAGGATAGATCCGGGCATCGGCCACATTGATGTACTTTACTTGCTGTGCCGTGATCACATATTTCTTAAGATCAAACTTTGCGGTAGGTGACTGAAAACGCAGTGAGTCCTGGCTTGGATGAACGGAGATAAATTCGGGACCAACCAAATCGAGATCTTCATTCCCACCTCCTGCAACTTTCTTGTCTGAGCCAAGCTCAATCTGGCTATCATCCATATACCATTTGAAATTATCCATAAAGCACACGTACTGGTTCACCGGAAACTTCATGATGGAGCCTTTACCATTGGATTTGAATTCTCCTATTCGTTTATCAAAGTCGATGTGGGAATTGACATTGTCGGTAGCGAATGCCAGCGCAGCAATCTCCAGATCCTTTAAACTAAAGTTGGAGGTATCGGAATCGAAGGAATTCGATTTAAACTTAATGAGCTTGGCATCCAGCTTCGCATTGGAGAAATCCGCTGTTCCTGCACCGGTAAGTTGTTTTGGCGTCATGGCCAGGCGTCCGTTGAATTGTGCTTGTCCGTTATAATCAATGAATTTCTTTTCCTTATTGTTCCATACATACATCACATCTTTTTTCGGAACCCAAAGCACTTTTGCATCTTCTCCATGAAGCTGCGGGAACTCCGGCTTTGTTTTCTGCTGGGTCACATCATAATTCTGAGCGATGCATCGGGTAGAATCCGGAAAGAATAAAAAGTCTTTGGAAGCCGTGAGCGAAGTAACATATTTAATGGTTCCATCGCCATGCAAACCCTGGTTGCTTAATTTAATGGCGCTGTTATAGGTCCCTTTGCCTCCATACATCGGATAACCGGCAGCAGGTGATTGTGTAACAAAGCCTAATGAATAATCGGGCTGAAGTGTTAAAGATTCTTTGAAAGTAGGAAAGATGCCGGCCGTTTCCATCGTGCCTTTAAAGGTCAGACCTTCGTTGGAGAAGTTGTCCAGACTATCAATGGTAAACGGATCAAGCTTAAAGTAAAAATTCTCTTTCGGGTATCTTCCGTTCTGTATGGATTTCTTATTGTAATAAGCAAAAGACTCTTTAAAGCTATTAAAGATCGGATAGGCGGGGAAAGGCTTTCTACCGGATTTGTTGGCCGGGTTATCGATCTCAAGGTCCCCGTTGATGTTTTCAATAACGGTTTTTACTTTCACCAATGGGTATTCACCATACGCATCCGGCTCCGTTGATCTTACCATGATCCGCAGTGAATCCACATTTTTCAGATCAATCTTGAATTTGGTGTAATCAAAAGAGAATTCCTTTCCGAAGAAATCGAATCGTCCTGCATGAACGATTCCGGCGAAGGTAAAATCTCTGTTCTTTTTCACAATGATCTTTTGTTCTGCCGGGTAAATCGCAACACTTTGAGAGTCGCTCATGTAGATCTGGCGAACACCGATAATGGTCATGTCGTAATTTAAAAGATTCACAGATGCGTTGCTCGCCCCTCTTACTACGGAAGGAAACTGGATCACATCATAATCCACATGCGCAGCGCGGGCCGCGATATAAGTATACAGCTTCTCATTCACATGCACTTCATCATCTTCCGGATCGTAGGTAATAAAGCCAAGTGTAGACAAACGAATCAGGTTAGGGCGTACATCCTTAGGAGAAAATTTCAGGAAGCGGGCATATTCATCACCGGAGAAATCTTTTACATCACCGTTCTTCTTCACGAAATCACGGATCATGATCAATGGGTTTACTTCATCGATCCCCTGAACCCTGTCGTAACGGTCGGTACGAAAATAATTGGCCGATTCGAAAAGTGCATCTTCCTGCGAGTTTCCAACCAACATTCCCAGGTCGATCTTCGGATCATCGATCTTCCAGGTAAGCTCTTCAAAAAACATATCCAGTTTATGGAAGGTATTGATAAAAGGAGACTTTGAAACACCGTTGCTTGTGCGGATCAGAGAAAGCTTACGGTCGCCGGTCGAAAATTTCATGTTCACACTCGGATGCGTAATGGAATCTTTGTCGAAGTAAAATTTGATGTTAGCCGTTTCGGCTGTTAATTTTTCCTTGGTGATGGCGATTGATTTAGCGCCCACCAGCAAGAACACTTTGCCTTCCCGGTGAAAGATCAGCTTGGCATCTTCATCCTTGCTTCCTGAACCCAATACCTTTGCACCACGCTGGCTGAATCCACCATCGAAATCCACATCCTTGGAAATGTTCGGAATAAACATTCTTTTACTATAGGAATCGAAACGCGGATAAGTAATATTCCCTTCTTTTTCGGATACGATCTTTTCACTGATACTTCCAATGAGGGGTTTCTGAAAATAGTTCTTATTATAAAAAGTAACCGAATCGGCAGTAAAGCCACTTGTCTTTAATGTGATCTGGTATTTCTTCAGCTCTGCCCACACGACGTTATCTTCCAGTCCGGCTCTGGTCCAGTTCACCTTTCCTCCTTCTCCGATAAAGATTCCTTTATACGGATAGTAAACACCTTTGGTATTATAAACAATGCCTGTATCGTTCTGGTTGTTGGCAATGCGAAGGTTCATGCTGGGAAAAATAACTTTCGGAACGCTGTCGTATTCGAAGATATACTTGTTGCTGTTGGAGCTGAAGCGGATCACTGCCGAGTTATAAAAGGAGTTGGTGGCAAACAGGTTATCGCTCATCTCCAGGTAATCGGAGAAGTTCTTTATTGTTTTGCCATTAAGGATCTTATTGATACATTCCTGCCAGGTAAGGAAGTTGTCCTCACTCTGATCGGAGTTGATGAAATTCATTACCGAGGATAAATAGCTTTTGTATTCGGGAAGGATGCGTAATTTTTTCTTGATCATCAAATTGCAGGAATTGACGATGGATTTTTTCAGGTTGGCGTTACATTTAGGAGCATTCCAGGCCAAAGCAAAAGCTTCCATGAATTCCTTGATCTCCTTCTTGTCCATGTTGGTAGCCTCAAACATCAGCTTCACTTCATCCAGGAATTTAATCGGGTCCTCGGTAAATTGCTTTACGGGATTTAATTGAGCCCGGGAAACTTGCCCGAATGCTATAACCGCTAAAAGCAATAAAATGTATTTCAAGTTCTTCATGTCCTTATAGTTTTGAAAAGTGCAGCATCGCCCATTGATTGCTGACTTTCGTGCCTTCATATTTCAAGCCAAGTTTCTCTGCAGCCTGCTTTAGCTCTGCTACATCCGTTTCGAAAAAGCCACTAAGGATCAAGTCACCACCTTTTTCCAATGAGCGTACATATACCGGCATATCCGCCATTAATATGTTTCTGTTGATATTCGCTAAAATAGTATGAAATATTTTGCCTTCCAAAATTTGCGCATCTCCTTTATGAACAAGCGCATTGTTGATATTATTTTTCTGTAAATTCTCTATGGTGTTTTCGTAGCTCCATTGATCAATGTCGACGGCTGTTATGGGATCAGCGCCCAGCATGGAGGCAACAATCGCTAATACCCCGGTTCCGCAACCCATGTCGAGCAAGGACTTGTTTTTAACATTTAATAACATCAGCTGACGAATCATCAGCTGCGTGGTATCGTGATGTCCGGTTCCAAAGGACATTTTTGGCTCTATGATCACATCATAAATGAATGCGGGGTTTGGCTCATGAAAAGGCGCACGGATATAACATTTGCCATCCACTTCAATCGGCTGAAAGCTGCTTTCCCATTCCTTGTTCCAGTTTTGCTGCGGGATCACTTTCGAAAGAAAGCTGATATCAAACAGCTCTTCAAAGTCACCAAAGGTAAATTCGATCTCTTCTTCGCTGTATTCTTCTTCAGGGATATAAGCGCTGAAGCCTGTTTCGGTTTCTACAAAGCTTTCGAAGCCCAGGTCGGATAATTGTGCGATGAGAATATCACTCCCCTGCTCTTTCGGTTCAACTGTAACGGATAGTTCTACGTAATTCATGGGCTGTTATAATAAATACTAAATACTCGGTGGTATGAAACGGAATGATCTTAGAAAGAATTGTAAATGGCGATAAAATCATTTGCTTTCAGGGAAGCGCCGCCAATCAGTCCGCCATCAATATCAAGACAAGAGAACAGCTCAGGGGCATTTTGCGGATTGCAGCTGCCGCCATACACAATGGAGATGTTTTCGGAAACTTCTCTTCCGTATTTTTTATTGATCTCCTGACGAATAAAATTATGAACGCCCTGCGCCTGGTGGCTTGTTGCTGTAACGCCGGTACCAATGGCCCAGACAGGCTCGTAGGCAATTACCAGTTTGCTGAAATCAGCGGCCGGCAAATGGAATAAACTTTCTTTTATCTGCGCTCTCACTGCTTCCAGGTGAGTGTTTGCATTTCGCTCTTCTATGCTTTCTCCGATGCAGAAGATCGGCACCAGGTTATTGGCTAATGCGATGTTTACTTTCTGAGCCAGCAGTTCGTTGGTTTCAGCGGCATACAATCTTCTTTCGGAATGTCCGAGGATCACATAACCCGCTCCTGTTGAAGCGATCATTGCTGCGGAAACCTCTCCGGTATAAGCTCCGGAAGCAAGATGATGACAATCCTGAGCAGCCAGTGCAAAATCTTCTCTGCCTTTGATCTTACCGGCAACAGCCGTCAAATGAATAAAAGGAGGCGCGATGATCTTTAAGCCATTTCCCGGAGCCGGGTCGGCCGCAAGAATATCATCCACCAATTGCAGCCCCTGAGCAAGGGTCATGTTCATTTTCCAATTTCCGGCAACTATCTTTCTTCTCATTTCGTTTTATTTTAGGGAACCGGCAATTAATACTCCGGCTTTTCCTTTTCTAAAAGTAATAAATCTTTCTTATACTTATTGATGTCCCAGCTCATCCCCCAATTCATCAGGTATTCATTCATGGGCTTTAATCCGATGGACAATCTTCTTTTGTTTAAGTTGGCAACATCCGTTACCGGCGCTACATAGTTTTTGTTTCCCCTGTTGATGATCACACTGCCGTACACCTGCATTTTCCCTTGTCGCAAGGCTACTTTATCGCCAATAAGCGCATAGTCATAGGCTTCTATGTTTTTGTTCTTAAAAGCCTCTTCTATCATTGCCAGGTATTTTTCCTGGGTGTTCAGGTCGGCATGTTCGAGGATCAGTGCCAGCGTGTAATTTCCGATAAAACCAACAACATCTCTTCCCAGCCAGCCATATTTATCCAGAACGGTAGTAACAATAACGGAATTAATGGAATCCTTGTGGTAGATGGTCTTCTTGATCTTGTTGATCTCTGCTGATTCAGCACCAAACTCGTTCCGGATGTTTACTTCCTTTAATCGATGTGAATAGTGGTCGCGGTAAACACTGTCCAGCAACACGATCAAGGCGCTGTTCAATTTAGAATCGGACTTGCTGATGTTTTCTTTCAGGAGAACCGTCAGCTCGTTCCAGCGTTTATCACTTTGCAGAGCGTTGAAATCCTTTTCGGTAGTCAGCTCTTTGTAATTGCTATAATCATACAGCGATACTACTTTGAACAGCTGTACAAATGCCGAGTCCTTATTGCCGGCTTTCGCCCAGGAACGTGCAGCATCGTAACGATCATCGCAATATGCTTTGCCTCCATTCAGCTTGAAAGCGCTGGCGTAGAAGGAAGCTGATTTCTTGTATTCTTTCCGGTCGTAACAACCTTTTGCATGGTCGACATATTCGAAATATTTCTGTACGGCCTGTGCCTTTATTAAAGATACAGATGACAGGGAAAAGAGAATAAAAAGGAATATTTTTTTCATGGAGCTGATAAGAGAAGACGTGTTATTATTGAACCCTTACACGAGGATCTAAAATTCCGTAAACGATATCCACACCAATATTGATGATAACAAATATCATTGCAAACACCAGGGTAGCGCCCATAACAACCGGTAAATCATTTTTATTCAAGGCATCCACCACTTCATAGCCAATGCCTTTCCAGTTAAAGATAATCTCTACGAAAACGGCTCCGGCCATTAATCCTGCAAACCAACCTGATATGGCGGTGATAACAGGATTCAAAGCATTTTTAAGTGCGTGTTTGAAAACCACATTGTAAAAGCTCAAGCCTTTCGCTGTTGCTGTACGGATATAATCCTGTGAAAGCACATCTAATAATGAGCTGCGGGTTAACTGAATGATGATGGCCAAAGGACGTAATCCCAGTGTGATGGTAGGCAGGATCAGGTTTTTAAGTGCCAGGTGCTCATCCCCGAAATCGTCGATGCTGTAGAGAGAACCCACATTGTTAAGACCGGTGTATTCGCGAAGCACAAACCCAAAGAACCATGCAATCAATAATCCCATAAAGAAAGATGGAAGGGCCATTCCGAAAATAGCAAAAATGAGAGAGAACTTATCAAACCAGGAGTTCTTCTTGATGGCGGAAAAAATTCCTAATAATATTCCGAAGATTGCGCCAAAGGTAATGGATGAAAATGCAAGGATCGCCGTTTCCGGAAGGGTCTCAATCACAATGTCGGAGACCTTTCGCTTGGTGATGTACGAGCGGCGGAGATAAGGAAATTTAAGCACCAGAATCTTCGATTTGGAAACAGAAAAAAGCTTAGTGTAAGAACTATACTTTTCGGTGCTGAGGAAAAGAAAGTGATCCTTGTTTTCCGCATCATGAACAGATATAGGAGAAAGATCGTTCAGGTACATGAGGAACTGAGTGGTCATCGGACGGTCTCTTCCCAGATCCCGGTTGATAGCATCAATAGAAGCCTGATCGGCACGCTGCCCAAGCATCATGCGCGCAGGATCGCCGGGCAATACATTGAACAGCAGGAACACCACCGTGATAACACCGAGTAATACTAAGAAACCGTAAAATAAACGTTTAACAATAAATTTTATCACAAGCTTACTTCTTAAAATATTTTTCTTTCAATTCATCAAACACCGGAAAGGAATTGTAATGCCACATGTCAATTACAACTGCGCCTTTCAGCATCACCAGGCCCGGGTTGGAACGAATCATTGTTTTTAAAGGAACATCATCCGGACAAACATAAAAAGGATAAGTAATGTTGTGCTCTTTTATGAATTCAGTTCTTAAAATGGAGTCGGAAGTGGTAAGACCAACAAACTCGATGTTGTTCGATGCGCACATCGCAGCAAAGTCGTTTATTTTTCCCTGCACGGATTTGTTCGCCTTTTTCAGATCATATTCCACCAGGATGAATTTGTAACCTTCCTTCTGCAGGAACTCATCGGCATAATCTTCACCGTACTGGTTCTGCATGGAGAAGCCAATGATGGGATCAATGCCTTCGATGATGGCTTCCGTTCTGCTCGTTACATAATCCCATTCAGTATCCCAGTTTGGCGGCCATGCGTCAAACTCTTTCTGTTCACCCGACTTTTTATTCTTCAGCATGTAATAATATTTCAGCTGAGGATGCATTGCTTCATATAAATTCGTTCCGATCTTATAGGCCCTGTAATCTTTCACCGGAAGATAATTGTAAGTGTACAACGGAAAAGCGGTAGCCGCCAGCAGCGCAATGATCATTAATGCATTCTCAAAACGTTGTCCGACGATCGGTGTAATGTA
>DASWNK010000020.1:0-23693 GCA_036399275.1 Bacteroidia bacterium | reverse complement strand
CGCTTCCTTTGATGATATAATTCATTTTGAATTCATCGCCAATCTTATCGGCACGCAATGCGTTTGATTTATCGTTTGTTTCAAAAATCTGCGGTAGCGCTTGTAAATTATTAAAAGCATCAAGAGAGAGGTTGTATTCCTTTTTCGTTTTATCGGTTTTGTACCAGTTTGCATCAAGATAAGTTTGTCGCAATAGGGCTATGGATCCCATTAATGAAGAAGGATATTCCTGGGTGGATGTTCCTTTATCGAATGAATACAATGCGGCCGCTTTATCGTTAATGATCAACTCATTTTCCTTGGCATCACCCAATGCTACAACGGCTCCTGAGCCCCTTACAATTCCGTCCTTTTGAAATATCAGCGTTGCACCAAAGCCCATTCTCCTGAATTCTTCTGCTGCTTTCGGATCTTTCAAAAAGATTTTAATGGCATCTGTTTCCGGCTTTACCGCTTGGTTCCATCCATAGGCGCCTTTTATATTGCTTTCTATCTGGGGGAAACCACCTCCGGAAATTCGTTTGCTTTCCGGTATGCCATAGCTTGTATAAGCATCAATCAGACCCGGATAGATGCTTTTGCCCTTTAGATCATAGATCACAGATCCTTGAGGAATGTTGATCTTGGTCCCAACCAGCTTAATCATACCATCCTGTACGATCATTGTTCCATTGTCGATTGTTTCATCAGCATCCACTACGATCTTCGCATTAATGAATGCATAAATCGTGTGATTTTTATTGGATGTGCCATTTACAGGGAAGGTTTCCTGGGCAAATGAAATTACGCTGGCAGAAAAAGCGAAGAGGAATAGAATAAGTCTTTTCATAATTATGGATGTTCTTAACAAAAATACCATTTTAAACGGATTTTCATTCAAAATTGGATGAACGGCAAAATCAATAGATTTTTATTACTTTTGAGCGGACTAAAAAACAATCCACGATGGACAAAGCGATATTTTATACCCACCTGATTTCTGTAAATATTTTTCTGGTGGTTTATCTTTATAAAACATTTTTGTTGTTTGCAAACAAGAATGAAAAACTTGCGAAGTTTAGCAAGGATACAAAAGTAGTGGAAATGATTATCAGTACTTTATTTTTGCTTACGGGTATCTATATGTTGACCCAGGTAGAAATGAGTACGATGCTGATTGTGAAGATCATTGTTGTATTTGCCTCTATCCCATTAGCAGTAATTGGATTTAAGAAAGGCAATAAAGTCCTGGCATTTCTTTCTGTACTGATGCTTATCAGTGCATACGGATTAGCTGAAATGAATAAGAAGAAAAAACCTTCCGCTGAAATTGCGAATTCTGTAAACGGGCATGAAATTTTCACAGCAAGTTGTGCACGTTGTCATGGTGAAGATGGAAAAGCCGGATTGATGGGCGCGACGGATTTGTCTCTTTCTGCTATGGACCTGGCTGCAAAGATGGAAATTATCAGGAATGGTAAAAGCCCAGGCATGCCGGCTTCAGGCCTGAACGATGAGCAGATTAAAGCTGTTGCAGAATATACTGAAACCCTTAGAAAATAAATTAATTGTACGATACCGGAACAAAACAGGAAACCGCTATTTTGGTAGGCTTGATCAATAGAAGCCAGGATGAAGAAACGGCAAAGGAATATTTGGATGAGTTGGAATTTCTGGCTGATACTGCGGGCGCGAAAGTTTTAAAACGATATACCCAACGACTGGAACATCCCGACTCAAGAACATTTATAGGTGCTGGGAAATTAATTGACATCCGTAATTTTGTTATGGAGAACAAGGTGGACATCCTCATATTTGATGATGAGCTTTCACCTGCTCAGCAACGCAATCTGGAAAAAGAAATAAACACCGAAAAAGAAATAAAGATTAAGGTGGTGGATCGTACCCGTTTGATTCTTGACATATTTGCTGCCCGTGCAAGAACTGCCCATGCAAAAACTCAGGTTGAGCTGGCGCAATCCATTTATTTATTGCCGAGGCTTACCAAAATGTGGGATCACTTGGACCGTATCAAAGGAGGTATCGGTATGAAAGGTGCGGGTGAAACGGAGATTGAGACCGACAGGCGTATTGTTCGGGATCGCATTGCTCTTTTAAAGGAACGTTTGAAAGTGATCGACCGGCAGATGGAAACACAGCGGAAAAACCGCCAGGATATGATCCGGGTTGCTTTGGTGGGTTATACCAACGTTGGGAAATCAACCATTATGAACCTGTTGAGCAAGAGTGATGTATTTGCAGAAAATAAGTTATTTGCTACCTTGGATACAACGGTACGGAAAGTAGTGATTGAAAATTTGCCTTTTCTTCTTTCCGATACGGTTGGATTCATTCGAAAGTTGCCTACTACATTAGTGGAGTCATTCAAATCTACATTGGATGAAGTACGTGAAGCCGATATATTGATACATGTGGTAGATATTTCGCATTCCGGTTTTGAAGATCAGATCAATGTGGTAAATCAAACGCTTACTGATATTGGCGCGGGTGATAAACCGACATTGCTGGTATTTAACAAGATTGATGCATTTGTTTTTGAAGAAAAAGAAGAGGATGACCTAACGCCCCTTACCAAGAAAAACATCAGTATGGAAGAGCTGAAAAAAACATGGATGAATAAGCTGCATACAGAATGTCTTTTTATATCAGCGGCCGACAAGCAAAATATCGAGGAGTTCAAAAAAGTCCTTTATGATAAGGTGAAGGACTTGCATCAGAAAAGATATCCGTATAACAAGTTTTTGTACTAGATTTTAATTCTTCTTGTTTTTCCTTCTTAATGCCTTCAGCATTTTTTCATCTCTTTTATAGACGTCAATAAAATAACGACGCTCAAAATAATCACCTACTTCAACTGTAAAGTAATTGATGTATATTGGGATCGGTTTTTTTAGATAAACATATTTCTGCTGATGTTTGGCAGTATCGGAGATCAAAGAGTCGACCGGATATTTTATGCTGTCGTCGCGAATTAAGAACTTCGCAAAATCCATAAATTTTTCCAATCGGCAACATCCATGGCTCATCGCCCGCATTTCACGGCCGAATAATCTACGGCTATCTGTATCGTGCATATAGACACCATATTTGTTTTCGAAATTAAATTTAAGAATTCCGAGTGAATTGTCTTCGCCAATAGCTTGCCGCAGTTTCCAAGGGAAATAATTTTTCGAATACCGTTTCCAATTGATTGTTGTAGGATCAACCTTTTGGTTATTACCATCCAATACCTCAAATCGTTTTCTTCTCAAATAGGAAGTATCGCGCTTTAAAATTGGTAAAATCTCTTTGGTGGCAATACTAAATGGGACTGTCCAATAAGGATAAATTAAAAAATAGCGGATCGTGCTTTTAAGCAATGGCGTTTGATGGTCGGGCGCTCCAACGATCACGCGTGATTTCATTGCTACGGTATCATCTTCGATGACCCGCATTTCATATTTTGGAATGTTCACCCACACATATTGTTTTTCGGTAGGGACTCGTGACCATCGCCAGCGTTCCATATTGAGGGCAATCTGGTCAATGTAATCCTGCTTGGTGCGTTGCATTGCCTTGAAAGTAAGCTTGCCGATCTTACCGTCTTCGGTAAGATTATGCTTACACTGAAAATTTTTGATCGATTTCATTAATTTGATGGAATCCGAACCGCTGAATTCATCAAAATAATCATGACTTTTTATCAGGCGTTCTTTCACACGGGTCATAAATGTAACAGAATCAGAATTTCTGCTTGCCAGGCTATCCCAGCTCGTATCTTTAAATTCAAATTTGAAATCCTTAAGCGCCTGCTTTAAGCGCTGGTAATAATTATTCGCGGGCTCTAAGGAATCTATTGCCGAGCGAATGGAATTTTTTGCAATCACAGTATATAAGATGTCAACCACATTGGTATCCAATTGTGCGCCTTTCCATTCGTACGTGAGACTGTCGGCATTTAAGCGGCCTTTGTTTACATGAACTGCCATGCTAAAAAAGGCATCTGCTAATAAGAGATCTGCATTCAATAATTTAACAGCATCATATTCCTGACTTGCACTGTCGCGGGCGGTTTTTAATAAAGAGTCGATTTTCTGATAATGGTAATCTTCGGGAAATAAGCCGTAGACATCTGCATTTTTAATTACATCAAGCAGTGTATCGCCTTGTTTGGTCAGTTTTCCTTTATCCGTGAAAGCGGCCGTGTGATTGTTTTTAGTGTAGAAATCCAGGATGAACCTTGTTGAATATAAGCTATCATTCTTAATGACAATGATGCTGGAGGTATCTAGTTGGCTTAGTTTTTTATCAAGGAGCTTGGCAATTTCTTCATTCACCATTTCGGGTTTTTCAACCAATACAATCTCCTTCGGTTTTTCATCCGAACATTTGTTACAACTAATAATGGTGAGTGTAGCAAAAAGAGATAGATAGATGTGATATTGCCTGAAACTCTGCATGATGGCGCAAAATTACGAAATTGCGATGAATTACTTGTTATTATTGGGATAATTGAATTTGAAGCAGGACTTAGGTGATTAAAGACCTCTTTAGTAATTAACAAGTTGTTAACATTTGGCTAAAGTTTTAAACCTGCTATTTTAAATGACTAAAAATTCCTCTTTATTTGTAACCGCCCAAAAAACGGAACTTTAAATTTTTGAATGATTATATGAAAATAAACAAACTCTTTATAGTAATTGTAGTGGTGGTAGCTATAATTATGACTTTTAATAGTAATGCTTCGGCCCAGGCGAAATACTTTCCTGGTTACGTGATCATGCTCAACGGTGATACTTTGAAAGGCGAGGTTAAAAAGAACCCTAAACGTGAATTTGATAATTTTGCAAAGGCGGCTTATCGTAAGAAAGACGGTTCGGAGATCAAAACATTCAATCCAACAAAAATAAAAGAATACAGCGTGGATGGAGTCATATTTGTTTCCAGAAACGTTGATGGAGAGCAGGTTTTCGTGAAACGCTTGTCGAAGGGGAACGTTAATCTCTACGAATCACAGATCGAAGTGATGCAAATGAACGACATTAAAGTCAAGTCGGATTATTATATGGAGAAAGCTGCAGGAGAGTTTGTGAAGATCAAATCCGGGAAATTTAAAAAGCAATTAGGTGAAGCAATGGCCGACAATGAAGAGATCATTAAAGCGCTGGAAGATAAGAAGTATGAGTACGAAAATATTGTTGAACTGTTTGACGCATACAATAAATCCGCATCCAACTAAAAAAATAAAGTTCAGTAAAAACGGCCCCGTAAATAGGGGCTTTTTTTATTCCCAAAATACTTTAAAAGGTGCGTAAATACTTAAATTTTCGCTATTTTTACAGATATTAAATTTGTAATTATTATGTCCGAAAACAATAAAAAACTCTTTTTGCTTGATGCTTTTGCTTTGATCTATCGTGCCTATTTTGCATTTGCAAATAATCACCGCATCAACTCAAAAGGATTAAACACATCGGCAGTGCTTGGCTTTACCAATACTTTGCTTGAAGTTTTAAAAAAAGAAAAGCCATCCCACATTGCGGTAGTATTTGATACCCCTGAGCAAACTGTGCGTCATGTTGAATTTAGCGAGTATAAAGCCGGCAGGGAGGAGATTCCGGAGGATCTAGCATTGGCCATTCCATATATCGTTAAGATCATCGAAGGTTTTAATATTCCTGTTATCGGAATGCCGGGTTATGAAGCGGATGATGTAATAGGTACGTTGGCGAAGATGGCAGAGAAGAAAGGTTTTACCACCTACATGATGACTCCGGACAAAGATTACGGACAGCTGGTTTCAGATAATATCTTTATTTATAAGCCTGCACGTTTAGGCAATGGTGCCGAAATTTTAGGAATGGCGGAGATCTGCAAGAAATGGGAAATTCAGGATGTATCTCAATTGATCGATATTTTGGGATTGATGGGCGATAAAGTGGATAACATCCCAGGCATCCCCGGAGTCGGTGAAAAAACAGCGATTCAACTGGTGAAAGATTTTGGCAGCATTGAAAATTTATTGCAAAATACCGATAAGCTGAAAGGAAAGTTAAAAGAGAAAGTAGAGCTGAACAAGGAAAAAGCAATCCAGTCGAAGTGGCTGGCAACCATTATTTGTGACGTGCCGATCGAGCTGGACGAAAAAGCCCTGGAGATAGAAGCGCCCAACAAAGAAGCGCTCAAGGATCTGTTCATGGAACTGGAATTCAGAAGACTGGCCGAACAAATACTTGGTGACACGCTTACCGCTCCTGTGCAGATAGCAATAGAGAGCACAACTACCATCAAAGTAAAGAAAGTGGTAAACCCCGATCAAATGGATATGTTTGGTGCAGCTGCCGAAATAGAAGTGATGGAAGAAGTGGTGGTAGAGGCCCAAAAAATTTTTAAAACAATTAAAGAAGTTCCGCACGTCTATCACTTAGTTGACACAAAAGAAAAAAGAGCCGCTCTCATTGCCGATTTAGACAAGCAAAGCGAGATCAGTTTTGATACGGAAACAACCGGGCTGGATGCACACAATGCCGAGCTGGTTGGGCTTTCATTTGCTTTCAAGGCAGCAGAAGCGTATTATATTCCTGTGCCGGAAGATCAAGCGGAAACGCAGGATATTGTAAATGAATTTAAAGCTGTATTTGCGAACGAGCAGATCATGAAGATTGGTCAAAATATTAAATATGACCTTTCTGTTTTGAGACGATACAACATCGAAATAAAAGGGAAGTTGTTTGATACCATGGTCGCACATTTTCTTATTCAACCGGAAATGCGCCATAACATGAATGTCCTTGCTGAAACATATTTGGCATATTCTCCTGTATCTATTGAAACATTGATCGGTAAAAGAGGAAAAGGGCAATTGAGCATGCGTGATGTTCCTTTGGACGAGATTAAAGAATATGCCGCAGAAGATGCTGATGTTACGCTTCAACTCAAATATAAATTCGAGCCTCTGCTCAATGATACTTTTACCAAGAAATTATTCGAAGAGATCGAAATTCCGCTTATCCCGGTACTGGCGGAAATGGAGGCCGAAGGGATTTCGCTGGATAAAGGTGCATTGAAAGAAATTTCCGCTGAACTTGAAAAGGATATTTTGAAAATGGAGAGCGAGATCCAGCAATTGGCAGGAATGGTTTTTAATGTTTCTTCTCCAAAACAAGTGGGCGATATTTTATTTGAAGTGCTTCAAATTACAGAGAAGCCTAAAAAGACAAAGACCGGTCAATACGCTACGGGCGAAGAAGTACTGGTGAAACTGGTAGGTTCGCATGCGATCGTTGGCAAAATTCTCGATTACCGGGAACTGGTAAAGCTGAAAAACACCTATGTGGATACCTTACCTGAACTTGTAAACGCAAAGACGCAACGCATTCACACAAGTTATAACCAGGTGGTGGCTGTTACGGGCCGACTAAGTTCCGATAACCCGAATTTACAGAACATCCCTATCCGAACCGACAGGGGCAAAGAGATCAGGAAAGCATTTGTGGCAAGAGATGAAAATCATGTTCTCTTATCAGCAGATTATTCGCAAATAGAATTGCGCATTATTGCCGAATTGAGCAAAGATGAAGGAATGATTGAAGCATTCCGTTCCGGACAGGATATTCATGCTGCCACCGCTGCTAAAGTGTACAATGTGCCTTTGGAAGAAGTGACGGGTGATATGCGGAGGAACGCCAAGATGGTAAACTTTGGAATCATATACGGGATCTCTGCTTTCGGACTTTCCGAACGCTTGAATATTCCTCGCAAAGAAGCTGCGACGATCATCGAGAATTACTTTAGTAAATACCCTCGCATCAAATCCTACATGGATGAAAGCATTGAAATTGCAAAAGAAAAAGGATATGTAGAAACGATCATGGGACGCAGGCGTTATCTGCGCGACATCAATTCAAACAATCATACAGTCCGGGGTTACGCCGAACGGAATGCGATCAATGCGCCAATCCAGGGAAGCGCTGCTGATATGATCAAAATTGCGATGATCAATATTCAAAAAGATTTTAAAGAGAAGAATATAAAATCCAAAATGCTTTTACAGGTGCATGATGAATTGGTGTTTGATGTTTTGAAAGAGGAATTGGAAATAGTGAAACCAATCATCGAAAACAGAATGAAGCATGCAATCAACTCGCTAAATGTACCGATGGAAGTTGGAATGGGAACAGGCATCAACTGGCTGGAAGCGCATTAAGCGAAGGAGAATCTTTAGAAATTATAATCCTTGTAGTCCTTGCTGAACTCTTCTGCTGAAATGGTTGTATTCACCTGAAGGTTTACATATTCGTAAGTTTCGAACAGGCCCTGGTCATCAAACACTTTATTGCTCACAGGAAGCATGTATTCCTTATCAATCAATAATATGGTGAGCTTTCCGTAAGCATTTGGCACCTGAATAATTTGTCCGGCTTTTACATCATTGTACCAGCTGATCTTTGGGTTATTCATTAACACCATGTACTCACTCACTTTCAACTTTCTGGCAATGGTGGTTAAATTCTCTCCCGCTTTAACTGTATAAGGGCCCCAAGCAAAATCAGGAAAAGAAATTGCGAGTTTGTAACAAGCTCTTCCGTTTAATTTATCTTCGCCCATAATCACGAAGTATTTGTCAAGCTTATCACCCGCGCGTCTCATTCCATCTTTCAGGATATCGGCTAAATACTGGAAACCCATTTCATGAATTGTATGATGTTGATCTTTACGCATCAGCGAGCCATAAGGATCAAGGTTAAGGTTCATGTAGGGGAAAGCTCCTGGATTGACTAAAGCATCGCCGTTGTTTTCTCCTTGAATCCAAAGAACCTCTGGACCTTTGAGAGACAAATACAATTTGCGTGGATAAACCTGTAGCTTAACTTTGGATTCGTAGTGTTGCATGCGCCCTTTTATTCGCTCATTGCACTGGAGGTTAAAGCGCATGGTTTTTATATTTTCTACCGCAGCAAAAATCTTGTCGATCAACTCCTTATTTTCCGAATTGCCGGAAGGTATACGGAATGAAAGAAACAATAGGCCAACCGTCAGAACGGACAGAAAAAAAAGAAGCGGGCGGATAGTTACTTTCATTGAGTCAGATAAATGGTTTGCAAAGATAATCGCATTTTAAATTAATATGAAATTAATTTTAAGGTAACCACCAGGTTCCGTTTTGTTTAGAATTAGAAATCGTATCCTTTAAAAGTTTTCAGAAATTCATCGGACTTAAATACGATGTTATTCCTCATATTAGTGAATTCATAGGCTTCATACAGCCCTTCTTCGTCGTATACTTTGATGCTGATAGGAATAAATGTCTTTTTATCAATTAGTACAATCGCTTTATTCGAATAAGGAACCGGTATGGTCAGCACTTTTCCTTCCTTGATCGCACCGAAATAGCTTGAAAGATCGTTTTTATAGCGAATTTTATAATCACTTGTGTTGAGCCTGGCGGCGATACTTGAAACGGTTTCTCCCTTCTTTGTTACATATTCAACATATTTGTATTCCGGGTAACTGATCACGATCTGGTAACATTCTTTATTGTTCCAGTTGACGGTACCTGCATAGGCGAAGTGTTTATCAAAATCTTTAGGGGCTTTAATAATTGTTTGAGCCAGTGTTGTTCCGATATAGTGGGACCCGAGATCGAAAATTGTATGATGCTGATCTTTCCGCATGAGACTCCCATGGGGATCCAGGTCGAAGTTCATGAGTGGCAATGCACGCGAATGGACAATGGCGTTCCCTTTGTTGCTGCCTTCTACCCACAATATTTCAATTCCCTTAGCATTGCGGAAATAGATCTTACGAGGAAAAAAATTAATTTTAATAGAAGATTCTGCAAAAAGAAGGTGTTTGCCCACCCGTTCGGTTGCCTTTACATCACATGTCTGGGTTTTTATATGCTTTATGCTGTCGAGCATGTGAGTAATAATTTCTCTGCACGACAAGCCAGTCTTTTGCCAGGAGCTGCCGATAAATAGATAAACACATAAAAGAAGAATAAAAGGCCGTATATATTTCACCCTACGAAATTAACAAAAATACGGCGCTGTTTTTTCTTTAAATTCGAAGGAGGACTAATTAATTTAATTCTGTAAATTTGCATGCCCTGTTTTTGTCCGGTTTCAATGGATTTAATGCCCAACAGGTATAAAAATATCAGCCATGAAAATCATCGGAGTTATTCCTGCACGTTATGCTTCCACCCGTTTTCCGGCTAAGCCATTGATCGACATTGGTGGAAAGTCGATGATCCAACGCGTGGTGGAGCAGGCAAAGAAATCCAAATCATTACAGGATGTAGTGGTTGCTACCGACGACGAACGCATAGAACAGCATGTAAAGTCGTTCGGAGGAAATGTAGTAATGACCAGCGAATTGCACCAAAGTGGTACCGACAGATGTTTTGAAGCAATCCGGCTGTTTTGCCCCTCTGCTGATGTTGTGATCAATATACAGGGAGATGAGCCTTTCATTCATCCGGAACAGATTGACCTGGTTGCATCCTGCTTTGGTTCCGGCAATACGGAGATCGCCACGCTAGTGAAGAAGATTAGCGAAAATGAAGAGCTGTTTAATATCAATATTCCTAAGGTAGCTATAAATAAAAGGCAGGAGGCGATGCTTTTCAGCAGGCAAACAATACCGCATATTCGTGGGAAGAAAGAGGAGGAATGGCTGCGCGCACATACTTTTTACAAGCACATCGGCATTTATGCCTATCGCACCGATATTCTGGCCCAATTAACTGCTTTGAAGCAGTCTTCCCTGGAGCTCGCAGAATCCCTTGAACAGCTTCGCTGGCTGGAGAACGGCTACAAAATTAAAGTTGAGATAACTGATTTTGAGAGTGTTGCAGTTGATACCCCGGAGGACCTTAAAAAACTGAGCAAATTTTTGTAATTTCACGTCCAGAAAGGCCTTTAGCTTCATAATGAAAGTAGATAAACATATCAGCGACTTGTTATACGAACACAATTGTGTGATCGTACCTGAGCTTGGTGGCTTTGTAGGGAATTATACGCCTGCAAAGATTCATCCTACCCGCCATGCATTTACTCCGCCTTCCAAAAGCATTATTTTTAATAAGAATCTTAAGAATAACGATGGCCTCTTGGCCAGTCATATTGTTACGGTTGAAAAAACAAATTATACCGAAGCGCTTAGATACATCGATCATTTTGTAGCAGGCGTAAATGAGCAGTTGAAAAAGGGAGCGAAAGTGAAAATCGATGAAGTTGGGGTTTTGTTTCTTGACGTGGAGAGAAATATTCAGTTTGAACCTGACACAACCAATTTTTTACTGGAAGCTTTTGGCTTGCCTCAATTCCAGTCACCTGCAATCAAGCGCGATGCCATTGCTAAACGACTGGAAAAAGAATTTACGGACCGTTCAGCTATTCCGGCAGAAAAGAAAAAGATCAATGTAAAACGTTATGTAGCTTTGGCTATTGCAGCTCCTATGATCTTTGCGATGATCTGGATCCCTTTGAAAACAGATCTTTTAAAAAACATCAATTATGCCAATCTGAATCCTTTTGCTGCAAAAGAAGTGAAGGTGCCGGAAACAAAGGCATCGACTGCACATGCATTACCCATCCTGAATAACGATACGGTTGCTGTAAAACCAATTATGCCTGATACTGTTTCAAGGCCACTGGCCGCCACTTTAATTGAAACAGTGAAAGCAGATACCACTGCAGTTGCCAAGGGTCAGAATAACCCCGATTTTAAATTCCATTTGGTAGCAGGCTGTTTCCAAATAGAGGAAAATGCCATTAAATATGTGAGTGTATTGCAGTCGCAAAATTTGAATGCTGCTATCATAGGTCAGAACAACAAAGGATTATTTGTGGTAAGCTGCGGCGATTTCCTTACACGCAAAGAAGCTTTGAAAGAGCTTAATCTCTTAAGAAATGCACAACCGAATGCCTGGTTGTATAAAAACTAAATTTTAGAATTTATCGATCTCTGGAGTATAGATTTTTGCAAATTTCTATAAACTCCCAACTCCTAACTCCCAACTCCATTCTCCTGTTTCTCTTTCTTCTCCCTGCTCTTTTTGTAGAGTTTAATAGCAAACATAAGTGTGATGGCAAATATCACTAAGCCAAGAAGGCCCCATATAAAACCTGTTTGACTTTTCAGTACGATCAGAAACACGATGGACACAAGAAAGAGTGTCGCTACTTCATTCCATATTCTTAATTTGAAAGAGTTACTTTTAACAGTATCACTTTGAAGCTGCTTAAAGATGACATGGTTCTGAAAATGATAAAGGATCAGGCCGCCTACAAAGCAAAGTTTCAGAATGAAATAACCTTGCGACAGAAGGCCCGGTTTAACCCATAATAACGAGCCTCCAAATACCAGGGTGAGAAACATCGATGGCCAGGTAATTCCATACCACAAACGTTTTTCCATGATCTTATACTGGTTTTGAAGTATGCTTTTTTCGGGTTCCGGTTTTGCTTCTGCTTCTGTATGATAGATGAACAAGCGAACTATGTAAAATAACCCTGCGAACCAGGTTACGATAAAAATAATATGAAGCGCCTTAAAGTAATCGAAGTATTCAGCCATTAGCGAATTGTTTTTACAAAAATACAAAGTATATCCCAGCTGAAGGAAAAAACAGGTGATTTCATGAATGAAATACGCTCAATTTTCAAGGTTCTGCGAGCAATAAACCCATATCTTTGCATAAAAACAGATACCATCATGAAAGCAAAAACGCCTAAAGAATCGCTGACTATACAAACTCAGATCGTTCTTCCGAATGATACCAATACCTTGGGGAATTTATTCGGCGGGCAATTGCTGCAATGGATGGATATTGTTGCTTCTATTTCGGCGCACCGCCATTGTAAAAGAGTGGTGGTGACAGCTTCAGTAAATAATGTTTCTTTTAATATGCCGATCAATCATGCCAGCTTGGTTACTTTAGAAGCCAAAGTTTCCAGGTCGTTTAACTCATCCATGGAAGTGTTCATTGATGTATGGGTGGAAGATCACGTAACGGGAGCGAAAGTGAAAGCCAACGAAGCGATCTATACTTTTGTTGCTGTTGATCAAAATGGTTCACCTCTGCCTGTTCCTCCGTTGGAACCAGAAACTGTAGAGGAGAAGCAGCGCTATGAAGGGGCTTTGCGCAGAAAGCAGCTGAGTTTGATTCTTGCAGGGAAAATGCAGCCTCAGGATGCGACGGAGTTAAGAGCTTTATTTCTTGGAGAAAAGACTTTATAGAAAATTATTCTCATCAATTAGTGTCATGCATTTAAAATGTCCTTGCGGGCATTTATCATATCCGATCTTGGAACACGGGCGACAGGGTAATCCTTGTACTTCAATCATTTTAGAACCCGTTGCAGGCAAATAAGGTGTAAAGCCGAATGCAGGAACGGTATTTCCCCAAACTGAGATAATCTCTTTTTTGAATGCCGCAGCAATGTGCATTAAGCCGGTGTCATGACTGATAATCTTAGTTGCCTGCTTTACGAGGGAAGCGGATTGATTCAGGTTGTAATTTCCGCAGGCATTGTAAATAGTAGCACCGACCGCTTTAGAAATTGCTTCTGCTCTTGCCTGGTCTTCTTTACCGCCCAATAAAATAATGGGTTGGGAAATTTTTTTACAGATGGAAATCATCTTTTCTACTGGTAGCTGCTTGGTAAAATGTTTTGCCCCAATCACAAATCCAATATACCCATTCTGATGTGTTGCAGGAAGCGAATCCAATTTGATCGTATCTTTTTCAGGAATGAAATAGTCCAATCCTTTCTGATCATTTTTTATTCCCAGGCTTTCAACCGTTTGCATATAACGATCCACAATATGTTCAGCGGGCATGCTGTCGATCTTAAAATTAACCAGTAACCATTTTCGAAAATTTAATTTTTTGAAAACGGTCCTGGGCTTACCAAGCGCCCGTTTTATTTGCATTGAACGGAGATTGTTGTGCAAGTCAACCACAAGATCGAAGTTTTCTTTTTGTAGCTCGGCGATGATTTCGTTGACCTCTTTTTCAATCGTATGAATCTTAGTGACATGCGGATTATGCTCCAAAAGCCCTTTGAACGATTGTTTGGTGAGATAATGAATTTCTATATCAGGCTTTTGCTCTTTTAAGCAACGGATCACCGGTGTTGTTAAAACAATATCACCAATGGAGCTAAAGCGGATGATCAGAATTTTTTTCATTTACTTTTCGCTGTAGATCACTTCCAATAATGTTTGTCCTACAGCCTTGAGCGTTTTCTTATCGATCAATTCCATATTGTCATTGTGGGTATGATGATAAGCAGGGAATCCACTTGTTGCATGACTGTATTCAATAATGTCGATGCAGGGAATGTTCGCATCCACATTCACAGAAACATGGTCATCGGCACCAATAAATTGTTTTGTTTCGTTAATAAAGAAATTCCCATAGCCGATATCATCTGCTTTTTTCCATACTTTATCAACGATGGAAGAAGCATAGCTAACGGAAATTCCTTCTTTTACAAAAACTGCGCCTGGCCCGCCCACCATGTCCAGCAATATCCCATAGTTTGCGAAATAATTCTTATTGTGTAAGTTCTTCGCCCAGTATTTTGAACCTAAACACCAGGAATCCTCATCACCGTTATTTCCATAATCTTCCATATCGAAATAAATAATATCAATGCCTACATTCGGGTTCGACAGATTAACCAATCGCGCGATCTCCAATGCGACACCAACACCGCTTGCTCCATCATTTGCTCCATCACCCGGTTTGCCGGGATCAACTACATCCGATTCACAAACAGGGCGTGTATCCCAATGCGAACAGATCATTATCCTGCTGGTTAATTCAGGCTTATAAGAAGCAATAATATTTTTAAGAATGAATTGTTTTTTATCGTAGGTCTGTACCGTTATTCCTTGAGGAATTAGCACCTGAAAATTGTAAGATTCCAATTTTGTAAAGAGGTAATCGGCACATTTTGCATGTGCGCTTGTGCCGGGAACGCGTGGGCCGAAATCCACCTGTGCTTTCACATAAGCGAAAGCCGAATCCGCGTTGAATTCAGGTGCCGGAATTTTTTTTGCTTCAACAGGTTGGGGCAAAGGCGTTTCTTTAGCCGTATCATTTTCGTTGCCGCAAGATGCCACCAGCAACAACAAATTTAAACAAAGGACGAAGCTTAGTTTATTCTTGAATTGACCAGGTAGCTCCATCTTTTGTGTCTTTAATAGTAATGTGCACCTTTGCCAGATCATCACGCAATTTATCAGCGGTTGCAAAATCTTTTTTTGCTTTCACTTCTTTTCGCAGATCTAAGATAATTTCCATAACTCCTTGTAACGCTTTATCGGCAGTTGAATTGGATGTTTCGGAGCTTAAGCCCATTACATCGAAAACAAAATCATGCATGAGCTCTTTTAAAATAGCAAGATCGTCGGCAGTAATGGTTTCTTTTCCGTCATTCACCGAATTGATAATGCGTGATCCTTCAAATAGATTCGCAATGAGAATAGGAGAATTGAAATCATCATTCATCGCGTCAAAACAATTCTTCTTCAATTCCACAATGTTGGAAGTAGACGTAGTGGAGGGCTTTATTGTTTCCAGTGTTTTAATAGAATTCATCAGGCGGGCATATCCTTTTTCCGATGCCTGCAATGCTTCATTGGAGAAATCAAGTGTGCTTCGATAATGTGTCTGCAGCATAAAAAATCTCACGCCCATCGGGCTATAGCCTTTTTCCAGCAATGGATGGTCACCGCTAAATAATTCACCAGGTAAAAAACCGTTTCCTGCCGATTTAGACATCCGAACGCCATTCACCGTAAGCATATTGGTATGCATCCAATAGTTCACCGGTGCTTTGTGGTTGCATGCCTGCGACTGTGCAATTTCATTTGTATGATGCGTAGCCTGGAGGTCCATGCCGCCGCCATGTATGTCAAAAGTATCTCCTAAATATTTACTGCTCATCGCCGAACATTCGATGTGCCAGCCTGGAAATCCCCAGCCCCACGGTGAAGGCCATTTCATGAGTGTTTCAGGTTTTGCCTGGATCCAAAGTGCGAAATCCAATCGGCCTTTCTTTTCATCTTGTCCACTCAACTCCCGTGTACCTTCAAGAAGTTCTTCCAGTTTCCTATTGGTCAGTTGGCCGTACGGAAATTCCTTGTTGTATTTTTCGACATCAAAATAAACAGTTCCGTTGGCCAGGTATGCAAAACCTTTTTCTATAATTACTTTGATCATTTCGATCTGCTCACAAATGTGTCCGGTTGCGGTTGGCTCAATGCTGGGTGGAAGTGAATTGAATTCACGCATCACATCATGAAATCCCAGCGTATACTTTTGTACGATCTCCATGGGTTCCAATTGCATCAGCTTTGCTTTTTTGGCGAATTTATCATCCCCTTCGTCACGGTCGCCTTCCAAATGCCCGGCATCTGTAATGTTGCGTACATAGCGGACTTTATACCCCAGGTAAAGCAAATAACGATAGATCAGATCAAAGGAAATGAATGTACGGCAATTTCCCAAATGCACGTCACTGTATACGGTCGGACCGCAAACATATAATCCCACCATTCCCGGAGTTATAGGTGTAAATTTCTCTTTGGAGCGGGAAAGGGTATTGTATATAATTAACTGGTGTTCCATAAATAAAAAAGGACTTATGAGAATTTCATAAGTCCAAAGATATTAAAGTTTTTTACGATTTATAGCTTATTCTTCCACGACAGCATCACCTACATATTTACCGCCTTTGTAAACCGCGATACGGGTTAAGATACCATCTGAATTATACGTGTATACTTTTCCATCGATCAGACGGTTTTTGCTGAATATTCCGTCCTTAGATACTTGCTTATTGGAATTAAAAAGTTTCCAGTAGCCTTCTCCGTTAAACGGAGCAGTGGTAATGTTAGGTTTATCTTTTCCTTTGTCAACCAGGATCGGAGGAGCTTCTACTTTAACTTCAGGAGCTTCCTTAACCAGAGGTTTTTTAGGCTCAAATGTTTTTACAGAAGCAGGATCAATATTTCCTCCGTTGAAATTTTTCTCAGATTTGATATCGCCATTCGCATAATACTCTTTTACTACTCCGGCTTCTTTTCCTTCTGCCCAGTTTCCTTCAATCATTACCTGACCGTTCTCATGGAAATACTGTTGAACTCCCTCGCGTTTTCCAGCAGCACCAAATTTAAAAGCCTGCTGAACCTGTCCGTTATCGTAATATAATTTGTAGTCGCCTACCCAACGGTTATTTTTCCAGGTGCCTTCTTCCTTGATTTTTCCATTTTCGTGATACATTTTAGCGTAACCATTCGGACGATTGTTTTCGTAGGTAATAACGCTTTTTACGTTAGTGTTGCAATAATATTCTTTCCACGGACCAACTTTTTTGCTGTCGAGGTATTTACCCTCTTCAACTTTTTGGTCGTCTTTAAAACATTCTTTATGAAGATCTTTGTTGTAAATGATCCATTTACCTTGCCTCTTGCCATTAACGTCGGTAAAATTGGTGGTGTCTTTTCCAACCGAGGACTGTGCAATCGCTATCTTGCACGTAACAAATAGTAATATTAGGAAAGCCTTTTTCATTCTATTTTGGAGTATCGTTAGAAATTCTATTATAAAAGTATATTAATTTCTGAACACAAAAACATATTTTAGACTAATTAAAACTTAGTATCGACCGATTTCATATTAAGCCAGCATCTTTAACGTACCCTTGAGTTTCAAAGTTACACTTTTTCATGCTTTTTTAAGTTTTTTATCATGTCGTTTGTCATCCCTGCCAGATCGTACTCTGGTTTCCAGCCCCAGTCCTTTCCTGCTTCACTGGAATCAATGCTTTTTGGCCAGCTGTCGGCTATCTGCTGGCGTGAATCCGGCTTGTAGGAAATGCTGAAATTTGGAACATGTTTCCTAATCTCCTGGGCGATGTCCTTCGGGGAAAAACTAAAGCCCGATAAATTATAGCTGGATCTTATTTTAACCCTCTGAAATTCAGCTTCCATGATATTTATAGTCGCTTTAATGGCATCTGGCATATACATCATCGGGAGGGTGGTGTTTTCTGATAAAAAACATTCATAACTACCTGATTTTAAAGCTTCATGGAAAATATGCACCGCATAATCCGTTGTCCCTCCCCCGGGGGCCGATTTCCATCCGATCAAGCCGGGATACCTTAAACTACGCACATCTACCGCATATTTATTAAAATAATACTCGCACCAGCGCTCTCCAGCCTGCTTACTTATCCCATAAACCGTGCTGGGCTCCATAACAGTGTACTGAGGGGTGTTTTCTTTTGGAGTATTTGGTCCAAAAACCGCAATGGAGCTTGGCCAGTATACTTTTTGTATGATCTTTTCCTTGGCAAGGTCAAGGACATTAAATAATCCCTGCATATTGAGATCCCAACCGAATTTCGGCATTTTTTCGGCTGTAGCAGATAATAGAGCGGCTAAGAGATATACCTGGTTAATGTTGTGGCGCTTTACAATTTCAAGCAGGCCCGCAGCATTCATAACGTCGATGATTTCGAAGGGGCCTTCTTTGGCTTGTTCAGTAACTTTTACATCGGAGGCAACAACATTATCGATGCCGTATACTTCCCGGAGGTTCTGAACCAGTTCCGTTCCTATTTGTCCGGATGAACCAATTACTAATATTTTATCACTCGTTCGCATAACTTGATTTTTAGTTCTTCAACCGTCCTGAATCGGGCTGAGGTTTAAAGTGCTAAATATCCTTATTTAATCTTAAAATCAAAAAAATATCTTCATAAATATCTGCTGCGGCTTGTTAAGTATGATGGCTGTCATATTTTCAAGTTGAAAAGTCATATCTTTGTCGCGATTTTAAACCCCCGACACTATGTTACTGCAAAACAGAGTTAACAAAAAGGAGCTTAAAAAACGAATTCAGGAGGAGACCATCAAACGTATTACCGTTTCGTTTTACCGCTACGTAATTATTGACAACCCGGAAGAACTGCGTGACAGTCTTTTCCTCCAATGGAATGCTCTCAAAATTCTCGGTCGCATCTACATTGCCCATGAGGGAATCAATGCACAAATGTGCGTGCCTGAAGAAAACTGGGAAATCTTTAAATATAATCTGAATACCGATAGGCGATTTGAAGGAGTACCTTTTAAAATTGCTGTAGAAGACGACGGGAAATCTTTTTACAAGCTAACCATCAAAGTTCGGCCGAAAATTGTGGCTGACGGGCTTAACGACGATGCTTATGACGTGACCAATGTGGGGAATCACCTGACAGCAAAAGAGT
The DNA here is from genome assembly GCA_036399275.1 of Bacteroidia bacterium. Classification (GTDB taxonomy): domain Bacteria; phylum Bacteroidota; class Bacteroidia; order 2-12-FULL-35-15; family 2-12-FULL-35-15; genus 2-12-FULL-35-15. The sequence goes on along the minus strand of DASWNK010000020.1, from coordinate 4,422 downwards.
TTAACCAGGCAATGGAAGATCCGGAAACCATTGTAGTGGATATGCGCAATCATTACGAAAGTGAAGTAGGGAAATTTGTAGGAGCCCTTTGTCCGGATGCGGACACTTTCCGGGAAGAGTTGCCAATGGTGATTGAGGAATTGAAAGATAAAAAGGATAAGAAGATTATTATGTATTGCACTGGTGGAGTTCGTTGTGAGAAAGCAAGCGCTTACCTGAAACACCATGGATTTAAAGATGTAAACCAATTACATGGAGGTGTGATCGATTATGTAAGACAGATAAAAGCCGAAGGACTACCTTCCAAATTCATCGGGAAGAATTTCGTTTTTGATGAACGGGTTGGCGAGCGCATTACCGACGATGTAATTGCAGAATGCCATCAATGCGGCGCTCCCTGCGATACGCATGCTAATTGCGCGAACGATGATTGCCATTTATTATTTATTCAATGTGAGAAATGTGCTGAAAAAATGAAAGGCTGCTGCACACCCGAGTGCATGCACATTGCAGCCTTGCCGGTGGAAGAACAAAGGGCTTTGCGAAAGGGGCGAAAGAAGGAAGATTGTTTGTCAGTATACAAAAGCCGGTTACGTCCAAATTTAAAAGAGGTGCTTGCAAAGAAGGAAGCAGGAAACGAATAATTCTGTTTTCCGTCCAGCGTTTTATTTTTGATCACAAACTCTTACATTCGCAGAAACTAAAATTTTGCGGATAAAACTCCTGTTTTTCCTTTTTATTAATTCTGCTGTTACAATGTATGCTCAATACACTGTGGAAGGAAAAGTTATTGATGCTGCCGGGAAGCAAGCTCTTGCTTTTGTAAACATTGGCATTGTCGGCACACAGCAAGCCACTACCTCTGATATTGACGGTAAATTCAAATTGAATTCTCAGGATCCGATTCTTGGAATTGTATTGACCTATGTTGGTTACGAATCATACAAGTACACGGTAAAGGATGAAGCATTTCTTACCATTAAAATGCAGAAGAAGATTGTCGATCTTTCCACAATCACGATTCGCCCTGGTGAAAATCCGGCCCACCGTATCATTAAATTAGCGAGCAAGAACCGCGATAAAAACAACCCGGATAAAATCCAAAGCTATACTTGCAATACATACAGTAAAGCATATTGGGACCTTGTGTATAACAATGATGAGGTGAAGGATAAAAAGGATTCCCTGAAAGCGGATTCCTTAAAATCAAAGTTACGGGCGTTCTCAGAGAATTCTCATTTGCTGATGATGGAGGCGGTGACTGAACGGAAGTTTTTATATCCCGAAAATCTGAATGAAAAAGTTGTTGCGACAAAAGTGTCAGGATTTAAAGAGCCCAGCTTTACAACATCTGCAACTGACATTCAGCCTTTCAGTTTTTATGAAGATCATTTTAAGATCCTGGGAAAAGATTATCTGAACCCTATTACGGGAGGAAGCACATCTAAATATTATTTTGCTTTAGAAGATACGCTGTTTCAAGGAAATGATTCGGTCTATATCATTTCTTTTCGCCCGATAAAAGGGAAAAATTTTGAAGCCTTGGAAGGTGTATTATACATTAACACGAATGGCTATGCGATTCAAAATGTTATTGCGGCTCCGTATGAAAAGGGCTTGGTGGACATGAAAATTCAACAGCAATATATATTGGTGGATAATAAGCAATGGTTCCCGGAGCAATTAAATTATGAATTGCATTTTAAAAAGTATCCGACACGGTTTACAGGCATGAAGCTGAGTGGGAAAAGTTATATCCGGGATGTAAATCTGAATCCTGAACTCCGAAAAAAAGATTTCAATTTTGAAACAATAGTCATGGAGCCAGATGCGGCATCTAAAAATAATGATTACTGGAATTTGCACCGAACAGATACGCTTGATAGCAGAGAGAAGAAAACCTACCGGGTAATTGACAGCTTGGGAAAAAAGCAGCATTTCGACCGTACTCTAAAAGTGATGGAAGGCCTTACTACGTTACAGATCCCTATTTCAATTATCAGTATTGATCTGAATAAGATCATTGGATTTAACGATTACGAAATTATTCGTGGAGGAATCGGGTTGCATACCAATGATCGTTTGACCCGATGGGCGAGCACTGGCGGCTATATCGGATATGGTTATAAGGATTCAACAATCAAGTATGGTGCTGATCTGAAAATCAACCTCAAGAAGAACAGTAAAGAGAATTATCTGAAATATAACTATTCAAAAGATCTTTCCGAGCCAGGCAAAACGCAGTATTTTTATACAAAGTACAATTTCAACAGGAGCCAGATGACCTATCGGATGGATTTTGTGGAGCAGCATGAAATCAATCTGCATTTTCGGTCATTAAAATACCTGGTCGCTAATATTGGCTTGAACCAAAGTAGAAGAAAGCCGCTGTATGATTATTTATTCCTTCCTGAAAGGGAAGACGAAACAGCCGTTTCAACGGAATTTCGTAGTACAGAAGTGCGGATCAAAGGACGTTATGCCCACAAAGAAAAACTGGTGCAATCGTTTGGGCAATTATTATCCGATGGCACAGATTATCCGGTGGTTTCTTTCGCGTATACGCAAGGATTTAAAATGCCCGAATATGGATATTACAACTATAATAAAGTATCGCTGGGTATTGAAAAAACATTTCTGATAAAGAATGTGGGAAGAACAAAATTCTTGCTGGAAGGCGGATATCTGAAGGGAAATGTACCGTATTCATTTTTATTCAATGGAAATGGGAGCAATGCGAGAGGGAATTATGTGTATGTGGAAAATACGTTTCAAACCATGGGATTGTATGAGTTCCTTTCTGATAAATATGTGAATGTTTTTTTCTCCCATAATTTCGGATCATTGCTTTTCAGGCGCCCGAAATTTCAGCCACAATTTGTGATCTTTAACAATGTGGGTTATGGAAGTCTTGCTCATCCGGAACAGCACCAGAATCTGAGTTTCAAAACCATGGAAAAAGGCTTTTATGAAAGCGGACTACTCATCAATAATATTGTACGGATCAATTACTACAACATTGTCTATTTAGGCCTCGGCGGCGGCACGTTTATGCGTTATGGCGCTTATGCCAGTCCTTACGTGCAGAATAACCTGGCATATAAATTTTCTCTCGTTTTAACGTTCTGATGAATACCAGTGGATTCTCTTTTTGTCAGTAACTTTATTATCAGTAACTTCGGGGATTAAACGAATTTTATTCATATGTGGGCATCCATTGCGCGCTTCATTTTAAGAAATAGGTTAGCTATCATTATCGTGTTAGGAAGCATCACTGCTTTTTTCGCTTTTTATGGATTGAAGGCTGAATTATCCTATGAAGCTCCCAAGCTTTTGCCCGATAATGATACAACCGCCATTGAATATAAGGAATTTAAAAAGCGTTTCGGGCAGGACGGTGCCGTTATGGTGTTGGGAATTCCCGACAGCACGCTTTACACCTTAAAAACATTTAATGCCTGGTATGAGCTGGGAGATGCCGTAAAAGAAGTTATGGGGGTAAAGGCTGTTTTGTCAGTTGCCCGTCTTCAGAACATCCGCAAGAATGATAGTTTGCAGAAGTTTGAAAGTTATCCCATTCTATCTCGTAAGCCTAGCTCTCAAGCGGAGGTGGATAGCATAAAAGAAGTGATCGCGGGCTTGCCTTTTTATAAGGGCATTATTTATAACGACACAGCGCATGCTACGTTGATGGCCATCACTTTCGATAATAAACTGCTCAATACAAAGAACCGCTTATCTATCGTAGATTCTATAAAATCGAAAGCAGATAAGTTTGCTGCAGCTACCAATATCAAGGTTCATTTTTCAGGAATGCCTTATATACGGAGCGCAGTGGCGAGGAAGATTCAGCATGAGATGACCTTGTTCATGATTCTTGCATTCATTGTTACAGCTATTATTTTAATGTTATTTTTCCGCTCCTTCCTTCCTGTTATATTTTCCCTGGCGGTTGTGTTTGTGGGCGTTGTTTGGGGGATAGGATTATTGGTGCTCTGTGGCTATCAGATTTCAGTGCTTACAGGATTGATTCCTCCTTTATTGATCGTGATCGGTGTGCCCAATTGCATATTGCTGCTCAATAAATATCATACAGAATTTAATAAGCATGGGAATAAAATGCGTGCATTGTCACGTGCCATTGAAAAAGTTTCTATTTCCCTTTTTATGGCAAACATCACAACGGCGATTGGTTTTGCGGTGTTTTGTTCGACCGATAGCCAGGTGCTTTTTGAATTCGGATTGATCTCTTCTGTCAGTGTCATATTAACTTACGTAATCTCCCTGGTACTTATTCCAATCGTATTCAGTTACTTGCCGGCTCCTTCTGTAAAACATACCAAACATCTTGACAGTAAGTTGATAGGAAAAATGTTGGAGAAGATCGATTACTGGGTGCATCATTACAGAACGCGCATCTAT
>DASWNK010000019.1:0-23030 GCA_036399275.1 Bacteroidia bacterium | reverse complement strand
TGGTTGATTCGGAAGAAGAGGCCAGGAAATGGCTAATGAAATTCCCGAAGCCTGATTAATAAGCCTGTGCAATAGCTCCCAGAACCTGAATTACTATGATTATCGACCGGCAGGTAACATCAGCAATAATACGGGCTGTTTCGGCTCGTTCCTCTCTTTTTCTTTTCTCTTCATGTGCTTTTATAGCGGCATCTTTAACCGCAAGCAAGGGCTTTACCCTTTCAATCGAGGCATAAATACTATCAAGTTCGGTTGTATCAGCGGGCTTTTCAAACGTTTTTCCATTTATTGCTTTAATGCGGATAGAATAAGAACCTTTACCATATATTATAAGCTGAGCCGATTCGAAGAGCGAATCACTATATTCTGTAAAAATGTTGAACTCTTGCTTCTCCCGCAGGTCTATTTCATTTCCTGCAGAAGGATGAAAAGCGATCACTTTCTCCTCAAAATAAGTTTGCCCCTTGAGGCAGTCTTGGGCAATAAGTATAATTCCTAGTAGTAAAAGAAGTTTCTTCATTATTCCTTTCTTTGATCGTTTTTCAAAGTTAAGCCTTTCAGTACGGAAATTCAAATAAATATTTAAATTACTGAAAATAAGATATTTAAACTTGTTAATTGAAGTGTAAGATCGGGAGAAGAGCAGTTTTCAACAATTTTTAAAAAAATCAGAAATATGCTTGCCGGAAGTTTGAAATTCACTATCTTTGTCTCCCTTTAAAAAGGAAAATAAATAATTATATTAGTACTAACCTCTTCAGTTGTATTGGAAAAACAAGCAATTGAATACAAAACAAAAAGCCTCCGGAATTTTTTCGGAAACATTTAAAAAATGGCAGAAACACAAACAGCTCCAGTGGAGCAAGAAGCATTCGACTGGAATTCAGTTGGAAAAAAAGGATCCGGTTATACAGCAGAAGAGCGTGAGAAATACGATTCTTTGTATGAGAAAACCCTTAAATCAGTTGCCGCTAATGAGATCATTGACGGTAAAGTGGTTGCTAAAAACAACAAAGAAGTAGTAGTAAACATTGGTTACAAATCCGATGGTGTTGTTCAGTTAACAGAGTTCCGTTACAATCCGGATCTGAAAATTGGTGATACTGTTGAAGTATATGTAGAGAGCCAGGAAGATAAAAGCGGTCAGTTGATCCTTTCCCATAAAACAGCGAGAGCTATGAAATCTTGGGAGAGAGTTAACCAGGCACTTGCAAATGACGAAATTATTAAAGGATATGTTAAATGCCGTACAAAAGGTGGTCTTATCGCTGATGTATTTGGTATCGAAGCATTCTTACCAGGTTCACAGATTGATGTGAAGCCTATCCGTGATTACGATGTTTACGTTGGTAAAACAATGGAATTTAAAGTTGTGAAAATCAACAATGAGTTCAAAAACGTTGTAGTTTCTCATAAAGCACTTATTGAAGCTGAATTAGAGCAGCAGAAAAAAGAGATCATCTCTAAATTGGAAAAAGGACAAGTATTGGAAGGTACTGTTAAGAATATCACTTCTTACGGTGTGTTCATCGATCTTGGCGGTGTTGATGGTCTTGTTCACATTACCGATCTATCTTGGGGTCGTATCAACCATCCTGAAGAAATCGTTAAATTGGATCAGAAGATCAACGTGGTTATTCTTGATTTCGATAACGAGAAAAAACGTATCGCATTGGGCTTGAAACAACTTTCTGCTCATCCTTGGGATAGCTTGAAGTCTGATCTTGCGATCGGTGATAAAGTAAAAGGAAAAGTAGTTGTAATCGCTGATTACGGTGCTTTTGTTGAAATTGCACAAGGTGTTGAAGGTTTGATCCACGTTTCAGAAATGAGCTGGAGCCAGCATTTACGCACTGCTCACGATTTCTTAAAAGTGGGTGATGAAGTAGAAGCTGTTATCCTTACACTTGATCGTGAAGAGCGCAAAATGTCATTGGGTATTAAACAATTGATGCCTGATCCATGGAGCAACGTTATTACGAAATACGCAAAAGGCACTAAGCACGCTGCAACTGTTCGTAATTTCACTAACTTCGGTATCTTCGTTGAATTAGAAGAAGGTGTTGACGGATTGATCCATATTTCAGATCTTTCCTGGTCTAAAAAGATCAAGCATCCATCTGAATTCACTAAAATCGGTGATAAAATCGATGTAGTAGTATTGGAAATTGATGGTGAGAACCGCAGATTAAGCTTAGGACACAAACAATTGGAAGAAAATCCATGGGATGTGTTTGAAACAATCTTCACAGAAAACTCCATCCACCAGGGAACAATTACCAGTGTAATGGAGAAAGGCGCTATCGTTTCTATGCCTTACGGTGTTGAAGCATTCTGCCCTACACGTCACTTGTTGAAACCGGATGGTTCTTCTGCTAAGATTGAAGAAGTATTGGATTTCAAAGTACTTGAATTCAATAAAGAAGGCAAAAAGATCATCGTTTCCCATAGCAAAATCAATGAAGAAGTTACTGCTGCCGAAAGAGCTGCTGTAGTTTCTGAAAAGAAAGCTGCCGGAGACGAAGCTAAGAAAGCTGTTAAAAAAGTAAAAGACAGTGTTGAAAAAACAACACTAGGCGATATGGATGTTCTTTCTAATCTGAAAGCAGATATGGAAGAGTCCGAGAAAAACTCGACTAAAAAGTCTGAATAATATTTTATAAGCCTTACGCGGCTTATAGAATCTGAAAATCACGCCATGGTTTTCTAGGAAAAAGCGCCCCCGTACTGTGGGGCGCTTTTTTTATGGAGATATTTCCGATTTAGCGTCAATACCATTCTTCCTGAGTAAATTAGATTCCTATATTTACACAAATTAAAAGCGCTTGAAAAAGCTTACGCTATATCTCCTTCTTTTCATTGCCTTTTCAGCTAATGCACAACATGTGGCGGATTCGCTGCGTCTATACATTCAAACGGCGAAAGCCGATTCCAATAAAGTAAACGCCCTGAATGCGCTGAGCAAAGAGAACATCATGATGGGAAACTATCCTGATGCCGAAAAGTTCGCCAATGAAGCATCCCTTTTAGCAGAGCAAATCGGCTTTCATGCAGGAAACGGCCGCGCCCTCAATATGATTGGGAATATCAATAATGTTCAGGGCAATAGCGATAAAGCAGTGGAATATTACCTCCGTGCAGTTAAGATCAGAGAAAAAATCGGTGATAAAGCGGGCATGTCTGCGACGCTTTCTAATATCGGGATCATTTACGACCACAAAGGTGAATATCCCAAAGCCCTCAATTATTTCATAAAATCGCTAAAGATCTCAGAAGAAATAAAGGATACATACGGCGTTGCATCTACCATGAATAATATGGGAAATGTTTACCTGGATCAACGTAACTATTCCAAAGCGCTCGAGTACCAGCAGCAAAGCCTTAAGCTTCATGAGCAGAGCGGAGACAAAATGGGCATGGCTACCGCGTATGGAAACATCGCTAATGTATACAGCCAACAAGGTAATTATGCCAAGGCGCTTGAATTTAACAAGCAATCTGCGGAAATAATGAAAGAAACCGGGGATAAAAAAGGAATGGGAAGAGCTCTTAGCAATCTCGGCAGTACCTTAACCCGCATGGGACAAAATGAGAAAGCACTGGAATACTATATGGAGTCTCTGGTAATAAGAGAACAAATAGGTCATAAAAGCGGAATAATCAATTCCCTAAATGGCATGGCGGAGGCTTATTTTGGGATGAAGGAATATAACAAAGCACTGCAGTATCTGGATAAGAGCGAGAAAATGGGAAGGATGATCGGCGACAAAAGCGCTGTAATGGATAGCTATGAAGGCTTTGCACAGATATACGAAGAAATGGGAGAGCCGAAAAAAGCCCTTGCTTATTTTAAGCTTTATTCTGTATTAAAGGATTCTCTTCTCAATGATGAAAATGCCCTGCAGATTGCGCAAATGAATGCGCAGTTCGACAGTGATAAAAAGGATAATGAGATTAAGCTGCTGAATACAGAAAAAGAGAAGCAGGATGCTGTTAATGCCGCCGAAAAAAAGAAACAAAGGATCATTACCGGAGCAGTGTCCCTGGGCCTGATCCTCGTAGTGATATTCGCGCTGGTAGTTATCAGAAGCAACCGCCAGAAACAAAAAGCGAATATCAAGATCACTCACCAGAAGGAGATCATTGAAGAAAAGAACAGGGAGGTGCATGATAGTATTACGTATGCCAAGCGTATCCAAACGGCCATTCTTCCTCCTGATAAGCTGGTGAAAAGCCATCTTGCCAATTCATTCATTCTTTTTAAGCCAAAAGACATTGTTTCGGGAGATTTTTATTGGATGGCAAAAGCAAAGGGGAAGATACTGATCGCTGCTGCCGATTGCACCGGACATGGTGTTCCCGGAGCAATAGTGAGTGTGGTTTGTTCGAATGCCTTGAACAGGGCGGTGAAAGAATTCGGCATACACCAGCCGTCAATGATCCTGGATAAAGTAACAGAGCTGGTAGTGCAAACATTTGAAAAAAGTGAAAATGAAGTGAAAGATGGAATGGATATTTCTCTTTGCTCCATCGATCCGGAAACGTTTGAAATTGAATGGGCGGGAGCAAATAATCCTATCTGGATCATTAAAGCGATCGACAAGGCGATCACCGAGATCAAAGGAGATAAGCAGCCCATCGGAAGATCAGATATTCAAAAAACTTTCACCAACCACAGTCTGCAGTTGCAGAAGAACGATTCCATTTATTTATTCACCGATGGATATGCGGATCAGTTTGGAGGAGAGAAGGGCAAGAAATTTAAATACAAGCAATTGCAGGAACTTATTCTTGCACATACAGATAAACATCCGGAAAGTCAGAAAAAAGAACTGGATAGCGCTATTGAAAACTGGAGGAGAGACCTTGAGCAGGTGGATGATATTCTTGTAATAGGAATAAAATTATAAAAAGAAATTGAAAAAAATAAACATATATTTTTTTATTGGCTGGATGCTGACAATGTCTTTTTATTGTCGGGCACAGCCGAAGTTCGATTCCTTGCAGAGCCTTGTGAAAACAAGTAGCATCGATACAATCAAAGTAAATGCGCTACTTAACCTGAGCCGCGAGTATTCCTATGTAAGCGAATATTCAAAGGCGTTTGAGTATGGCCACAAAGCGCTATCCTTAGCTCGTAAAATCAATTTTAAAAGAGGGATAGGGACCGCGCTTCATCTGATCGGGAATGCTTATAATTATCAGGGAGAAGTAAATAACGCGCTGGAATATTATTTACAATCTATAAAAATAAAAGAGCAAATTGGTGACAAAGTAGGCCTGGCGTCATCCTTCGGGAATATTGGAGTATTGTATAATGATCAGGGTAATTATCCCAAGGCTCTGGAGTACTATCTGAAATCGCTTAAGTTGGACAAGGTAACAGGCAATAAAAAAGGAACGGCCATGGCACTTAGCAACATCGGTTTAATGTACTTTAATATGAAGAATAATTCCAAAGCATTGGAGTATCACCATCAATCAATGGCCATTGCAAAGGAGATCGGAAATGAGATGGGAATAGCCGGAACACTGAATAATATAGGCGTCATTTATAACAGCCAGCATGAAAGTGAAAAGGCACTGAATAGCTTCAAGCAATCATTAGTGATAGAGGAGCGGATTGGACACAAGAGCGGAATTGCGAATGCGCTGGATTGCATTGGTGTTGTTTACAATGATAAAGGTGAGTTTTCGACGGCTTTGGAATACCACCTTCGTGCGCTGGATATTAATAGGGAGATTGGTAATAAAGTGGGGATGTCTGTTTCTCTTCAAAATATCGGAGAGATCTATTTGCTGATGGGTAACTACAGAAAGGCGCTCGAGAAAGTCGGCGAAGGACTTCAAATAGCCAGGGAGGCAAATGCCAGACAATGGATTTCTTCATCCTATCGCTTATTGTCGGACATACATCTGAAAACTGGTCAGCCAGAAAAAGCGCTCGACTATTATAAGCAGTATGCGCTGATAAAAGATTCTATTTTAAACGATGAAGGAAACCAGCACATTGCACGAATGAATGCCCAATACGACAGTGAAAAAAAAGACAATGAAATAAAGCTGTTGAATAAAGAGAAGGAAAAGCAGGAAGCTGTAAGCGCAGCAGAAGGCAAAAAACAACGGATCCTTACCGGCTCTGTGAGCGCAGGATTGGTATTGCTGCTCTTGTTTTCCTTATTCGTTCTGCGTAGTAACCGGAATAAACAAAAAGCGAATATCGAGATCACAGAGCAAACAGCGATCATTGAAGAGCGTAACCGTGAAGTGCACGACAGCATCACCTATGCAAAACGCATTCAAAATGCGATCTTGCCTCCCGCGAAATTTATAAAAGAATGTCTTCCTGATTCCTTCGTATTGTTCAGGCCAAAGGACATTGTCAGCGGCGATATTTATTGGGTCGACACGCTAAAGAACCTGGTTGTGTTTGCCGCCGTTGATTGCACAGGGCATGGTGTTCCCGGAGCAATGGTGAGCGTGGTCGGACATAATAGTCTGGATCGCTGTCTAAAAGAATTTAGCTTAAGCCAGCCTTCCCTTATTCTTGACAGGCTTTCGCAGCTCGTGGAAGAAACCTTCGAAACAGGAGAGAATGAAATAAAGGACGGAATGGACATTTCTTTATGCACAATTAATAAAGAAACACTACAGCTGCAATATGCCGGTGCGAATAATCCACTGTGGATCATAAAAAAGAACAGCGCTGTAATCACCGAGATAAAGGCCGACAAACAGCCAATCGGTAAGTTCGATGCCCGTAAGCCTTTCAGCAACCATGAAATTCAGCTGGAGAAAGGTGATTCCGTTTACCTCTTCACTGATGGTTATGCGGATCAGTTTGGCGGGCCTAAAGGAAAGAAGTTTAAATACAAGCAATTGCAGGACTTGTTGATCGCATCACAGCGCGGCACCATGGAAGAGCAAATGAAGGTGCTCAATAGTACATTTGAAGCGTGGAAAATGGACCTCGAACAAATTGACGATGTCTGCATCATCGGAGTAAGGGTTTAAGGCTTACTTAAATTCAGCCAGTGCAATTAATTATACTTACATTGTTCCTGAACTTAAAATCCTTTTATGCACAAGACGCTCGCCCTTCTTTTTTGCTTACTATTTTTTATTCCTGTTTATGCACAGACAAAAAGCAAGACTAAACTCATTTTCTCGTCTACCGATATAGATTCCCTGCAAGCCGCCCTGAAAACCCAAAAGGATACGGCTGAAATTATAACCTTGCTCAATCTTGCTCAGGCCGTTTCTTCTGTCGATCCTCAAAAATCCGTTGCACATTTATTCGACGCTGTCGCCAAATCAAAAAAAATAAACTACAGGAAAGGCGAATTGAAAGGCTACAATAACCTGGGTGGGATCTATTTGAAGCTCTCGGATTTTAAGCTGGCAAAACGCTATATCGATACCGGAATTGTATTGTCAAAAAAATGGGTTGATTATGAGATAAACGTCAGGAGCCATCAAAACTTGGGCACGTACTATTATTACCAGCAGCAATACGATAGCGCCATTAGCAATTATAAGTTAGCCTACAACGTAGCACTGAAACACTATAACGATACCGCTACAATCGGAAAATTGTGCAATAACATTGGGATGTGTTATAACCTTATCGGTAATTATCAGGAAGGCGTATTGTACTATTCAAAAACACTGAAATTGTGTGAGGCAGTTAAAGATGAGGAAGGCATTATATTAGCCAACGGAAACATTGGAACGGTTTACTACCATATGAAAAATTATGCAGAGGCGGAGAAGTATATGAAAAAAGGACTGGTAATGGCTCTCAAAGTGAATAATAAATACCAGATCAGTGCCATTACAATGAATTTGGGGGTGGTTTACAAGGACCTGAAACAATATGATAAAGCGGAAGAACAATATAAGAAAGCGTATGAAGTGAAAGTGGAGATGGGCGACAAGCGCGGGCAAGGGATGGCATTGGTGAATATGGGCGAGCTTTATTCCGCAATGGGCGATGATGTTAAAGCATTGAATTATTTCAAGAAAGCGGAGGGGGTAGCGATCGAAATTAAAAATTACCAGATAGAACTCTACTCGTATACATCCCAGGCCAACCTGTATGCGAAGAACAATGACATTATCAACGCATCAAAGAAGTATGAAAGTGCTATTGCCATTGCTGAAAAACTAAACCTTAAGCCCGACCTGGTTGATATCTATAAGCTTTATTCCGAAGCCACTTCAAAGGCCGGAGATTTTAAAAAAGCGTATAGATTTCACCTTCTTTATTCTGTTTTGAAAGACAGTTTGTTCAATGTCGACAACAACAAGGTGATTGCAGAAATAACGGAGAAGTATGATTCGGAAAAAAAGCAGTCGCAGATCGAGCTCTTAAACAAAGACAAAGAAAAGCAGGAACTTGTTTCCATGGCGGAGCGAAAAAAACAACGGATCATTACCGGATCGGTATCAACGGGATTATTATTTGTTGTGATTCTTGCCCTGTTTATTTTCAGAAGCAATCGCCAGAAACAAAAGGCCAATATTGAGATCACCAAGCAAAAAGAGATCATCGAAGAAAAGAGCAGGGAAGTGCATGACAGCATTACTTATGCAAAGCGTATTCAAACAGCGATTCTTCCTCCTGATAAATTAATCAAAGTATTTTTGCCCGATTCATTTGTGTTATTCAAGCCGAAAGACATTGTGAGCGGAGATTTCTATTGGATGGAAAACAGCAGGGAGGACAGCAATAAAATTCTTTTTGCCGCGGTTGATTGCACCGGACACGGCGTGCCTGGCGCTATGGTAAGCGTGGTAGGGAACAGCTCCCTCAACAGAGCAGTGCGGGAGTTTGGGCTTTCTACGCCTTGTAAAATACTGGATAAGCTCACTCAATTAGTGGAAGAAACCTTTGAGCGTTCAGAAAACGCTGTGAAAGACGGAATGGATATTTCTCTTTGCTGTCTCGATAAGTCTAACAATATATTGGAATGGTCGGGCGCGAACAATCCCATTTGGATCAACAGAAAGGGTGTTATGGAGAAGATAACGGCAGATAAACAGCCGATTGGTGTGTTTGAGCATCGCAAGCCCTTTACTAATCACAGCATGCAATTAGAGAAGGGTGATCTGGTATATATATTCACCGACGGCTACGCTGATCAGTTCGGAGGAGCAAAGGGTAAAAAATTCAAATCCAAACAACTCGAAGAGCTATTGCTGGCTTCCCGCGAATTTTCAATGGAAGAGCAAAAGCAATTGCTTGATAAAGAATTCGAGAATTGGAGGTCGGGACTGGAGCAAATTGACGATGTCTGCATTATCGGTGTGAGAGTTTAACACTCAGAAGCTGTGGCATTGCGCCTGGTTAGATCACCAGGTGCTTTTTGCTTTCTTTCTGCAAAAAATAATTACTTTTAGGCAGCAATACTCCAGATCAATATCCGATATATGAAAATTATTTACAGCCTTTTTTTACTCCTGACCGTATCCATAAAAGCAGTTGCAGCAGGTTGTACGCCGCCTGTAGTGACATCCGGCCCTGCTAATGCAGTTGTTTGTGAAAACAGCAACACTTCCTTCATGATTGTTGCCAGCGACCCTGGAGTGGCGTATCAATGGCAGGTCGACCAGGGATCGGGCTTTATCAACTTAAGCAACGTGCTTCCATATTCCGGCGTTACAACCGACATGATCCTGATTACCGGCGCAACAGCCGGACTTAACAATTATACTTACCGCTGCATTGTTACCAACGGCTGCGCGCCGGACGATACCAGCACTGCGGCATTGCTAAAAGTAAATGTTGCTCCCGGCATTGCTGTTCAACCTTCCAATACTACCGTTTGCGAAGGCGGAACAGCGTCTTTCGGAGTAACAACCAGCGGAAGCGGACTGAATTATCAATGGCAGGTAAACACAGGTTCCGGATTTGTGAATGTGCCAACCGGCTTGCCTTATTCCGGCGATACAACCGGCACGCTATACATTACAGGTGCTCCAGCTTCCATGAGCGGATATTTGTATCAGTGCATTGTTGGCGGAGCTTGCGCACCTGGCCTCACAAGCGCTTCTGCGGCATTAACGATCAATGCAATACCCGACATTACCGTTCAGCCGAATTTTGTAGAAGGATGCGAAGGAAACAATGTGAATATCAGCATCATCGCCAATGGCACCGGAATCAGTTACCAATGGCAATTGAATTCAGGAAGTGGTTACAGCAATCTTGCCAATGCAGCACCTTATTCCGGCGTAAACACCAACAACCTGTTTATTTCTGCAGCAGCGGCAGCAATGGATGGTTATCAATATCAATGCATTGTTTCCGGAAGCTGCGTTCCAGCCGACACCAGTTACGAGATTCCTTTGCTTGTTCATCCAACCTTTGTAGATTATATCAGCCAGACCATTTGCCAGGGCGATTCTTATTTCTTCGGAACAAGTAATCTTTCCGCTCCCGGTTTTTATTCCTTTAATTACCCTTCTGTGAATGCCTGCGATTCATTGGTATACCTTTCGCTTTCTGTTTCTTCGGCTTATTATACCACTACTACCAGCGTTATTTGTGATGGCGATAGTATACTGATCGGAGGAAACTATGAAACAACAGCTGGAATGTATACTTATATTCTTCCAACAATAAGCGGCTGCGACAGTACCATTGAAAATACGCTTACGGTAAGTCCTTCTTATTCTTATAGCCAGAGCAGCACTATTTGCCAGGGCGACAGCGCTTTGATATTTGGTGCATATGAAATGATGGATTCGGTTTATACTGCCAGCTACTCCTCTTATCTTGGTTGCGACAGTATGTATACGCATACACTCATTGTAAAGCCAAGCTATGCAATGTCTCTGAACGTTAGCATCTGTCAGGGTGATAGCGCTTTGATAGGAGGAAGCTACGAATCACTTGCAGGAACCTATGTGAATAATTATGTTTCTGTTTCCGGTTGCGATAGCGCTGTAAGCACAGTATTGATTCTTAATCCGCAGTATTCTACCAGTCAGTCGCTGAGCATTTGTTCTAACGACAGCATACTGCTTGGCGGAGCGTATCAGAATACCGCTGGTGTTTACACGGATGTGCTGGCTTCTTCTTTTGGTTGTGACAGCATCGTTACTACTACACTCTCAATTAATCCGGCACCTGTTGTAGGATTCGAAGTTTCATTAACAGTTTGTGATACTGCAGCCTCTTTTGTTCTTACCGGCGGAAGTCCGGCAGGAGGCGTATACTCCGGGCCCGGAGTGAGCAGCGGATCCTTTTCACCGGGAGCAGCAGGCCCTGGAACGCATGGCATTACTTATACCTATACAGATGGCATAGGATGTTCTGGTGCCGTTACCAATTCCTTCATCGTAACAGTGTGCTCGGGAATTGAGGAACTCGATCATTCAAGCTTCAGCATTTTCCCAAATCCTTTTCAGGATGAATTTACGGTGGTGCTTGCTGTTTCAGCAGACTTCAGCATTGTGAATGTGCTGGGTGAGCTGGTGTATTTCAAAAAGGCAGAGAAAGGATCATCCACTGTGTCGTTGAACCACTTGTCGGATGGCATTTACTTTATTCAGATTACTGCCGGCGATAAAATGGCCAGAAGAAAAATCGTTAAAAGGTAATCGCTTTAGAAGTAATTGAATTGGGGGCGTATTAAAAAATAAACTCGATGGAATTCATATTGTTTCATATTTCATGCACAAAATTTTCATATGATTTAATTTTAGCTATCTTTGTTCTCTAGTATGATGAAGCCAAGAATCATTTTAGACAGTAAGCACTTCGAAATTACCGTTACCCGGCTTTGTTACCAATTAATTGAAATTCACAACGACTTCTCGAATACAGTGATCATAGGCCTTCAGCCTCGTGGGATCTATCTTGCCATCCGCATCCAGAAAAAGCTTCAGGAAATTTTAAAGAAAAAAGATATAAAATGCGGGAGCCTCGACATTACTTTTTACCGCGATGATTTTCGTCAGAAGGAACTGGTGCCCAACAAAACCAATATCGATTTTATTATAGAAGGAAAGAATGTGGTGATGGTGGACGATGTATTGTTCACCGGGCGTACGATCCGGGCCGGACTGGATGCCATGCTGGCTTTCGGAAGACCGAAGGATGTGGAGCTGCTGGTGCTGATCGACAGAAGATTAAGCCGCCACTTACCGATACAGGCAAAATACATTGGAAAAACAATTGATTCCATCGCCTCCGAAAAAGTGAAAGTAGAGTGGAAAGAAACAGAAGGGGCCGATAAAGTTACTTTATTGAGTTAGGGAGATAGAAAGATAGAGAGTTGGAGAAGGGGAGAGATAGAGGATTAGAGAATTGGAGAAGGAGGAGAAGGGAAAATGGAGAAATAGAGAGATAAAAAATTAGGGAGTTGGCGAATTGAAAAAGGAAAAAAATAAGAGTTACAGAAGTGAAAAATATTAAAATCAGAATTTGGAGCATATATTCAGAGAAATCAAAATTCTCGAATTCCCGAATCCTACAAATCTCTAATTGCTAAGATGACTAAGTTGAGTACCAAACACCTACTTGGAATAAAAGAGCTGACAGCTGAAGATATCCATTTGATATTGAACACAGCCGAAAGTTTTAAAGAAGTCATTAATCGTCCTATTAAAAAAGTTCCTTCCCTCAGAGATATTACCATTGCCAATTTATTTTTCGAAAACTCTACCCGTACCAAATTATCCTTCGAGCTTGCAGAAAAACGCCTGAGTGCTGATGTGGTGAATTTTTCATCTGCATCTTCTTCCGTTAAAAAAGGAGAAACGCTGATCGATACGGTAAACAATATCCTGGCGATGAAAGTGGACATGGTGGTGATGCGCCATCCCAATCCTGGTGCAGCGGTATTCTTATCCAAACACATTGATGCAAAAATTGTGAATGCCGGCGACGGGGCACATGAGCATCCGACGCAAGCTTTGCTCGACGCTTTTTCCATCCGCGAAAAGCTGGGAAGCATCAAAGGAAAAAAAATCGCGATCATTGGCGATATACTGCATTCACGGGTTGCTCTTTCCAATATCTTCTGCCTTCAGAAGCTGGGAGCGGAAGTAATGGTTTGCGGACCAACTACCCTGATGCCGAAATACATCCATAGTTTGGGAGTAAAAGTAGAGCATGATCTCCGTAAGGCCCTTGAATGGTGTGATGTAGCAAACATGTTGCGCATCCAGCTCGAGCGTCAGGACATAAAATATTTCCCTTCTCTTCGTGAATACACCATGCTGTTTGGCTTGAACAAAGACTTGCTGGATTCACTTTCCAAGAAGATAGTAGTGATGCACCCCGGTCCGATCAACCGCGGAGTGGAGATCACCAGCGATGTGGCCGACAGCTCCCAAAGCATTATTCTCGAACAGGTGGAGAATGGAGTAGCAGTGAGAATGGCGGTTCTGTTCCTGCTGGCGGGACGGGCTTAGAAGTTTAAAGTGATAAAGTGATTGGGTGATTAAATTCAGAAGCGGTAGTTCATACCGATATTGATCAAACTGAAATTTCTGTTTTCATAATTTTCCTGAAGAATATTATTTTGATGCAGTGAAAGAGTCTCAAGTCGTCCTCCATAGAAAAAAGATATATTATCAAAAACTATTTCATGTCCGATGAAAACGGATGGACATATCTTGTGAAATCTCCATTCTTTCGAATGAGTTTCGGTAACTGTATAAACTGATGGCGGCCACCCACCGGGAGGTGTTCCAAATCTTGGATCGTAAAAAGGATTTGTTATTTTTATGATGTCTTCTTTTACGGCAATATCAAAATTGACTCCCGGTTGAATAAAAAATCCGCCCTCTGCTTCATCATGCATAAAATGGCTTAGATAAAGTCTTACTCCAACAGGAATTTTTAAATACTGAACATTATAGTCGAGCGCCAAATCTATATTTCCGCAACCCCGACAATCGCCCTTTATGATCTCTTTGCTATAAATCGCTCCCAAATGGATCTTGATGAAATTTCCTAATTTCAATTGATAACCTATTCCGAAAGGAAAAAATCTGTTTGTTTGAATGCGCTGGATCCCATTTGACCACAAATCGGAATAGGGTAGATCTCGCCAAATGTCTACCTCAAAAAGTGAAACACTCAAACCAATAGAATGCTTTTTTACCTTTGGCTTTTCAACTACGTAGTCTTGCGAAAATGCTGAAAAGACAAAAAATAAAAATAACACGGTCAGAAACCTCTTCATTTGCGGGCTTTATCCAGTAAACTTAGCAAAAAAAATCTTGGGAAGCAATCTTGCGTTTTTAGTCAAAAAGTCCCTATATTTGTTAAAATAATTTTAGTCATGAGTTTTCAAATAGAAAAGACAGAGAAATACACAGTTATAAAACTGCTTGCTGAGAAGTTGGATAGTAATTTAGCACCTTCTTTAAAATCCGAATTGGTTGTTATCAGTACAGATGGCTCTAAAAATATCATTATTGACCTTAGCGATACCCGTTATTGCGATTCTTCCGGATTGAGCGCTATTCTTGTGGCAAACCGCCTATGCAAGAACAGCCAGGGAGTATTTGTATTATCAGGATTGCAGGAGCCTGTGAAAAAGCTGATTGCCATTTCGCAGCTGGATACTATTCTAAACATTACTACCACTGTGGATGAAGCAAAAGAGATGCTTTCTGTTCACGCTTAATATTTATTAAATTTCATTTAAAACCACTCCCATGATTAAAAAGTTACTCTTGTCATTCGTTATCGTTTCAGCTTTCGGATCAGCAACATCTTTTGCTCAGTGTACCCCTAATGTTTCTTGTATTCCTGCCGGCACCAATTATGGAATTTGTCCGGATAGCACAACTGGTATGTTACCAGGAGTAGTAGGAACGCCTTATACAGAAGTAATGAGCATGAAAGTTCCGGCTGACGGAACTGATTTCGGACAACCATCTGCTACCATCGTAAAAATTGATATTGTGAGTGTGGATAGTTTGGCTCCGGGTTTAACGTATACCTGCACTCCTTCCGGTTGCAGCTTTCCAGGGAACACGAACGGTTGCATCCTGATCACAGGAACACCAACAGTAGTCTGGAACCACCAGGTAACCGTAAACGCAATGGCCTACGCCACTGTTTTAGGTTTTCCGGTTCCTCCACAGGCACAAACGAATAAACAATACAGAAGCATCGTTACTGCTGCTGCCGGAATCGGATCATTGGACCTTAGCAAGTTTGATGTAGATCAAAACAGCCCGAACCCCTTTGCTGAGAATACGGAGATCCGTTTCTCCTCTGCAACTTCTGCTAACATCGAATTCAAAGTATTCAACATGCTTGGAGCGGTTGTTTACAACAATGCTTTTAAGGCCGAAAAAGGCTTAAACACCATTAAAATCGGTGCCAATTCATTTGCTCCTGGCGTATACATTTATTCAATTACAAATGGTGACAGAACCATCACCAAGCGAATGATTGTGGCGGGAAAATAGGAATGCAGAATTTTGAATTGACAATACTAGGTTGCAGCAGTGCAACTCCAACATCTAATCGAAATCCCACCGCTCAGTTACTAAACATAGCTGAGCGGTTTTTTTTGATCGACTGTGGCGAAGGCACCCAGATGCAGCTGCGCAGGTTTAAGCTGAAATTCCAACGGATCAATCATATTTTTATCAGTCACCTTCATGGTGATCATTACCTGGGACTGATGGGCTTTCTTTCCAGCATGCACCTGCTCGGCCGAACGGTGGAGCTTCATATCTATTGTCCGGGTGAATTGCAGGAAATTATCCAAGTTCAGCTCAAGCATTCCCAGTCGTACCTGAAGTACATGATCATCTATCATCCCCATACCTATATTAACAATGATCTTGTTTTTGAAGATGAAAAGGTGGAGGTACGCAGTGTGGTTTTGCAGCACAGGATTCCCTGCAGTGGTTTTGTGTTTAAAGAAAAGCCCGCTCCAGCAAACATCTCCAAAGAAATCATTCATCAATACCGGTTAACGGTTGATCAGATCGTTGCCATTAAAGCGGGCGCTGATCATGTGCTGAAATCCGGTGAAGTTATCCCTAATAAGAGGATGCTTGCCACGAAGCAGAAGCCAAGAAGCTATGCCTTTTGTTCGGATACCATATATGATGAAGGAATTGTGGAATATATAAAAGGCGTGGACCTGCTGTATCACGAATCCACCTTTCTGCACGATATGGAAACGAGGGCGAAAGAAACGTATCATACCACCGCTTTACAGGCAGGTATGATTGCGCAGAAGGCAGGGGTTAAGAAATTAATGATCGGCCATTATTCGGCACGTTATAAAGACCTGAAGCCTTTGCTGGAAGAAGCCAGATCGGTGTTTTCAAACACAGTGCTGGCTATAGAAGGCGAAAGCACGGTACTGGAGCAAAATATCTAAATTAAAATTATTGGTTCCCCTGCCGGCCAAAATAAACTGTAAATTCCAGGAGAATTCTATGTTGATAATAATCATAAATTCTTTCTGAAAAAGTTTTGGTAAGACCGTTTCCAATTTGTATTTTTGAGCATTATTTAAAATCAATCTAAATAAAGAAAAGGTGTCAAAGATTAAGATCATCATAGCTGATAGCCACTTTTTAAGCCGTAAAGGCCTGGCCATCCTGCTGCAGGAAAACACAGACTTTGTGTTGCTTTCTGAGGCATTGAGCTCTTCTGATCTCGTGAATCAATCTAAATTTTATCACCCCGACCTTATTATCATCGATTATACTTCCGCTAACTTTAATCTGGAAAGTCTGAGCCAGATCGTAAAAAAATACCCGAATACCCGTTTATTGGCCATTACTGATCTGCAAAGCAATATTTCCATTGCGAAAGCGATGAACGTTGGCGTAACAAGTCATTTATTAAAGGATTGTGATCAGGACGAGATCGTGGAAGCGATCTATAAAACAGCGAAAGGCGAGAAGTTCATGTGCGGTAAGATTGCCAGCGCTGTATTGGAAGATAAAACGTCTTCATCCATTGAATACACCTGTGAGGGACTTAATATCAGCGACCGTGAGATGGAGATCATTAAACTGATTGCTGAAGGTCTTTCCAATAAAGAAGTGGCTGATAAGCTGTTTTTAAGCACGCATACCGTTACTACCCACCGTAAAAACATCATGAACAAATTAGGCGTAAACAATACTGCCGGATTGGTTCTGTTTGCTGTTCGCGAGAATTTGATCTCTCCGAACCATTTCCTGTTCGCAGGGAATTAAACCTCCTTTTCTTATTCATTTTCCAAAATACCCTGTTTGAGGTATTGTCAGTTTTTGCCTTCCGGTATACATTTGCCCCGTTATTTAAAATTAATCTAAATTATGAAAAGACGGAATCTTACTATCTCAAAATGTATTGCATTATTTGTGATCGGCTCCCTGGCTGTATCTTCTTGTAAGAAAGATAAGGATGAGGAACCAACGCCAACCACTCCAACTACAGGTTATACCGTTCCGGCAACCTATAATTTTACAAACGTGAGCTATAGCGGACAAACGACCCGTATTAAGATGCTGGATGAAATTTCCGCATACATGGCCACAGCCAATACTTCGGGAACCGTACTCGACGGCTTGAAAATGAAAGACATGTATGCCAATGTAAATAATCAATTTACCGATACCAGTTTAAATACAAGTGGGAAGCAGTTGAAAAGCAAGACCTATTTATTGGATCAGGCTCTTTTCGATGCTTATTTTGATACGCTTGCTACACAGAGTGTATCTGTTGTTGCAGGAACAAACGGCACCGCAGGAGTAGTGGTGAGCACTACTGATCCAACAAAAAAATACCTCCAGGGTGCAAACGGAATTGAGTATGCTCAATTGATTAAAAAAGGCTTAACCGGTGCCGTATTCTATTACCAGGCTATGGAAGTTTACCTGGCTAATCTTTCTGTAGATGATAATACAACAGTTGTAGCCTTAGAAGGTACAGCAATGGAACATCATTTTGATGAAGCATTCGGATATGCAGGGTTGCCGATTGATTTTCCAACAAACCTGACCGGTTTAAAATACTGGGGAGATTACTGCAATAAAATGAACCCGCTGATGGGCACTAACGCTACCTTCATGAATGCGTGGCTATCAGGACGTGCAGCCATTTCAAACGATGATTATCCCACCAGAGATGCCAAAGTAACCATCATTCGCCAGCAATGGGAGAAGATCATCGCTGCTGCCGTGATTTATGAGCTGAACAGAGCAAAGGCAAATATTGCTGATGATGCCATCCGTAATCATTATGTTTCCGAAGCAATTGGCTTTATCATGGCTTTGAAATACAATTCAACGAAAACAATCAGTAACGCTGATTTAACGCAGGCGATGAACAATATCGGATACAACATATACAATGTAAGCGTTGCCGACATTGATGCTACACGTAACCTGATCAGCACAGTTTATGGCCTGGATTCAGTAAAGGATACTTTGTAAGCAATTATTTTTTGGTTAAAATAGCATTCCGGAATGGCCTTTAACAGGCTATTCCGGATTTGTACTAATAAACTCCCAATGAAATTAAAGAATAAAATTGTCTTAGGAATCACTTTTACATTGGTCTTTGGTATTGGAGTTTCATCCTGTAAAAAAGACAATGAGGAAGAACCTCTTCCCGAAGATTCATTTGATAAAAGCGGCTTGCTGACGAATATCGGGGATAACCTGATTGTACCGCAATATCAACTGCTGAAAGCAAAAACAGATTCTTTACAGATCCTTACAACGAATTTTACAAACACGCCCAGCTTAAGCTCACTCACAGCCCTTCAAACGGGTTTTCTGCAAGCCTATACAGCCTATCAATGGATCTCTTCTTTTGAATTCGGTCCGGCCGAAACAGATATCATCCGCGCCAATTTCAATACTTTCCCCTGCGATACCGCTCAGATCAATTCGAATATTAGCTCTGGCGTATATGACCTGGCAGCTGTTTCGAACATTGATGCGAAAGGCTTTCCGGCCATAGATTTTCTATTGTATGGCAAGGCTCAGGACAATAATTACATTCTTTCTTTATATACCAGCGCCGCAAATGCCGCAAATGCAAAGACATACCTGACTGATCTCGTAAATGAATTAAAAGCAAAAACAGATTTTGTTGGCAACGCCTGGAGTTCCACAGGAAGTAATTACATCAGCACCTTCAAAGGGAATACCGGCAGTGATGTTGGCGGCTCCATCGGAATGCTCGTGAACCAGTTGAATTATGATTTTGAGCTCTTGAAAAATGCAAGGATCGGGATTCCACTTGGAAAGAAAACTTTAGGTGTTCCTCTTCCTGAAAAAGTAGAAGCGTATTACAGCCAGCAATCACTGATGCTGGTGATGGAGCATATCAAAAATATTGAAAACATTTATCTGGGCAGAAATAAAACCAATGTTGACGGTTTAGGATTTGACGATTACCTGGTACATCTCAACGCTCAATACGGAAGCGGTTCTTTAAACGATGCCATTAAAAATAGATTTGTCGCGGCAAAAACAAAGCTTGCCGCTATCCCGGGACCATTGTCTCAGGCTGTGTTAACCGATGCCGTACTTGTTGACCAGGCTTACGCCGAATTGCAGCAATTGGTGATACTTCTGAAGGTCGATATGCCATCTGCACTTGGAGTGTTGATCACTTATGTGGACAATGACGGTGATTAATTATGAAATTTTCGATCGGAAAGATTAAGCAACAACTAATGGAGCAGGTACACATTGCTCCATTAGTTGTTTTTCGTATTCTATTCGGCGGAATGATGCTGGCCAGCATTGTCCGCTTCTGGCTCAACGGCTGGATCGAACAGGTATACATCAAACCGGTTTTCTTTTTTACCTATTATGGATTCGACTGGATCAAACCACTAGGGGAAACAGGGATGTATGCTGTTTACTTTATCGCAGCGCTTTCCGCTATGTTTTTAATGATCGGTTTGTTCTACCGCATGTCTGCGCTGCTCTTTTTCTTATCCTTCACGTACATTGAACTGATTGATAAAACCACTTACCTCAACCATTATTACTTCATCAGCATTGTAGCACTAGTGATGATACTACTTCCTGCCGGAAAGTATTTTTCGGTAGATACGTATTTACATCCTGAAAAAAGAATCACCCACATTCCACGCATCTTTATTTTTACGATACAGCTGCAACTGGGCATTGTTTATTTTTACGCAGGTGTTGCCAAACTCAATTCTGACTGGCTTATAGAAGCACAGCCGTTGCGCACATGGTTACAACCGCATACCAATATTCCGGTGATCGGCTATTTTATGGATAAGCTGTGGATCGCTTATCTCTTCAGCTGGTTCGGGGCATTCTACGATTTAACCATTCCTTTTTTTCTTGCAATAAAGAAGACAAGAGCAACGGCTTATTTCTTTGTAATTGCCTTTCATGTTTTGACACGCGTTCTGTTTCAGATCGGAATGTTTCCTTACATCATGATCCTGGCGACGCTGATCTTCTTCTCTGAAGGCTTCCATTTGAAGGTATTGAGCTTTCTTGAAAGAGGATTGCAATGGTTTAAAAAGAAACCGGCTGTTGTTGAATACAAACAGTATGAATTTAAGAGTATCGCAAAAACATTATTCATCAGCTTCTTTGTTCTGCATTTTATCGTGCAGTTGCTTTTGCCTTTCCGGTATGCATTGTATCCGGGAAAACTATTCTGGACAGAGCAGGGTTACCGGTTTTCCTGGCGGGTGATGCTGATGGAGAAAGCCGGAAAAGCATTCTTTTATGTCACCGATAAAGATACGGGCATGCATGGCGAAGCAATGATGGACAATGATCTGACAGTGAACCAGGAGAAAATGATGGCGACACAGCCCGATATGATTTTGCAGTACGCTCATTTCCTGAAAGAGAAATATCAGAAACAAGGAATGAAAAACCCTAAGATCACCGTAGAAAGTTATGTGACGGTAAACGGGCGGGGGAGCCGTTTGTATATCAATAAATATGTAGATTTGACAATGATAAAAGAAGGCTTCCATCACAAGTGGTGGGTACTTCCTTATGAGAATTAATGCAATGATCTTGAAAAATCTTTTCCTGTTTATATCCGTTTTTATATGTGCGCATGCCTTTGCTCAGAAGGATACTGTTATTGCCAAAAAGGATACCTTAATAGCCGTTGATATTACTGCAGGCAAGGAAAACGATTTTGGAATAACCCGCCTGAACCAGATTGAAGGAACAGCCATTTATGCGGGAAAGAAAACCGAAGTGATCCTGTTGAATGATGCCGCAGGAAACCTTGCGACAAACAGCGCACGACAGATCTATAACAAAGTTGCAGGATTGAATATTTGGGAAAGTGACGGCGCAGGAATCCAGCTGGGCATAGGAGGGAGGGGGCTTAATCCCAACCGCGTTTCCAATTTCAATACCCGTCAGAATGGTTATGATATCAGTGCAGATGCTTTGGGTTATCCCGAAAGTTATTATACCCCACCTGCAGATGCTTTAGAGCGTATTGAAGTAGTGAGAGGAGCAGCATCTTTGCAATATGGTACTCAATTCGGTGGATTCATCAATTTCAAATTCAAGCAGGCACCGGCAGATAAGGTAATTCAGGTAGAAGCGAAACAAACTGCGGCCTCGTTTGGCTTCTTCAGCACCTTCGCCAGCGTTTCCGGTACAAAGAAAAAATGGAGTTATTTTACTTTCTATCAATATAAAACAGGAGAAGGCTGGAGACCGAACTCAGATTTTGATGCACATACTGCCCATGCCTCGCTTTCCTACCAACTGAATACAAAGATCAAAATCACCGGCGAATACACTTTCATGAATTACCTCGCACAGCAGGCTGGGGGCTTAACCGATAATCAATTTAAGAAGGATGCGCGACAATCGTTCCGCACCAGGAATTGGTTCAAAGTAAGCTGGAACCTGATGGCCCTGAATGTGGATTACGAAATCTCAGAACGCTCGCGTCTCAACTTCCGCACATTCGGTTTGTATGCACAGCGTGATGCGTTGGGTTTCCTGGGAGTCATTAACCGCACCGACCCGATGACAGAGCGGGACCTGCTGCAGGATAAATTTAGAAATGCAGGCGCCGAATTGAGGTATTTACGCCGCTATACGCTTCTGGAAAACCTTTCCACCTTCCTGATCGGTGCGCGCTATTACCACGGCATGACCTTGCGTAAACAGGGATTGGGTCCTGATGGCGCTGCTGCTGATTTTAATTATTTACATCCCGATGATCTCGAACATTCGGATTATAAATTTCCGAGTGAGAACCTTGCTTTTTTTGCAGAAAACATTTTCCGTTTAACTCCTCGGTTCAATATCACTCCGGGCGCCCGCTTCGAATACATCTCTACCAATTCCAAAGGGTATTACAATGAAGAGTATACCGACCTGGCAGGAAATATTATTTACAAAAACAAAGTACAGGACAACCGCAGCAGTTACCGGCATTTTGTTTTGTTCGGCCTGGGCATGGGCTATAAAGTTTCCAGCGACATTGAAGTGTACGCTAATTTTTCTCAGAACTATCGCTCCATTAACTTTAATGATATGCGCATTGTCAACCCCAATACACGGGTGGATCTCAACTTAAAAGATGAAACAGGCTATTCCAGCGATATTGGAGTAAGGGGGAATATTAAGAATTACCTAAACTTCGATTTCAGTTTATTCTATCTGAAATATAATAATCACATTGGCTCTGTATTGATGGTGGATTCCTTCAGCTATCAGCCCTACCGTTATCGCACAAATATTTCCGATTCGAGGAATTATGGTTTGGAAGCGTTTGCAGAATCAGACATCTTTAAACTGATCGCAGGAAGCAAAAGGAAATTAGGCGTTTCTGTTTTCGGAAATTTCTCCTACATCGATGCGCGTTATATCGATTCGAAGGAAAGTGCTTTCCGTGATAAAAAAGTGGAATATGTTCCCGGCATGATCTTACGATCGGGTTTAAGCGTTTCTTACAAAGCCTTTAAGATCACGTATCAATATTCCAGTACAAAGGAACAATACACCGATGCGACCAATGCGACGTATGCAGCCAACGCCGTGACGGGAATTATCCC
>DASWNK010000018.1:0-12743 GCA_036399275.1 Bacteroidia bacterium | reverse complement strand
CGGCAACAACAACAAAACGGTGAACCTGGAAAAAGTGAATGTTTATTCGTTAAATGCTGATTTCAGAAAACAAGTAAAAGAAAAGCATGAATTAAGTTATGGCATAGAAGCCGTGGGAAACAAAGTAACTTCCACAGCTACTAAAACAAACATTTATACTGGTGAAAACATTACTCCGGTTGATACCCGTTATCCGAACGGAGGAAGTAAAACAACAAACATCGGGGTGTATTTGTCGCACAGCTGGGAGATCAATGAGATGCTTATCCTTTCCGATGGAATTCGTTTCAGCCATAATTCATTGATTTCAAAATTTGACACCTCTGCAGCAGTTTCAAATTTTCAGTTCCCCTTCACTACTGTGAAACAAACAAACAATGCATTAAACGGAAATCTGGCCCTGATTATGATGCCCGCAGAAAATGTACGTTTCACTATTCTGGGATCAACCGGCTTTCGTGCGCCCAATGTAGACGACTTAAGTAAAGTATACGAATCGGCTGGAAATACAGTTGTGGTACCAAATTCCAAATTAAAAGCAGAATACGCTTATAATATAGAAGGAGGATTGTCCACTACAGTAATGGATAACAAAATAAAGCTGGAAGCAAATTACTATTATACCTTGCTTAAGAATGCGATCGTGGTAAAAGAATTCCAGTTTGATGGAAAAGATTCGCTGATGTTCAACGGAACCTTAAGCCAGGTAAAAGCATCACAAAATGTGGATGAAGCATACATTCAAGGGCTTTACGGTGCTATCACCGCCGACTTCTCTGACCATGTGTCTTTCAAAACATCACTTACCTATACGCTTGGTCAATATCACCAGCAACTCGCTCCGCTTAATAATGATCCTTCGCATGATACGATCGTTCCATTGGACCATATCCCTCCAATGTTCGGACAAACCAGCATCTTATATCATTTCAAAAAGTTTGAAAGCGAAATCTATGCCCGTTACAGTGCCGCTAAAACAGGCAAAGACTACAGCATTGGAAAAGAAGACAATGAGCTTTATTCTGCTGACCCGGTTAATGGATACATGCCAGGCTGGATAACTTTTAATTTCAAAACAGCTTACCATATCACTGAAAAGATCAGTGTAAATCTGGGTATAGAAAACCTTTTTGATACTCATTATCGCGTATTTGCATCCGGCATCTCCGCACCTGGAAGAAATATTATTGCATCAGTGAGAGTGAAGTTTTAGAAAACCATGTGTGATTTACAAAAAAGGAGCTTTGCAGCTCCTTTTTTGTTTTATAGCCTACCGTTGAAACCTTAAAATCAACCATTTAATAAAAAAAATGGCTGTTTAAAGAAAAAGCTTTCTTTTTTTTGTTTTTATCGTTAATATTGCAAAGGTATTACATCATCAACAAAACATCCATTAAATGAAAAAAAATCTACTTAAGTATCTATTCCTAGGATCCGCTCTTTTCCTTGTAGGAAAAAACACTGTGTTAGCTCAGGGCTACAAATGCGGAACGGAAGAAATGAACCAGAAATTATTTGCTGCTCATCCGGAATTAGCGAAATCAAATGCTGATTTTAATGCACTTATTGCGCAACAGCTTCTTAACAATAAGAATTCAAAAGCCGTAGAGCAGGTATTTGTCATTCCTGTGGTTTTTCACATTATTCATATTAACGGAACAGAAAACATTTCTGACGCTCAGGTAATTGACCAGGTAAGCATTTTGAATCGTGATTTCCGCAAACTGAATGCCGACACAGCTACTATTGCTGCGCCATTTAAGCCTCATGCTGCAGATACTAAAATAGAATTCCGCCTGGCGCAGTTAGATCCTGATGGAAATTGCACCAATGGTATTGACAGAATCTATTCTCACAGAACAGATCAGGCAAATGACAATTCAAAATTGAATCCATGGCCACGTGAAAAATATCTGAACGTTTGGGTAATCAAAACAATGGAAAGCGTTGGAACGGCAGGATATGCTTATTACCCTGCAGCAACCGACACTTACATGTTCCCTTTCGACGGTATCATCATTATCCACCAATACATCGGAAGCATTGGTACTGCCAATGTTACCAATTCAAGAGCGTTAACACATGAAGTTGGTCACTGGCTGAACCTGCCTCACACCTGGGGATCTACCAATGATCCTACTGTTGGATGTGGTGACGATGGCCCTTTAGATACTCCTGTTACTAAAGGACATGACAACTGTTCTAATCGTTTTGATTTTTTCTGTGATTCCAAAGCTTTAACTGAAACATATGATTTTGGAAGTGTAACAACAGCTTCAGGCGCAACTGATCCTTCAATTGCACCAACAGTAATTGACAGCGGGCTGACATTCTCCAGCTTCTCAGCAACCGGATTATCCGCAAATTCTGCTACAGCAAGCTCATTTGACTTTTCAAATTGGGATACCGGCGCTTTAAATGGCGCAACATCATACGCTTCACTAACCGGAGCAATCAATACAGGAAAGTATTATGAGTTTACCGTTACTCCTGAATTAGCGCAAGCTTTGAGCTTAACAGGTTTAACATTTAAAGTCAAACGCGATACAAACGGTATCAGAACTTTTGCTGTCCGTTCAAATGCCGACAGCTACGCAGCTAATCTTGCAGCAAGCATCACACCGGCTAATGCAAATTTAAGTGTGCAGACAGGAAATGTATTTTTCATCAATTCCGACACTACTATATCTCTTACCGGTAGCAAAATCACTTTAAGTGGCGCTTTGTTTACCAGCATCAACAACACTTCAAGAACCTTCCGCATTTATGGATGGAATGCAGAAGATATTAACGGAACCTTCAGCATTGATGATGTTACATTGGCTGGAACACATGGCATCGTAGAAAATGTAGAGAACTATATGGAATACTCTTATTGTTCTAAAATGTACACATACGACCAGAAAGACCGTATGCGTATCGCTTTGGTAACTGCATTATCTCAAAGAAACAATTTATCACTTGCCGCAAACCTTGCAGCTACAGGAACAGATGGAAGCGGTGTGGTTTGTACTCCTGAGCCTGATTTCTACGCCAACAAATATTCCGTTTGTCCGGGCGGATCAGTGACATTTACAAAAAGCCTTCAAAATATTACTTCGGGATCATTTGCAGGCACTTCTGTTACATGGAGCTTCCCTGGAGGATCTCCTAGCACAGCAACATCTGTTGGCACCGCAGGAGCAACCGTTAACGTGACTTACAACACCCCGGGCGCTTACCCGGTAACTTTAACGGCAACCAACAGCGGAGGAACCGGCACCGTTACTAAAACCAACTATATTATGGTGTCACAATCGTATGCGCAGGTAACCGGACTTTATCAGGAAAGCTTCGAAAACACGGCTGATTATTATGATAAATGGTATTCTAGGGATCTGGACGAAAACTCCAGAACATGGTGGTTGAACAATGACGCTGCATATACCGGATCACAAAGCGTTGTTATGAATTCATACTATAACTATGCATTGGATGTGGATCAGTTATTTTCGCCTTCTTATGACTTAACTTACGTTCTCAGCCCTGCGCTTACTTTCAGATGTGCTGCAGCAACCACTGCTACTGTATCTGCTGATATGGATGACAATTTGAAAGTTTACTATTCAACCACCTGTGGAGGAACCTGGATGCCTATGGCTACACTGAGCGGAGTAAGCTTCATTAACAACAGCTATCATCCGGAAGAATTTATACCTAACTCTCCTAGTCAATGGGCTTTGAAAACATTGACGCTTCCATCAGCGGCAAAAACTGCGAATACCCGCTTTAAGTTCGAGTACACTTCCGGCAACGGTGGAAACTCCATTTTCATTGATGATATCAACATGACCGGAGTATTGGGTGTTAGTGACGAGATTATAGACGCGGCAAGTGTTTCTTTATTTCCAAACCCTTCCAATGAGAGCACTACCTTGTCTTACCATTTGAACAAAAAAGGAGATACAAAAATCGAAGTGATTGATGTATTAGGAAAGAAGATCATGGAAGTAAACAATAATGGCCAAACAGAAGGTGATTATTCTGTTCAGATCTCCAAGCAACAATTGAATTTGTTGAACGGTATTTATCTCATCAGACTTTCAATTGATAATCAAACCATCACAAAGAAACTGATCATCACTAAATAAATTCATTTTCAATAAAAAAAGGGGGCTTTTTAAGCCCCCTTTTTTTATTTGAATCATTTTAAATGCCGAAAACGACCATTTAATCAGAAAAGCCTACCGCTCATATAAAACAATTGTCTTTTTTACTATTATTCGCTAACATTGTGTTAGATAAATTAAACTATGTTATCATGAAATCAAACTACCTAAAACTTGCTTTATTAAGTGCAATTGTTTCTGTTTCGCAACTAAGAACAGCGCAGGCACAAACGATTATTCCTTGCGGAACCGTTGAAAAAAACGAAGAGCTTTATCTTCAGCACCCTGAGCTCAAGCAAGCGTATATTGATTATGTAAATGATCTGAAACAGAATACCAGCCATAACGAAAACCGCAGCACCACGTTATATACAATACCTATTGTATTTCACGTAATTCATATTAACGGAACAGAGAACATACCTGATGCAAATATTATTGCACAGGTAGCGAGGTTAAATTCCGACTTTCGCAAGCTGAATACCGATATCACTTCGTGTCCTCCCTATTTTCAATCCATTGCAGGCGATGCTTTGATCCAGTTCAAACTGGCACAACTTGACCCAAATGGAAATTGCACCAATGGTATCGATCGGATCTATTCGCATAAAACACTGAAAGCGGATGATTATTCAAAATTAAACCAGTGGCCAAGAGAGAAATATTTCAACGTTTGGGTAATCACGGATATTGGTGCAACCATTCCCGGTGGAGTTATCCTGGCATACGCTACTTTTCCATCATCCGTTAACACATTCGGTTTCCCTTCAGATGGTGTAATCATGAGGTCAGACCAGTGTAACGGAACTTCAAGAACATTAACGCATGAAACCGGTCATTGGTTAAGCTTAGAACATACCTGGGGAAATACCAGTGTAGCTACTGTCTGTGGAGATGATAACGTAACAGATACTCCGGTAACTAAAGGACATTTCTCTACCTGCCCTTCTTATGACAATGTTTGTGATAATCTTGCGCTGGCAATCACTTACGATTTTTCAGCCGTAACAACAACTTCAGGATCATCCGATCCAACCGCAGCTCCAAGTCCTGCAGATTCAAGCTTAACATTCAGTAATTTTACTGCTGCAGGAGTGTCTGCAAACCCTTCAACTGCTGCAATGTTTAGCTACAGCAATTGGGGCACTGGCGCTTTAAACGGCGAAACAACTTATTCTCTTTTAACAGGAGCACTTGATACCGGCAAATACTACCAATTTACGATCACACCAAATGCAAGTGCAGGAATGTCACTTACGGCCCTTACCTTTAATTTCCAACGTGACTCGGGAGGCGTAAGAACATTTGCCGTTCGTTCGAGTGCCGATGGTTATGCAAGCAATTTAGCTGCTTCCATCACTCCGGCTAACCCTAATCTTTCAGTGCAAACAGGGAATGTATTCTTTTGCGCAGATACCAGCACTTCATTGGTAGGAAGCAAAATCACCCTTAGTGGCGTAGCCTTTACCGGAAGAACAACACCAATTACATTCCGCATCTACGGATACAATGCAGAAAGCAGCACCGGCACATTTGGTATTGATAACGTTTCTATTGCAGGTACATACGGGGACATGGAAAACATCAACAACTATATGGATTACTCAAGCTGTACATTCATGTTCACCGAAGGACAGGTTGCAAGAATGAGATCAGCTTTAGAAAGTCCTGTTGCTCAAAGAAGCAGCTTATGGCTTACTTCTAACCTGATTGCAACCGGTACAGACGGATCCACTTACCCCGTATGCGTTCCGGATCCTCAGTTCTATGCCAACAAGTACTCCGTTTGTCCCGGAGGATCAGTAACATTTACTAAAAATATTCTGAACATTACTCCTGGTGCTACCACAACAGCAACATGGACTTTTCCGGGCGGAACTCCTTCTTCTTCTTCAGCTGCAAACCCGGTTGTTGTATACAACACGCCAGGTATTTATCCTGTAACCTTAACAGCTTCTAATATTGGCGGAACCGGAACCGTTACTGAAACCAACTATATTATGGTGTCACAATCATATGCGCAGGTAACCGGACTTTACCAGGAAAGCTTCGAAAACACAGCTGACTATTATGACAAATGGTATTCTAAGGATTTGGACAACAACTCCAGAACTTGGTGGTTGAACAATGACGCTGCCTATACCGGAACGCAAAGTGTTGTTATGAACTCATATTATAACTATCCTTTTGACGTGGATCAGTTATTTTCACCATCTTATGACTTAACATACGTGATTACTCCTACACTTACTTTCAGATGTGCTGCTGCCACAAGTGCAGCCGTATCAGCTGATATGAATGACAATTTAAAAATCTTTTATTCAACCACCTGTGGCGCAACCTGGAGCTCTGTTACAACTCTATCGGGCGTGAGCTTCCTTAACAACAGCTATCACCCGGAAGAATTCCTTCCAAACTCGCCAAGCCAGTGGGCTCTTAAAACGTACACGCTTCCATCGCTTGCGAAAACAGCAAATACCCGCTTTAAATTCGAATATACATCCGGCAACGCAGGAAACAGCATTTACATTGATGATATAAACATCACCGGGGTGTTGGGTGTTGAGAATAATATATTAAATGAAGCGAGCGTTTCTTTATTTCCTAATCCATCTAACGAAAGCACCACTCTTTCCTATCATTTAAATAAAAAAGGAGATACGAAAATCGAACTGATAGATGTATTGGGTAAAAAGATCATGGAGGTAAACAATAGCGGCCAGACGGAAGGCGACTATTCAATTCAAATCTCCAAACATCAATTGAATCTGCTGAATGGCATTTATTTCATTCGCATAGCTGTTGATGGAAGCATAATCACTAAGAAACTGATTATTACAGAATAATTAACTAAAAAGGGGGCAATGGCCCCTTTTTTAGTTAACAAATGCTAAGCAGAAAATTTTGATTGGTTTTGCGAAGAAATTATTCTATTTTTGGTATAGTTAATTTTTATAAGATGAACGTTTTTTTAAAATTATTCTTTTCTCTGTCATTTATGGCAATCGCTGATTATAGCTTTGCCTCTTCCAATGGCGACTTTAACAAGCCTACTCCTAAGAATAACGACACGGTTTCTGCCAGCAAAAGCAACAATATTGTAATTTTCAAAATGATCCCGGGTCCTTCCATCACAAACAATTCAAATGGCAGCTTAAAGAGAGCCGGAAAGGTTGCCCGCACCTCAAATTCCCGTTCCTAGTTAGACCATACTACTGATCAGCTCAAACAAACGATTGTCGGTGATCAAACAGCCGCTTTCCAACAAACCAAACACTTCTAAGCCCCTGTCCTCTTTATACTTTTTTTCTGACTTTATTACTTCCACTGCATTTGATTCACTTTCGTTCCATTGTTCAAAAACATTGGCCGCTGTGAGATCCAATGGATTATCCGCTTTCACTCTTAGCCCCACCATCTCTATTTCTTCTTCTCCACATTTAAATACAGTCAGTGATTTTGCATCACGATATTCCAGGTAATTAATTTTACTCATCACCTTCTCATATACCATATCACTAAAAACAGCTATTAATTCTTCTGCTTTATCCGACTCCTCTTTTTTCATTTTTATCCAATCCTGCCCGGTGATCTGGGCGGAGGATAAAAAATGTATAAATTCTTTTTCTAACGCTGCTAATTCCCCTGTATTCAATTGTTTGTATTTCATGCTCTGGACTAATAAATTTTGAATATTGCCCAAAATTACTGTAATTCGTGACACATTTAAAAATCAATCATAAAAATGAACCATACTGTAAAAGAACGCTTTCTAAAATACGTAAAGATAGATACTCAAAGTGATCCTTCATCCCCCACCTGCCCTTCTACAGAAAAACAAAAAGACCTAGGAAGAGTATTGGTTGCTGAGTTGTTAGAAATGGGAATCAAGGACGCTCATATAGATGAACATGGATATGTCTATGCTACTATTCCGTCCAATACCACAAAAAAAATTCCTGTTATTTGCTTTTGTTCACACATGGATACTTCCCCTGATTGTTCGGGGAAAGACGTAAATCCGCAGGTTCATACAAAATACGATGGAAGAGACATTGTACTTCCGAAAGACAAAACACAAATTATCCGTGTGAGCGAACACCCTTCGTTGTTGAAACAAATCGGGAATGATATTATTACCACTGATGGAACGACTTTGCTGGGTGCAGACAACAAAGCAGGTGTAGCGGAAATTATGGATGCAGCAAATCACTTAATGAGCTACCCGGAGATCAAGCACGGTACCATAAAGATCCTGTTCACACCGGATGAAGAAATAGGAAGAGGAGCAGATAAAGCAGACATGAAGAAGCTTGCAGCTGATTTTGGCTATACCGTGGATGGAGAAGAGTTAGGACACTTGGAAAACGAAACATTTTCGGCGGATGGAGTAACAATTAATATTCATGGTGTAAGTACTCACCCGGGATTTGCAAAAAACAAAATGGAAAGCGCTATTAAAATAGCCAGCGAAATTGTTGCTGCGCTGCCGAAAGATAAAATGAGTCCTGAATCCACGGAGAAAAAAGAGCCATTCGTTCATCCTCTAAGCATTTCCGGAGGCATTGAGGAAACTACTTTGCAATTCATTATCCGTTCTTTTGATGAAGAAGGATTAAAAACGCAGGAAGATTTTCTGAAAGCCCTCACTGAAAAGATCATGCAAAATTATCCGAAATCCACTTTTGATTTTATTGTAAAGCAGCAGTATCGTAATATGAAGCAAGTGTTGGATAAAAATCCGGAAATTGTAGACAATGCCATGGAAGCCATCCGCAGAGCCGGAGTAGAACCTGTGCTTTCCAGTATCAGAGGCGGAACAGACGGTTCCCGTTTTTCATATATGGGTTTACCTTGTCCAAATATCTTTGCAGGTGAACACGCCTTTCATTCAAAACATGAATGGGTTTCCGTTCAGGATATGGAAAAAGCGGTTCAAACGATCGTCAACCTTTGCATCATCTGGGAAGAACGGGCTAATTAAAAAATAAGAAACACAGATTCAAAGGAATCTGTGTTTCTTATTTTTAAAAATGCCATAGATCATGCTCAAACGTAAAAATATCATTTTTGACGCGATCTGATTCCAGCAGGCAGTCCAGGCCTGTCTTGTACTCATAAATTCCCCGGTCATGTACATTGCTTTCTTTTCTGATATAACTGGAGAACATTCTTTTCCAAAATACATCATCCAGCGTTCTGCGCTCTGCATCATTTTTTCTCATGAATACTTCGGAGTTTGCAAATACGGGGCGTGCTTCGGGAAAATAGATCCAGAACAAAGGGACGTCTGCTCCCAGATGATCGCCACTCTGAGTTACCTTTTCAATCAAAGGACATAAACCGATGATCCTTACTTCCATTACCGAGCGTTGTTTATCATAAAACCAATCTTCTTTCACCCAATATTTCCAAACCTGTGCGGAAGTAATGTCGTTCGGAATTGCTACCTTATCAAAGCCCGATCCATCCACTCGCTCTATCAATTGTGTATCAACGGACGATAATCTATTGAGAACCTCCGTCCGGGTCATTTCATACCTGAACTCATCATCAATGGCGGGATTGCCGAAACAAGTGATATCTCCAGTGTGCAGTGCTTCATCGATAATGACATCAAATAAACTTTTGCGTCCCAATGTTGGAGAATCAGGATAGTACAAAGGGAGATTCATTTTTTCCCGGAGATCAATCACTCGCCACACCCGCTTACTCCACATCACGTCGGCTTCACGCAAAGCTGCATATGGAACCGGCTTACGGTTGACAGAATTTTCTTTGATAACCGGTGAGTCGGGATATTTAGGAGGATTAAGAACCCCTCTCTTTATCGTATCATGCTCAACACTATATGCGTTCAGCGTTAGGAAAAGTAAAACAAACAAGAATGAAATTATTTTTCTCATATTGACCTCCGTTTTTAGTTTAGATAAAACTATAACGAAAGAGAAATAAAAAGATACAACAGTACTAAATGCGAAACCCAATTACCAATACATCGTCGATCTGTTCCAGGTTTCCCTTCCAGGCTTCCATCGCATTGAAAAGAACGTCTTTTTGTTCATTCATTGGTAAGAGGTGGTTTTTCAAAATCAACTCCTGAAACTGTTTGTACTTGAATTTTTTGCCTTTAGCTCCGCCAAACTGATCGGCATAGCCATCGCTAAACAAATAAACAGCATCTCCTTTCTGCAGTTCGATTTCATGCTGTGTAAACACGACATTGCTATTTTCATTGTGTGCGCTTATCCCTACTTTATTACCCTTACACTCAGTGAATAGGTTATTTCTGATATAACAAACAGGATTATTAGCTCCGGAGAATTGAAGTTTCATGTTTTTCCTGTCAATCCTCACAAGTGAAATATCCATTCCATCGCGTACATTGCTACTATGAAAGTTGTTCCTGAATAGTTCTCTTACCTCCTGCTGTAAAAAAGACAATACTTCGGAGGTCCCCGGCGTGCTGAAATGTTTGATTGAATTACTAAGCGCATTGTGTCCGAGCATACTCATAAAAGCACCAGGAACACCATGTCCTGTACAATCCACCGCGGCAACGTACACATAATCCTCAACAGCTACGATCCAATAAAAATCACCGCTTACAATATCTTTCGGGCAATATAAAACAAATGATTCTCTCAAAACAGAATAGATCATGTCATCATCCGGTAAAATAGACTCCTGAATATACTGTGCATAACGAATGCTGTCGGTAATGCTTTTGTTTTTTTCCTCTATCACATCTTTTTGCAGCATGATCTCAATGTTCGCATTTCGCTTTTCTTTATACTGCCGAAAAACGAAAAACCCCATAAGCAGAAACACAATAGAAACACCAATAAATACATACAAAAAAGCTGTACGGCTCTTCACCTCGCTGGTAGATTTCTCCAAAGCAAGATTTTTCAACTGGATCTCCTTTTCCTTATTTTCTGTTTGATATTGTGTCTCGATCTCTAGCAATTGTTTCCGGCTTTGCTCATTGAAAACCGAATCGTTATAGATCATGTATTTGTCACGGAATGTCAGCGCATTTTCAAAATCGCCCAAATCCTTGTAAACTTCAGCAATATTGCCGGAAACCTCTTTCAAATTATCATAGGCGTTGCGTTTCAAATGAACCTGATAAGCCAACAAATAATTATCCAGCGCTTTTTTCTTATCACCGCTATCATAATAGGTCTTACCGATTGCCTGGTAAGTCACACCTATTCCATAAATCTGATCAATTTGTTTGAATAATTCCATTGCTTTATCCAGGGACAGCAATGCTTCGGAATAGTTTTTTTCATTGTTTTTCAGTTGGCCTATCAGCGCGTAAGTCATTCCCTGGCCGTAAATGTGTTTTTGATTCGAGAAGGCCGGCAATGCAAAATTCAGATACTTCATAGCACTGTCCATCTTTCCTAAGTGCCGTAAATATTTCCAATTCCAAACGAAGAAAGCGCTATTGCGGAAGTGTCTTTTGATTCTATCCCGATTGCATAGCATAATCTAAAAGCTATTAGGGCCTTTCCGTTATCCTTATTTCCAAGGTGCGTATTTCCGATCGAGTTCATCACCTTGTTCATCCCCTTTTTATTGCCTGATTGCTCATAGATCTTATAGGCTTCATACAGATGCTTTAATGCCAGGTTATAACTTCCTTTCGCATTGTAGATCTCTCCGATATTGGCGTATGCCTTTGCCAGGCCTCTGTTAAAACTATTTTTTTTGGACAAATCAAGGGCGCGCGAGGCGTATTGATAGCTGCTGTCCGGGTATACAATCACCGCTTTGGCAATATCATTGAGAATATTTATCCGTAAAGTATCCGGAATTTCTTTCAACAGAACCTTTAAGAGACTATCCACCTTATTTCCGGTTTCAGCTTTCAGGCTGATGGCAGAAATGCATAGAATAAGTAGTATAAGCGCGAGTCTTTTCAAAAATTTATTTAACAAGCTACTAATGTAAAGGCAATTAATGATAATCACAAAAATATCTGTGTTTTGCTTTTTTCTTTGTTGATGCAACGTCAATAAGAAAAATTTATGGAATCGGTTTCATGTTTGCATCTAACGATAAAACACTTAAAAATGGAACAATCAGACGCAATAAAAATCAGCATTCCAAAACCTTGTCACGAAGACTGGAACGAAATGACTGCAAATGAAAAAGGGGCATTCTGCGGCAAATGCTGCAAGGCAGTGCTCGATTTCACTACCAAAACTCCGGACGAAATAAGAAGCACTTTGATAGAACAAAGCGGCAAAAAAATATGTGGCCGTTTTATGAGTGATCAATTGGATGAAAAACCTGCCGCTTTGAATTTCAGCATTCCACTTTATCTATTGCCGAAAAACATTTCCTACCGAAAAGCATTTGCAATCGCTCTGTTCTTTGCATTCGGAACCAGTCTTTTCAGCTGCCGCACCACTGATAATCAGGTAGTGGGTGAAATTGCAATAGTAGATAGCGTGGAGAAGGGCAACAATCAATTAGCAAACAATCCGGCTGTTTTTAAAATCACCGGCGACACCATTTATTCCAGCCCCAAAGAAATGCTTGTGGGCCAGGTAGCCAGCGAGCGTGTTTGCACTCCGGTAA
>DASWNK010000017.1:0-11517 GCA_036399275.1 Bacteroidia bacterium | reverse complement strand
GTGATCGTTTTATCGGATGTAAGCAGGGTGTGGTCGGTATATATTTTTGCCGTTTCGCCATTAAAATTGCCTGTTCCAATATGCGCATACTGGTTAATTTTTCCGGATTCTTTTCGGGTGATTAAAAACAACTTTGAGTGTACCTTTAATCCGGGAACACCGTAAATAATTTTTGCGCCTTCTTCCTGTAGCTTGCCCGACCAATAGATATTTGCCTCTTCATCAAATCGTGCCTGCAGCTCAATAACTGCGGTTACATCTTTGCCGTTCTTTAATGCATTAATTAATGCTTTCACGATGTTGGAATTCTTGGCGACACGATATAGCGTTATTTTTATGCTCTGCACTTTCGGATCAATGGAAGCTTCTCTTAAAAAATCAATGATGTGCTCAAACGACTGATATGGATAAGTAATCAGCACGTCTTTTTTGTTGATAATCTTAAAAAGGTTAGGCTGATCTTTTAAATCAGGATGTTTTAACGGTTTTAATTTTTTGTAGTAAAGTTCTGTGCCACCTACATGCGGGAAAGAAATAAAATCTTTAAAATTATGATAGCGGCCGCCGGGGATCAGATTGTCTTCCTTGCCAAGCTTGATCTTTTTCATAATAAAATCCAGCATATCCGGTGCGATCTGGTTATCATAAACCAATCGTACAGGCAGGCCTCTTTTACGTTCTTTTAATCCTTTTGATATTTTTTCTACGAAACTTTTGGACAAATCATTATCAATGTCCATCTCTGCATCTCTTGTCAGCTTAATGTTATAAGCTTCCGTATAGTCATGATCAAAATTCTGAAAGATGTCGTCAAGGCAATAGCGGATCACATCATCCAGGAGGATAACAAAATTCTTTTCTTTCTCTTTTGGAAGTACAATGAACCTGG
This sequence comes from Bacteroidia bacterium, assembly GCA_036399275.1. GTDB lineage: Bacteria > Bacteroidota > Bacteroidia > 2-12-FULL-35-15 > 2-12-FULL-35-15 > 2-12-FULL-35-15. The sequence goes on along the minus strand of DASWNK010000017.1, from coordinate 10,628 downwards.
AAAGTTCATCGGTCGGCACTTCTATAAGGGCGTATTTATTTTTTTTCTTCTTATCGTTTTTTCCCAGTTTAATGATCAGGTAAACAGAACGATCCTTTAAATATGGAAAAGACGTGCTGTTATCCAGCATGATGGGGAAAAGAGACGATTTGATTTTTTCTCTGAAATACTCTTTTACGAATACACCTTGTGAAGAATTAAGCAGCTTTTCATTGATGATGGAAATATTTTGGTCTTCCAGCTCTTTGATGATGGTTTGATAGGTCCGTTCAAATTTGACCTGCTGATCGATTACCGCTTTCTGGATTTTGTCGAGCAGACGCAAAGGGTTTTCACCCATCAGTACTTCTGCTTTCTTATGATGTTTTACAGCGCGTTTGAGCGTAGCCACACGAACACGAAAGAACTCGTCGCGGTTGTTCGAATAGATACCCAGAAATTTCAATCGTTCGATGAGGGGAACCGTTTTATCTTCGGCTTCCTGCAAAACCCTTTCATTAAAGGCTAGCCAGCTCAGTTCACGATTGATTAAGACAATGTTCTTTTTATTCATGCGGCACACAAAATAGTATGCGAATTTACAGAATTATTTCTTGCCTTTTGATTTTCTTGTTTTTGCTGCCGGCTTGAATCGTACAACAGCTTTCAGTTTAGTAGGCGCCTTGAGCTTTTTTGGAGCAGCCGGTTTGGCAACAGTCTTTTCTTTAGACTTTAGAAATTTGTAGAATTTCTTTGCTATTTTTTTTGAAGACTCTTCCGTTGTTTCGCGGATCGCCTTTGCCGCTTCTGCATTTTTTTTGGTCAGCAATTCTTCAATGGCTTTTACCAGGTTGAGCTCAAGCTCCTTGCGTAGTTCTTTTTTAGTCATCATCGTTTTGGATTTTAAAGTAAAGATGTTTGTTTTTTTATGGATAACAAACCTTCTGCCGAAAGGTAACAATTAATTAACATTTTATGGATGGTTTTTGGGAAAGTCATAATAAACCAGTTCGATCGGATCTGTTCCAAAGGCCGACCATTTCTCAGTATCGCACTGTATTCCTGCGATGCTGCATGTACTCATCTCCTTTGTAAAAGAAGTGATCATTGAATTGACGCTGTTTGTTATTATCGGATTATGGCCGAAGATAAAGACAGTATTATGCTTGTTTTCCACGGACCGGATTGTTTTCAGATACTCCTTCGGGTTGGTATTGTATAGATCCTTCACGACAGAGATAGCCAAAGGGTCAACTTCCAGGTTCCTGGAAAAAATCAAGGCGGTTGAAATCGCGCGAATGGCCGGACTGGAAATGATCAGATCCGGACTTACTTTTTTCGCCTTTAACACGAGGCTCATTTTGTGAGCATCCGTGTATCCCCGTTCGTTCAAAGGTCGGTCGATATCAGGCAGATTGGCAATAGCCCAATCGGATTTTGCATGACGAATCAAATAGAGTGTTTTCATTTTTTAGCCTATCTTTATCTTGTAAAACATTGCAAATGCCGCTGAAACGATTTCTTTTTCTCTTAGTAATACCCCTCTTGTTCAGCAGCTTTTTTTCTGAACCGGAAGTTATACCTGTAAGATACACAAAACTTGTTCCCGATGACTTTAAAAACTTCTGCATGGACTTTTATCCGGCAAAAAAAGAAGGCGATCAAATCATCAAACATCATGCATTTGCCTTGTGCTATGAGGAAAAATTTGAGCAGGCGAAATGGGTAGCCTATCGTTTAACTGACCAAATGTGTCTCAAAAAGGAACAAGAGCGAACGGATAATTTCAGGGAAGACAAGGATGTAAAGACAGCATCAGCAACACCGGACGATTATAAGAAGAGCGGTTACGATCGCGGACATCTTTGTCCGGCCGGTGACATGGGCTGGAGCGATATCAGCATGAACGAATCGTTCCTGATGAGCAATATGAGCCCTCAGGCACCACAATTTAATCGTGGGATCTGGAAAACATTGGAAACAGATGTGCGCAATTGGGCAAAAGAGTTCGGCGAGCTGTATATTGTTACTGCCGGTGTTTTGAAAGACACAACAAACTATATCGGGAAAAACAATGTGGTAGTGCCTGATTATTTTTATAAGGTAGTATTGGATGTGCATAGCCCTCAATATAAGGCAATCGCTTTTATCATGCCGAACACAGGGAGCAAGCTCTCTGTTTTTAATTATGCCGTAAGCATTGATTCTTTAGAACGTTTGACAGCGATTGATTTTTTTCCGGCTCTGCCGGATTCATTAGAAAATAATTTAGAATCACATCTGAGCGTTGAGCTCTGGAAATAATTTAACTAAAAGACTAAAAGATGAAAAAGACAATCTTACTTTACTCCGCTATTCTGTTGTTTGCTCCCACCGTAACAGCTCAGGACACCAAAATCGAACACTCTGTTAAAGTTATCGGGACAGCGGAGATGGAAATTGTGCCGGATGAGATCTATATGTCTGTTACCCTAAAAGAGTATACCAAGGACAAAAAGAAATTTACTATCGAAGAACTGGAAAAAAACTTTGTCAGCTTTATTGAAAAGGTAACGATGACGGATAAAAAAGACATTAAAATGGACAACATGAGTGCTTATATTTTGAGCATGAAACGCCGGAACAAGGACGAAGTGATCAGCAAAAGTTATGACGTGAAGTTTAAGAATTCTCAGCAAGTTTCTCAGCTGTATTCAGTGATGGATTCATTAGGGATTAGCAGAGCTTATGTAAGCAAGTATTCACACAGCAAAATGGATGAGTATAAAAAACAGATCAAGATCAATGCGATAAAAGCGGCGAAGGAAAAAGCAAATTACCTTCTGGAAGCGATCGGCGAAAAAGCCGGCAAAGCGTTAAGTGTAGGTGAACAAGATGGCTTTGTCTCGATAGACGATGGAACATCGGAAAACTTCCGGGGTAATGTCAGCAATAATAGTTACATCAGCTATCAATACCAAAGTCGTTCAGTAATTGAAGAGTCCACTCCTATTGACAATGCGATTGGCGGCAAAACAATTAAACTGAATTACTCCATAAACGCAGAGTTCGCTATTCAGTAGTCAGCTCTTTCAATATTTTTCTATATTTGGTAGGCTTTTTTGCAGCTGTGTTGTGCAACTAACTAAAATTTTCACGAAAGATTTGCTCCACAATGATCATCAATATATAGGGTACATTACCGTTGTAAAATAAAAAAGCCCTATGAATTAAGCAATTCATAGGGCTTTTTTGTTAATATATCTTCCTTTATTTCTTTCTTCTTCTTTTTCCTTTTCCAGGAGAGTTGCTAAAGCCGTCTCCATCTACTTTATACTCCTGCTTCTTTTTGCGGAAAGAAGTTCCGTTATGTCTCATTTTCGGATCTCTTTTTCTTCTCTCAAAATGTTTCATTTGAGCGTGAGGCTTTACCTTGGAACCGGAACCTTTCTCCGCGCCGCCTTTTCCTGCTGCCTGAGAAAATCCTGCAGTTGTCAAACCAAAACAAAGTAAAAAAAGAAATATGATTTTTTTCATGGGAACTAAATGTAAATAATAACGATTGGACTACTGTGAACGGCAAATATAATTATAAGTTTCAAATTTTTTTCATTGGCTCATAAAAATAAGTAATTTAGTCTGTAATTAACAAAATAACAATGAAAAAGAACATCAGAATGATTCTCAGTGCCGGAATAATGAGCCTGATTTTATTAACAGCCTGCGGAAATGCTGAAAAAGAGCAGGGTGCACCGACAGAAGTGGCCAAAGAAGAATATCAATGTCCGATGAAATGCACGGAAGCAATAGTTAATAAACCAGGAGATTGTCCTGTTTGCGGAATGGAATTAGAAAAAATCACTAAAAGCTAAACATAAAAAAATGAGAAATTTATTTACTATTATATCTGCGGTACTATTTTCGACAACAGTTTTTTCACAAGCTTATAACAGTCCCGAGAGCATTGAATTTGATTATGCCAATAATCGCTGGCTGATTGCCAACAACAGCGGAAATAATATCCTGGCAAGAAATAGCGCAACAGGCGCAGTAACTGTTTTTGCAACCTGTTCAGGTGGTCCTCATGGTATTGAGATTGTGAATGATACTTTGTATGTAAATGCAGGCGCAAATATAAAATTGTTCAATGTAAATACCGGTGCTGCAATTGGAACAATCTCAATGGGTGCAACATTTTTGAATGGCCTTACGCATGACAATAATTATTTGTATTCAACAGACTTTTCAACCAAAAAAATATACCGTATCAATATTGCAACACGCGCTTTTAGTGTGTTTGTAACCGCCACCGGTGGAACGTCTTCGCCGAATGGAATTATTTATGATGCAGCAAATAATCGCTGTGTATTTGTAGGCTGGGGCGCTTCAGCTCCAATTAAGGCAATGGATGTTACAACAGGGGCTGTTACAACAATTATCACTTCCACCTTGGGAAATTGCGATGGGATTACAAGAGATGCAGCGGGAAATTATTATATTTCTTCCTGGACAGGGAATAAAATCACGCGTTTTACAAGCACATTCACCACGCCAACAACTGTTGTCACTGGTTTGAGCAGTCCTGCTGAGATCTTTTATAACGTGTTGACTGATACGCTTGGAAATACGAACTCGGGAACACTGAATAATACTACTTACCATTATTTCGGCAGTACAACTGCAATAAATGACGCACAAGTGGGGAAATTTAATTTCGCGATAAACCCTAACCCGATTGCAACGATCGCTGAAATTACTTATCAGACCGCTGAAGAAGGAAATGTGAGAATCGAATTATTTGATGTGAAAGGACAATTGCTAAAAACGATCGTTAATGAAAATCAGGGGAAAGGTGCGCATGTGATGAGCTTTGATAAATCCATGCTTTCGGCAGGGAATTATTTTTTCTCCATTTCTACTGCAAATGGAACGGAAACAAAGAAGGTTGTGATAACCGAATAAACCCCAAAGAAAAAACAAAAAAGCCCTGAACAGATATTGTCCAGGGCTTTTTTGTTTAAGTAAATGGCTTTTACAAAAATTCGTTAGCGAGATTGGCCAACTCCGACCGCTCTCCCTTTTCGAGAGTAATATGCGCATATAACGATTGATTTTTTAATTTATCAATCAGATAGGACAAGCCATTACTTTGTGTATCCAGATAAGGTGTATCGATCTGATGAATATCGCCGGTGAAGATCATTTTTGTGTTTTCTCCTGCACGTGAAATGATTGTTTTTACTTCGTGCGGCGTTAAATTTTGTGCTTCATCCACTATAAAGAATACATCCGACAAACTTCTTCCGCGGATATATGCCAATGGACAAACCACCAGCTTTTCATGCTCTACCATCTCGGTGATCTGCTTGTATTCTTTATCTTTTTCGTTGAATTGATTTTTAATAAATTTAAGATTGTCCCACAACGGCTCCATATATGGATTCAGCTTCGATTTGATATCACCGGGTAAATAACCAATGTCTTTATTGCTCAAAGGCACAATCGGTCGGGCTAAATAAATCTGGTGAAAAGTTCTTCGCTGCTCAAGAGCTCCGGCCAGTGATAACAATGTCTTTCCGGTTCCTGCAACACCCTGAATGGAAACCAGTTTAATATCCGGATTCATAATTGCATCTAAGGCAAAAGCCTGCTCTGCATTTCGTGGGTTAACACCAAATGCGGTTACTTTTTTTACGCGTTCCAATACATCCTTACTCGGACTATAAGAAGCGAGTACCGATTTACTGCCATTCTTCAGTACATAAAAATGATTCGAAGTCGGCTTCTGTTTTTTTAATAAAGCAGAAGGAGCGCAAAACCCTTTTTCATAAATTTCATTAATTACTTCCGTAGAGACTTTTTGAATTTCGCTCCGGCCAGTATACAGCTGCTCATTTACATCTTTGATTTTGCCAGTTTCATAATCCTCGGCGTTAAGACTTAACGATTTTGCTTTAATACGAAGATTAATATCCTTCGTCACCATCACTACTTTTCTGTTCGGATATTTTTCCGAGAGGTATAAAGCAGTATTTAGAATACGATGGTCGGCTTTCCTTTCACCGAAAACTTTCTCTGCATCAATTTTAGAATCTTGATGCATTTCAATTTTTATCATTCCATGGCCTTTGCCATTGATGTGTATCCAATCCTGCAAGGTATTGCCATTGGATATTTTGTCGATGTATCGCGTAAACTCTCGCGCCGCGAAATTTTTAGTATCGTTCCCCTTTTTAAAATTATCCAATTCTTCTAGAACAGTAATTGGAATAACGACGTCATGTTCCTTGAAACTTTTAGCGGCCATGTGGTCGTAAATAATAACAGACGTATCAAGAACAAAAATTTTTTTCTCTTTCACCATAAACAGAACGATTTTACAGGTTGATATTAACGTCCAAACATTTTCAATATCTCCCTGAGGGTTATACTTCGAGAAAAGCGGTTTAGTTTCGCTATAAAACTATAAAACAAAAACGGCTATTGTGTACTTTTATGATAAAGTAATGAACAGGTAATTGTTAAAGTATTTTATAGCTCATAAAAACGGGATAAAATAGTTAAAAAAAATCACACCAACTTGCCGAGTTGGCAGCAAATCGTGCCTGATTTTAATTTTCATATTTTCCACCCGAATTTCAAATCAAAAAGAGAAAAAAGAATGCCAGTATGCAAAACTCTGCTAAATGCTTGTTTTTTTGAAAATTAAAAGCTATGTTCGTTTAATAAATTACTCCTCATTCATGAAAATAAAATTACTCCTCAGCACAGCTACTATTTTTTCAATGACTGTCATTACCGCATTTTCCCAAACCTGGGTGGAAAAAATGCAAGATCCGACTGTTAATTTTTATGAGGTCCAACAGTCTTTCAACGACTATTTCAGAAATAGCGAAATAGAAAAAAGGAAGGCTGTAGCGAAGGAGCGACAAGCATCTGCAACGAAGGAAAACACTCCAGCCTCTGCCATTCCCGTGAAAGGCAAAAAGGCAAGCCCCGGAGCCATCGAAAAGGATAAATTAACCGGTGGATGGAAAGCTTATAAGCGCTGGGAAGATTATATGAAGCCCCGTTTGTATCCTAGCGGCGACCGTTCTGTAATGATTAATGCCTGGAACGAATACCTGGATAGCTATTATGCCGGGCCAACAAGAGCTGCTGGTCCGTCTGCACCAACAACAATGGCAGCGAATTGGACGCTCTTAGGGCCTACCACTTCTATCCCTACCGGTGGCGGCGGTGCCGGACGGGTTAATTTCGTTCGTTTTGATCCGACCGTTTCAAGTACGATTTATGTTGGTTCTCCGGGAGGAGGTTTATGGAAAAGCACAAACAGTGGAACAACATGGACTACAGGCACCGACAATCTTGCTGTGATCGGAACAACTGATTTAGCCATTCATCCAACAAATCCATTGATTCAATACCTGGCAACAGGTGATGGAGAGGCGCAAGACACTTATTCCATCGGCGTTTTGAAAACCACCGATGGTGGCACAACTTGGAATCCTACTGGTTTAACATGGGTAATAACTAATGGAAGAACAATCAGCCGGTTATTAATCAACCCCCAAAACCCCAATACAATCTTTGCGGCAACAAGCAATGGTGTTTACCGGACACGTAATGCCGGCACTACCTGGACCCAGATTGCAACAGCAGTTGCAAACATGAAAGACATTGAATTCAGGCCCGGCGATACAACTACAGTTTATGCATGTTCTTCCACATTGTTTTATAAATCTACCAATGCTGGGACAACTTTTGCCAGCACTTCCACTGGATTGCCGGCAACCGCTTCTGTGTCACGTTTGTCAATTGCAGTTACCGCGGCAAACTCAGCTTATGTATATGTGTTGGCCGCAAACACAGCATATGGATATCAGGGCTTATATCGTTCCATCGATAATGGTGCTACATTTACTACACGCTCAACTACTCCGAACATTTTAGGTTATTCAAATACCGGTGCTACTGCGGGCGGACAAGGTTGGTACGATCTTGCTTTGGCAGTTTCTCCTCTGAATGCCGATCAGGTTGTGATTGGTGGAATTAATATCTGGCGATCAATTAACGGAGGAACTTCCTGGACATTAAATGCTGAATGGACAGGCTCCGGCGCTCCATATGTTCATGCGGATGTTCATGCACTTGAATTTTTACCTGGAAGCGGAACAACTTATTTCGCGGGCTGTGATGGGGGGTTATTCAGAACAACCACTAGCGGTACCTCCTGGAGCGACCTGAGCAATGGGTTGCATATTTCCCAGGCCTATAGAATCGGTTTGTCAACAACAAATGCAAATCTCCTGAATACCGGATGGCAGGATAATGGAACAGCGCGATGGAACGGAACAGCAACCTGGTCAAGGCCCTTGGGCGGTGATGGAATGGAATGCATTATCGATTGGTCGAATGCAAATGTTCAGTATGGAGAATTGTACTATGGTGAAATCAGAAAAACAACAACCGGAGGGAATTATACCACAGGTATTGTTAACAGTGGCGGTGCAGCAGGGACGGTGGATGAAGATGGCGATTGGGTAACTCCTTATATCGAAGCACCAAGTAATGCAGCGACATTGTTTGTTGGAAAGTCACAGATTTTTAAAAGCACAACCAGCGGTGGAACATGGACCCAGGTGGGAACAATCTCCGGTGGTACAGGAAAAGTAATAGCGCTTGCAAACGCAGCATCGAATATTAATTACATCTATGCCGCTAAAATTGACAGATTTTATGTTTCCACAACCGGAACTACATTTGTCGACAGAACCGCTGGTTTGCCTACGGCCTCTGCAGCTATTACTTACATTGCTGTTCACCCGACAAATCCTAACAGAGTCTGGGTTACTTTCTCAGGTTATTCTTCCGCAAATAAAGTATGGTACTCTGCTGATGCAGGAGTCACCTGGAGCAACTATTCAACAGGATTACCTAATCTTCCTGTAAATTGTATTGTATATCAAACAAACGCAGTAGCTTCTGATCCGCTTTATGTTGGAACGGACGTTGGTGTTTATTATCGGGATAACGCTTCAGCTTCCTGGACAGCATACAATACAGGTTTGCCGAATGTCTCAGTAAGAGAGCTGGAAATACAATACACAGCACTTAAGTTAAGAGCGGCTACTTTCGGAAGAAGCATTTGGCAATCAGATCTTAATTCTCCCGGAACTTCGCCCCCTACAACCGATTTCATTGCAAGCAGAACAAATATTTGTGTAGGTGATTGCATTAGCTTTACCGATCTTTCTGCAGGGTCTCCTACTTCCTGGAGTTGGACCTTCACAGGGGCAACAGTAACAACTTCTTCTGTTCAAAATCCCCCCAGTGTTTGTTATAATACTGCCGGAACATACGCAGTTACATTGGTTGCTACGAATACAAATGGCAGTAATACGATGACGAAAGCGGCCTATATTACGGTCTCTTCTCCAATTGCATTGCCGTTAGTAGAAGGTTTTCAGGGAGCAACATTTGTTCCGGCCAATTGGGTTCTGAGTAATCCTGATCTGGATGCTACATGGGCACAGACCGCCACTGCAGGTGGTTTCGCAACCAGTACCAACAGTGCTGTTATGGATAATTTAACTCCTGTTACAAGTATTGCAGGAACTATTGATGATCTTTTGACTCCGAAATATAATTTTACCGGAGTTGCAACAGCAACGATGACATTTGATGTGGCGTATTGCAGATACAATGCTACTTATTTTGATTCATTGATTGTATATGTATCAACCAATTGCGGCTCCACATGGTCGAGGGTTTATACAAAAGGAGGAACTGTTCTTGCAACAGCTCCCGATAATGCGACTACGACATTTGTTCCCACATCAACTCAATGGAGAACAGAAACGGTGAGTCTGACTCCGTATGCAGGGCAAGCCAATGTTATGCTGAAGTTCCAGAATAAATCAGGTTGGGGACAAATGCTTTACCTGGATAATATCAATATTACAAGTACTGGAGCACCGGTAGCCAGTGTTGCTATTACACAAACCACAGGAACCAATCCGATGTGTGCCGGTGCATCTGCTACATTTACCGCTGTACCAACAAATGGAGGAACTACGCCAACTTACCAGTGGCAGGTGAATGGCGTAAACGTCGGAACCAATAGCCCGACCTATACAACAACAACTTTAACAAGCGGACAGATTGTGACTTGTATCATGACTTCCAGCTTAACAGGTGTCACAGGAAGCCCGGCCACTTCAAATGCGATTACCATGATCGTAAATGCGATCCCAGCTACGCCAACAGTTACAAATGGTGGTCCGTATTGCGTGGGAGCAACAATCAGTTTGAGCACTCCTGCTGTTACCGGAGCTACTTATAGTTGGACTGGCCCGAGTGCATTCACTTCGGCCTTGCAGAATCCAACCCGCCCGGCTGCAACAGTAGCTATGGCAGGAACATACAGTGTTACAGTAACTTCATCAGCAGGTTGTACCAGCCTTGCGGGAACCACAACCGTTGTTGTGAATGCGCTGCCAGCTACTCCAACCGCCACGAACACTGGCCCATATTGTGCCGGCGCAACCATTACATTAAATACACCTGCAGTAACCGGCGCATCTTATGCCTGGACCGGCCCCTCCGCGTATACTTCTGCTCTGCAGAATCCAACCCGCCCGGCTTCAACAACAGCCATGGCTGGAACT
>DASWNK010000016.1:0-42466 GCA_036399275.1 Bacteroidia bacterium | reverse complement strand
GCTCGCCTTTTTCTATTTCATCGATTAATTGCAGTTTAAAGGCTAAGCTGTAATCTTTTTGAGTCTTTTTTAAGGCACTCCTTCCTCTTTTGTTTTCCATATAAGTTGATTTTTGTGTCAACTTATTTCAGGACGGAACATATGCTCTAAAATTAAAAGCCCTGTTGCATATATGCGACAGGGCTTTTTTAATTTTAAATTGTTTTATTTATAATACACTTCGAGGTCTTTGCCAATGTCCCTGCGGTAATATTTACCATTGTATTGAATACGTTCCGCATTGCTGAACGATCGTTTTAATGCTTCTTCCATGGTATTTCCATAGGAGGTGATGGCAAGCACTCTTCCTCCGTTTGTAACAGTCTGGAGTTGGGAGTTGAGCGCCGGGAGTACTGTGGTTCCGGCATGAAAGACCATGCTTTCTTTAACAGATTCCAGTTCTGTGATCACATCTCCTTTTTTATATTCTTCCGGATAACCGCCAGCGACCATCATTACAGCCGTTGCAAAGCGAGGGTCAACCTCAAAAGATTTCTCATGCAAATTTCCATTGCCTACGCCTTCGAACAAATCAAGCAGATCAGATTTGATACGCGGAATTACCACTTCTGTTTCCGGATCGCCCATTCGCACATTGTATTCGATCACCTGGGGATCGCCATCCGTGTTCATAAGACCAATAAAGATAAATCCTTTATAGGGAATGCCTTCTTTTTTTAATCCATTGATGGTTGGAATGATTACCCGCTCTTCTACTTTTTTAATAAATGCCTCATCGGCAAACGGAACAGGAGAGATGGCGCCCATACCGCCGGTATTCAGCCCGGTATCTCCTTCGCCAATCCGTTTGTAATCTTTAGCTGCAGGTAATATTTTGTAAGAGTTTCCATCTGTCAACACAAAAACAGAAAGCTCAATTCCTTTTAAAAATTCTTCTATTACCACTTTCGCGGAAGCATTGCCAAACTTTGCATTGGCAAGCATTTCATTCAGTTCCTTTTTTGCTTCTTCTAATGTAGTTGGAATCACAACACCTTTACCGGCAGCCAATCCATCGGCTTTCAAAACATAAGGAGGTGATAATGTTTCCAGAAACTTTAATCCCTCAGCCAATGTTTCTTTCGTAAATGTTTCATAACGAGCAGTGGGGATTTTATGCCGGATCATGAATTGCTTCGAGAAATCTTTACTGCCTTCCAGTTGCGAACCAGCCTTTTGCGGTCCAATCACAGGAATACTTTTTAAAGCGGCATCTGCTAAAAAGAAATCATGTATTCCTTTTACCAGAGGATCTTCCGGTCCAACCACCACCATGTTTACAGCATTTTCAAGTACAAATTTTTTGATGGCTTCAAAATCGGTTGCTGCGATATTGACGTTAGTTCCTACACTGGAAGTCCCTGCATTACCGGGAGCAATATAAAGCTTCCCTACTTTTTTGCTTTGTGATAATTTCCATGCAAATGCATGTTCGCGTCCACCGGATCCAAGAATAAGAATGTTCATGTAATAAATTTTGTGCAAAGAAACGAAAAAAGACCTCATTTCAGCTTTTCAAAATGAAAAAAGGCCGGAAGAGAAGCCGCGTAATCATCTTCTTTTTATCTTTGTAATATGAGGATTCAGCCAAAAATATTCAACTCAAGCGTGATTGCTGCACAAAGCACGCGACTGGGTGGATTGAGTCCTGAGCCATACCATTCCATGAACCTCGGCTTGTCGGTAAAAGATGATGAACAGCGGGTGTTAAAGAACCGGGAATTATTTTTTGGCGGATTGGGAATCCAGCTCAATCAGCTGGCGATCGTTCACCAGGTGCATGGGAATAATGTGCTGATTGTAAATGAAGCGGGAAAGAAGGATGGCTATGATGCACAGATCACGAATATTCCCGGTATTTTTCTGGTGGTTTCCATTGCCGATTGTACCCCCGTTTTAATTCATGACGAAAAAACCAATGCGGTCGCGGCGATTCATGCCGGCTGGAAAGGAACAGCTGGAGGCATTGTAAAGAACACATTACAAAGCATGAAGGAAAATTTCGGCACTGAAGGGAAAGATTGTAAAGCATTCATTGGTGCTTGTATTTCTGTGGAGAATTTTGAAGTAGGCGATGAGGTGGCCGCTCAATTTGATATTTCGTTTAAACGCTTTGATGAAGCAAAAGAAAAATGGCATGTGGATCTGAAAAAGGCAAATAAGGAGCAATTACTGAATTCCGGTGTGTTACTGGAAAATATAGTGATCTCCGAATTTTGTACGGTAGAGAACAATGATCTCTTTTTTTCGCATAGGAAAGAAAGAGGAGTAACGGGGAGGATGATGGCGGTGATTGGAGTAAAATAAGACCCCTCTCCTTTTAGGTTGAAAAAGCGCATTTCTTTTTTACCAGACCTAACCCCCGGCCCCTCTCCTTGAAAAAGGAGAGGGGAGAGCGTAACTAAGTTGCTCGTGATCTTATTATTTGTTTTTTAACTTCTTCGAGATCCGATAGAAGTTGCTGATTAGTAAAGCGCAGTACAATAAATCCCATGTCACTTAAATTTTCATCTCGAAATTGATCTTTTTGCTGCTGATCTTTTGTATTATGCACTTCGCGTCAAGCTCAATAATCAATCTTTTCGAAGCGCAATAGAAATCGACTATATAGTTTCCAATGCTATGCTGCCGCTTAAACTTTAATCCGCTCAACTTGCCATTTCGAATGTGTTGCCATAAGATATACTCAGCCGGAGTAGCTTCTTTTCGAAGAGCCCTTCTTATTTCCAGCAACGATTTTTTATTATGAACCTCCATTTTACATAAGATCAAAACTCCCTTAGCTTTTTTGTACAGCTAAGTTGGCAATTTCAACAAAAGTATTAAAATTTGCGATGAGGTAATTGGCATGAAACAAACCCCTCTCCTTTTCAAGGAGAGGGGCAGGGGTGAGGTGGTTTATAGATAAAGTTTTTATTGAAAATGAGCAAGGCTATCGGCAACGGGAGCTGTCGCCGCCGCCATGCAAGGAAAAATAACAGGCCGCACTTTATTCGTTAGCTCATTAATTGCCGCAAGCATTACTTGCCGTTTGGCTTCTTCTTTTTCGAAAGCCATGTAATTTAAGTCGTCGTTCATGGCCTTTACCTGGCTTAACTTCCCAAGTTTATTTACATTGTTGGTAATATCGGCGTTAGTGGTTTTTATTAAGGAAATCGTTAAAGTGCCGGGCTTCACATTATCCTGTGAAAAGTAAAAGGATTCCTCGCCTTTGTATGCAATGCAAACCATTTTATAGCTCATCAGCTCATTCAGCTTCTCTTCAAACGCTTCATTCTTTTTTTCGACGCGCATAAAACTATTTAATTCATCGGGTAATAAATAAACCAAAACGCGGTCGTAACTTTTAACATCGGTAATGGAAATAGTTAAAGGCTCGTAGTTGATCACTGCTTTCTTTCCACTTTGAGGGTCGGTATAGTCTAAGGTTGTGCGTGCTAAGGTGGATTCCATGACATACTTATCTACGTTATTCCAACCTGTTGTTTGGATTGCTACACCATAAGCTGCCACTGACATGGGGGCTGGTGTAGACTTTTTATAACCGAGTTGGCGATAAGCCTCAGTGACGTTAAGATTAAACTCCGTCATTAAATTGTCGGACTTGCGTAAGCTTTCATTGTTTGCGTTTTCCATTTTCTTTTGCGCAGCATCTACATCTTTTTTTAACTGCTTGTTTCTGAATTCATTTACTGTTTTAGAAATAGCCTCTGAGTATATTTTGGCTTTCTGCTCGTAATACGCTTTCAGTAAACGAACATTGGTATTGCCGTTTTTTACTTTGCCATCACCACGTGCAGCGAATTTTAGAAATTCGGGGTAACCTGAAATATAACCATCCGATTCAGAATTCCCGCGAGGTTGAGCAACCATTGAATCTATAGTGCAAAGATTTTTATCCAAATTATTGACATACATGTCAAGCACACTTTCATTACATGTTCTATGAATGTACGGCAAACGTTCTTCAAATTCTCTGGTTGCCAACAAAGTGTTTTGAAATTTGTCGCTCCAGATAGCTTTTACCCTTGCAGGATTGATTCCGTGAACTCCAAAAGAAGAATCGTTTCCTAATTGCTCTGACAAACTCCCTTCGGGATAAAGGGATTTTTCTTTATAATTGAGTGCGGCATATTTTTTTTCAAGGGCTGCCATTTCTTTTTTGCTTGCACCTCTGTCTGACGCGACCTGCATTTCGGCTGCAACCATTGCTGCACTTGCTTCTGCAACTGCCGCAATACTATCTGCTGTTGCTTTTGCTCGTGCAGAATGTTCATCCGGGAAATACGCAGCAAACGAATAATATAAGCTATCAGTAAACCTTTTATCCTTGTTATTATATCCCCAACTTTTCAATGAATCCAGGTAAGCAGGAGGATAAAAATCCAAAGAGAGAATATCAACCGGGATAAGGTCTTTCTGAATTGGTTTTGGGTTTACCCAGTCGATGGTTCCATCGGGTAAGCGCTTGCCTTCGAACAATTGCATTCCAGGCTTTACTTCATTGGTTGGGATTTCTGCATACAAAGGATTCTTAGTATCAATCGTCAGTGATGCACCATCCTGGCGCGCATTAATATAGAACATTCCGCCGGTCTCCAGCAGCTTATCTCCCGAACGGGTGCTCAAACCTGCTTTCATAATATCCGCGGCATGCAGGGCTTCTTTAACTTCCAGATCAATCTTGCCTTTTGCAGGCTTTCCGCTGGCATCCAAAAAGCTGTTTGCTGGAATGGCAATCACAATTCCATCTTTTGTTTCAATAACAGTATCCTTTTCTGCATCCAGTTCAAAGTTTTGCAGTTCCAGAAATTTATCGGCATCGCTCCATAATTTGTCTCCTTGTTCATTTAACTCGGGTAGTTCCTGAGGTGCATTTTCTTTTGCATTTTTCTTGATTACTGAATTGTAAAGAACAATGGCGCTTACTGTCAGAATCGCTACAGCCAAGCCTGTCAAGCCCCAGTTTCTCAGATTTTTATTGAAGCGGTGTTTCTTAAGACTTTGTTTGGCGCTTTGTTTCAAGCCTGCACGTTCGATGCCTTCCAGTAATTGTTTTTGCAATTCCACTTCTTTTTGCAGTTCAGGATTTGCTTTTATTTTGTTTTCGAAAGTGATTTTGTCAGCTGCGGACAAATTTCCTTTTAAGTAATTTTCGATGGTTTTCATCAATTCCAGTTCTCTGCGCATGGCGAATGAGTTTTTATAATGAGTGAGTAATTAATGGCTTGTTTGCAATGCCTTCAGCTTGATCTTGGCTGATTCCAGGCATTTATACTTTTGGTTCTTAGCAGTGTTTTCTGAATTATACCCCATTTTCGCTGCGATATCTTTCAGCTTTATAGAATGGAAATAAAACAGGATCAATAATTCTTTACAGCGGCCTCCCAGTTCGGAAATTACTTTTTCGGCGAGCTTCAATTGATCTTCCGTTTCAATTGCTGCAATGAACTCAATTTCATCCACCGCTTCTTTTTCAATGTCGGTGAATGATTGCTTGTTTTGTTTTTTGAGCTGATCCTTCCACATGAACCGACAAATACTGTACAGATAAGTGTTGATGGTGGAAGTAAGTGTAAAATCCGCAGATCCCGCTTTTTTGTAAAAAACGATCAGTGCATCCTGGTAAAGATCTTCGGCATCCTCGGAGCGTCCTCCGTTGGCAAGAACCATTTTTTTTACTACCGGAAAATAGTTGTAAAGTGTAGTAAAAACCTTGGCATGCTTCTGACTTTTAATTAATTCAATAATTTTCTGGTCTTCCATTGTATTGGTTTTTACTGTTAATGGTGAAAAAGGCAAAAGGTCACCCAGTAAAAGTAAAATAATTTTTCAGGAGGGGTATGAAGCGGTTTCCAGGGGATGCCATCAGAAAAGGCAAATTGCTTTATAACAGACCTCACCCCTGGCCCCTCTCCTTGAAAAAGGAGAGGGGAGAGCGTAACTAAGTTGCCTTTGGTCTTATTATTTGTTCTTAACTTCATCGACATCCGATAAAAGTTGCTGATTCGTAAACCGTAATACCGTAAATCCCATATCACGCAGATTTTCATCCCGAAATTGATCTTTTTCTTGTTGATCTTTGGTAGTGTGTACTTCGCCATCAAGCTCAATAATTAATCGTTCCGAAGCACAATAGAAATCGACTATATAGTTTCCAATACTATGCTGCCGTTTATATTTTAATCCGTTTAGCTTGCCATTTCGAACGTGTTGCCATAAGACATACTCAGCCGGAGTGGCTTCTTTTCGGAGAGCTCTTCTTATTTCCAGCAATGATTTTTTATTATGAACCTCCATTTTATACAAGATCAAAACCCCTAGCTTTTTTTACTGCTAAGGTGGTAATTTAACAAAAGTATTAAAATTTGCGCTGACGTAATTCGTACGTAAAATAAACCCCTCGCCTTGAAAAAGGAGAGGGGCAGGGGTGAATATGCAGGGGTGAGGTTAAAATTTTACAACGGTATATTCCCGTGTTTCTTTTTAGGCAACTTAGCCACCTTATTCTTCAGCATTCCAAAAGCTTTGATCAGCTTTTCGCGGGTATCTTCCGGTTTAATTACTTCATCCACATAGCCTCTTTCAGCTGCACGGTAAGGATTTGCAAAATGCAGAATGTATTCCTTTTCTTTTTCGGATAGCTTGGCAGCAGGATCTTTCGCAGCAGCGATCTCACCTTTGAAGATGATTTCAGCAGCGCCTTTTGCGCCCATTACAGCAATTTCCGCGGATGGCCACGCATAATTCATGTCAGCACCAATGTGCTTGCTGTTCATTACATCATATGCCCCACCGTAAGCTTTACGGGTGATTACAGTAACACGCGGAACGGTTGCTTCACAGAATGCATATAATAGTTTAGCACCGTTGGTGATAATGCCATGCCATTCCTGGTCAGTACCCGGTAAGAAACCCGGCACATCTTCAAATACCAACAATGGAATATTAAAGCTGTCGCAGAAGCGAACAAAGCGGGCTGCCTTTGTGGAAGAATTAATATCCAGAACTCCCGCTAAAA
This sequence comes from Bacteroidia bacterium, assembly GCA_036399275.1. GTDB lineage: Bacteria > Bacteroidota > Bacteroidia > 2-12-FULL-35-15 > 2-12-FULL-35-15 > 2-12-FULL-35-15. The sequence continues at coordinate 35,406 of DASWNK010000016.1, read as the reverse complement.
ACGCTGGCTGATTGGCAACGATACCAATACTTTTTCCACCCAGACGGGCAAATCCAACTACAATATTTTCTGCAAAGTTCTTATGAACTTCCAGGAAAGTATCGGTATCAATTACGCCCGTGATCACTTCACGAATGTCGTAAGGTTGGTTAGGGTTTTCAGGAATAATATTATTCAGGTCCGGACGCTTTTCATTGCCATTGCTTTCATAAGGAACACTCGGTGCATCATCCTCGCAGTTCTGAGGCATATAGCTCAGCAAAGCTTTGATATTATTGATGCATTCAATTTCATTAGCACAGGAGAAATGAGTGACACCTGATTTTGTAGAATGAGTAGAGGCACCGCCTAATTCTTCCGAAGTTACTTCTTCATGCGTTACTGTTTTAACCACATTTGGGCCGGTAACAAACATATAAGAAGTGTTTTCCACCATCATAATAAAATCTGTGATAGCAGGAGAATAAACAGCGCCACCAGCGCAAGGCCCCATGATGGCTGATAGTTGCGGCACCACTCCGGATGCCATGGTATTGCGGTAAAAAATATCAGCGTAACCACCCAGAGAAACAACCCCTTCTTGAATACGTGCGCCACCGCTATCGTTCAAACCGACTACCGGCGCTCCGTTTTGCATCGCGAGATCCATGATCTTACAAATTTTTTCCGCATGTGTTTCGGATAATGATCCTCCGAATACAGTAAAATCCTGTGAGAAAACATAGACCAAACGACCGTTGATGTTTCCGTAACCGGTGATAACACCATCACCCAGGTATTTTTCACGCTCCAGCCCGAATTCATTTGAACGGTGGGTTACAAACATTCCGATCTCTTCAAAAGAGCCTTCATCCATTAAGAAATGAAGACGCTCACGTGCGGTTAATTTACCTTTTTTATGCTGTGATTCTATTCGTTTTTCGCCACCGCCTAATTGTGCTTCAGCAATTTTTTTGTCGAGTTCCTGAATTTTATTTTTCATGTGCTATTCGATTCCAATTATTATAAGAGTACCAAAAGTAGCAAAAATTACAGGTTCTTTTTTATTTTTTTAACTTTGGATAAATTACCTGATGGATGAGCCATAACCTTGATAAAATAGACCTGAAGATCCTGAGAATTCTTCAGGATAATGCGAAGATCACCAACTTACAACTTTCAGGTGAGGTAGGCCTTTCGCCAGCTCCTACATTAGAACGTGTGAAGAAATTGGAAAACGCAAAGCTCATCACCGGTTATTTTACAGAAGTGAATGAAGAAGCATTAGGCATTGGCATAAAAGCAATCATCCAGATCACACTAACGCGACAAGTGGAGAACGCGATAAGCAATTTCAAAAAGGAGATCAATAAAATTCCGGAAGTCATGGAATGTTACCAGGTAACCGGAAATGCGGATTATATTCTGATTGTAATGTTAAAAGACATTCGCGATTTTGAAGCGCTCATCTCGCAGCGGTTGAGCAAAATGGAAGAGATCGGACAGATGCAAACAATGATGATTCTCTCGAAAGTAAAAGATTCAAAAATACTCCCTCTGAATTATTAATATCCAATTATGAACCTGGAAGAGCTTAGAGATTATTGCGTCTCCAAAAAGGGAGTGGAAGAAACATTGCCGTTCGGGCCGGATACATTAGTATTCAAGCTTCAAGGGAAAGCGTCTTTACTCACGGGCTTTAATGCCGATCCATTGCAATTCAATGTAAAGTGCGATCCGGAGAAAGCAATTGAATTAAGAGAGCAATTTTCCTGTGTACAACCGGGATACCACATGAACAAAAAACATTGGAACACAATCATCGTAGACGGTTCGGTTTCTTCCTTGCAACTTCGGAATTGGATAGACCATTCGTATGCGCTTGTTTTTTCAGGGCTTACCAAGGTTCTGCAAAAAACGCTATCCGCAAAAGATTAAAGACAAAAGCGGGGAATATTGAGTATTTTTGTGAAATAGTTTAAGATTCAATGAAAAAGATTTTATTTTATTTTGTTCAGGGGTTGATCATTACCGTTCCGGTTGCGATTACCATTTTTGTATTTTACAAAGTGATCTCGCTGGTAGGGTCTGTTTTCAGCATTTTTGGAACTATTGTCAGTCCGGTAATCGATCCTTTTATAGTGATTGCGATTGCATTTTTACTGATCCTTTTGATGGGGCTGTTGGGTTCTTCGATCATTTTGAAACCTTTGTTCATTATGTTCGATCATAGCATGGAACGGATGCCGGTGGTAAAAACCATTTATTCCTCCATTAAAGATTTCTTATCCGCTTTTGTCGGAAGCAAAAAAAGGTTTAACAAGCCGGTTTTGGTTACTATTAACAAAGAAAACAACATTCAGCAATTGGGATTCATAACGCAGGAAGATTTAACTGAGCTGAACCTTGCGCAGGGCACTGTAGCTGTTTATGTTCCTTTATCTTATTCCTTTTCCGGAAACTTGCTGATCGTTCCCGCCGATCACATAACCCTTGTAGATGCCTCTTCAGCGGAAGTAATGAAATTCATTGTTTCTGGGGGCGTAACAGATCTCGAGGATTAATTTTTAATTTGGACGGATTTTTGTATCTTGTTGTTTGAATCATAAAAACAAAAACGATGAAAAAAATAATTACTCTTGCTTTTGCTGTAACAATCGTATTGTCGGCTTCTGCGCAAAAAATAAAGGTGAAACAATCAACGGAGAACATTGCTGGAGGAAGCCACAATGCATTATCAGTAACCTTAACGGGAATCAGCCCTTCGGATGCGGAAGAATCTTTCCGTTCTTTTATGAAAAATTACGATGGTAAGCGTTCTTCAAAAGATGGCGGTATCTTTATTGATCATGCCATGATTAAGGAAATGGGAAACAATACGATTGACATCTATGGAAAAGCCATTGGAAAAAAAGGCGATCCGGAAATTACTTTTGTAGTTGCTTTTGATCTAGGCGGAGCATTTTTGAATTCAGGGGAACATAAAGATCAATACAACATTGCTGAAAAAATTGTGAAAGACTTTGCTGTAAAAGCAACAAAAGACGCGATTGAAGCTCAGTTGAAGGATGCTCAAAAAGCACAGTCGAAACTGGAGGACGATCAGAAATCCTTGGAGAAGGACAATAAAAATCTGAACGGAGATATTGAAGATTATAAAAAGAAGATCAAAAAAGCCGAAGATGATATTGTAAAAAACAAGGCAGATCAGGATAAAAAGAAATCAGAGATCGAAGCACAAAAGAAAGTGGTTGCTGATGTGGACAAAAAATTAAAAGCGGTTGAATAGTTTTCGCGATTCATAAATAAGAATGCAAAAGCCTGTTTCCTTATACGGAACAGGCTTTTTGTTTATTCGCAATATTCAATTTAATCGATACATCTTGCCTGGCAGGGAGCGCACGATTCCTGAAAACTCCAGCGTAAGCAGTAAGCCGGATACTTTGCTCATAGGCATGTTGCAGACAAGACACAGGTCATCAATCCCAATGGTTTCTTTCTCTTTCAGCATTTTTACCAGCATTTCTTCTTCAGCACTTAACTCAACAAACAGTTGTTTTTGCACGGGATCTTTTCTCTTTTTTTGTTCCCAGCCCATGATGTAAACAATATCTGCAGCGGATTGGATCAATGCCGCTTTATTTTGTTTAATGAGATTATTGCAGCCTGCCGAACATTCATCATCAACTCTTCCAGGAAAGGCAAATACATCACGATTATAGCTGTTTGCGATATCGGCGGTAATCAGGGAGCCTCCGCCAATTTTTGATTCGATGACAATGGTGGCATCTGCCATTCCGGCAACAATCCTGTTCCGTCTCGGAAAATTTTCTCTGTCGGGTTTTGTATTGCTGGTGAAATCACTGATCCAGCCACCATTATCAAGCATCTTTTCGGCATAGGTGCGGTGAAGCGCCGGATAAATCTTATCCAATCCGTGACCTAATCCACATACGGTAGTAAGCCTATTCTCCATTGCTGCTTTGTGCGCACAAATATCAATTCCGTAGGCAAGCCCGCTAACAATAAGTGGGTTATGAATCGCGAGATCAGCGATCAGTTTTTCGCATAATTGTTTCCCGTAATCGGTGGCCTCCCTGGTTCCAACAATGCTGATCACTTTCTCTGTATTCAGATTTGCATGCCCCTTAAAATAAAGCATCACCGGATTGTCTTCACAATGGATCAGTCGTTTGGGATATTCTTTATCAAGATAAAACAACGGATGAATATCATTCTTTTCAATGAATTTCAACTCTTCATCTACCTGCCTGAAAACATTTTTGTCGGATACGGCACTTGCATGAATACCGATTCCCTGAATTTTTTCCAACACCGATCTCTTTTCTTCAAAAACTGCCTTTGGGCTGCCGCAATGGGAGATCAGCAGCTTTGCACGGATATCTCCAATGTGCGGTATCAGACTGATTGCAATTTTATATCTCAGGCTTTCATCCATAATTTTTAATTTGTACATTGCAGTGTACTATTTTTGCAAATATATAAAATAAAAATTTTTAGCCTGCATTTTAAACGTTTAAGTTCAATTTTGTGGAGAATTAAATTGAAGTGAATTATACAATGAAAAGAATAGCAGCCCCCTTATTTTTTATACTTATTTCTGCTTCGGCCTTCGGACAGGATGCTTATATAAAAGGAAAGATCAGCGACCTCAAAACGAAAGAAACCCTTGTGGGTGTGCCTGTTGCTGTGGACGATAGTGCAGGAACCGTGAGCGATATCAACGGAGATTACTTCTTTAAAACTTCGGCGGGCAAGCATACAATCAAAATAAAATCAATCGGATATAAATCGCTTGAAAAAGAAATTGAGCTGAAAGAAAATGATACGCTCAGTTGGGTTATTGGTATGGAGCAGGACTCGAAAGAGTTGGGAATCATTGTGGTTTCGGCCGGAAAATACGAGCAGAATTTGAATGAAGTAACGGTTTCCATGGAGGTTCTCAAACCATCGCTCATAGAAAACAAGAGCCTTCAAAGCATAGAAAATGCGGTTGACCAGGTTCCCGGTGTGAATGTAATTGATGGGCAGGCCAACATTCGAGGAGGTGCCGGATTCAGTTACGGAGCCGGAAGCCGTGTTTTGGTAATGGTAGATGAAATGCCAATGCTTACTGCGGATGCGGGCGATGTGAAATGGACTTTCTTGCCGGTGGAAAATTGTGAACAGATTGAAGTTATCAAAGGTGCGTCTTCTGCGCTATTCGGATCATCTGCTATGAATGGTGTTATTAATTTTCGTACAGCTTATGCCAAGGATCAGCCGGAAACAAAAATCAGTTTCTATGGTGGCGTTTACGACAAGCCTCAACGCAAGGAAATGGTTTGGTGGCAGGATGGCAACCCTACATACGGCGGAACGAATTTTTACCATGCTCAGAAAATAAAGCAATTTGATATTGTAGTAGGTGGAAATTTATACAATGATGAAGGCTACCGTTACCTTGAAACGGAGCAACGTTATCGTACCAATGCAAACCTGAGATATCGTTTTGGAAAAAAATTACAAGGCTTGCAAGTGGGCGTCAATTTTAATACGATCCGAACCAAAGGTGGCTTGTTCCTTATATGGGAAAATGCTGACTCAGGTGCTTTTCGCCCGGCAGGAGGTGATTTGAGTCATTACACCACCTATCGGTCGAACATTGATCCATTCATTACCTATAATACAAAGAATAATTCGCGTCATACCTTGCGTGGCCGTTTTTTCAGAACAAAAAATCTGAACAATACGAACCAGGAATCTACTGCGGATGTTTATTATACCGAATATCAATATCAGAAACGGTTTGAAAATGGACTTACCTGGACTGCCGGGGGTGTTTACAATTATAACGAAGTGCATTCGGGCCCATTATACGGAACACATTTCAGCAACAATGCGGCTTTGTTTACACAAATTGACAGGAAGTGGAAAAAATTATCTGTTTCAGTTGGCGCCAGATGTGAATATTTTAAAACAGATTCGATAGAAACACAGGAAGATGTTTATCTTTTTATGGATGACTCAAAACCGATCGTGAAGCGTTCGAAAATAAAACCGGTGTTTCGCGCTGGACTGAATTATCATTTGCTGAAAGCTACCTATGTAAGGGCATCATTAGGACAAGGTTTCCGCTTTCCTTCCGTTGCCGAACGCTTTATTAAAACCAGTGCCAGCGGATTGGACATATACCCCAACGATACGCTGAGCCCTGAAAGTGGCTGGAGCGCAGAAATTGGCATCAAACAAGGTGTAAAGATTGGTGAGTGGAAGGGTTTTGTTGATGTGGCAGGTTTTTGGTCGGAATACAAAAATATGATGGAGTTTGCTTTTGGTCAGTACGGTTCGATGTACGGACCTAACTATGGCTTGGGCTTTCAATCGCAGAACATCGGTAACACAAGGATTAGAGGATATGAGATATCAATTCTCGGTGCGGGGAAAATGGGCCCTCTTGATGTAAATATGTTAATGGGTTATACTTATATAGACCCTATCCAAACTGATTTTAATTATTTGGAGGATACCATCAAAGGGACTTCGAATAATAATCTTCTAAAATACAGATACCGTCACAGCGGAAAAGCAGATGTGGAGCTGGGCTATAAAAAACTAAGCATGGGACTTTCTCTTCGTGCAAACAGCTTTATGGAAAACATTGACAGGTATTTCGTAGTGTTTTTTAAAGGGATGCAGGAATACAGGGCAGCGCACGATCAGGGAGATTATATTTTTGATTATCGCATTGCTTACCAACTGAACAAAACAGCAAAAGTCACATTTATTGTAAATAATATGTTCAACCGGGAGGTTATGGGAAGGCCTATGGATATTCAGCCTCCGCGGGTATTTGCATTTCAGCTAACTGTTAAAATTTAATGTTATGATCACACGCCCTTTTAATTTCAAAAAATGGATCGATGACAACCGGCATCTGTTAAAACCACCGGTAGGCAATAAGGTGGTGTATGAAAATACCGAATTCATTGTCATGGTTGTCGGCGGACCGAATGCACGTAAAGATTATCACTTCAATGAAAGTGAAGAGTTTTTCTATCAGCTCGAAGGCGATATTACAGTTAAAATTCAGGAAGATGGAAAAGCGGTGGATGTACCGATCAAGGAAGGGGATATTTTTTTATTGCCTCCTCGTGTACCGCATAATCCCGTGCGTGGTGTAAATACAATCGGATTGGTAATGGAACGTAAGCGCAGGGATGGTGAAGAGGACGGACTGATGTGGTTTTGTGAGAAGTGCAATACGCCTTTGTATGATAAGAAATTCAAGCTCACCAATATCATGACACAGTTTCAGGAAACCTTCGCTTACTTTTATGGAAACCTGGATTTGCGTACCTGTAAAAAATGCGGCCATGTAATGGAACCGCCTGTTGCTGTGAAGCAGGAGAGCTCACACTAAATGATCATGATTGTAATTCGTCGAGGCACAAGGATATATTTTTAAGCCCTTGCTCCAATTCGCTGTTTGTTGGCCAGCCAAATCCTATTCGCATGTAATTTTCAGGCATTTCAAACCAATGCCCGGGGCCAACGTACGTGTGATACTTTTTGTTGAGAAGAGTATAAAATTTTTTAAAATCAAGATCCTGATTTTTTATCCTGGGGAAACAGACAACGCCACCTCTCGGCTCAATCATTTCCATCCTCTTCTCGCCATCGATCCAGGTCATGAGTGTCTTGTGGTTGGCCAGAAGTTGTATTTTTATCTGCTCGAAGTAATCCTCCTTTTTTATTAGGTACTGATAGGCAATTTCTTCATCAACAACCGAGTTGCAGAGGAAGATCTGTTCCTTGGCTGCCAGGAACGTTTCAAACAATTGTGTGTTTTGCGTGATCAGCCAGCCAATGCGAATTCCCGGTAAGCCATATGCTTTCGAAACAGAGCCCACTGATATGATACTTTTATGCAAGTCGGCTCCAAGCGGATAATTGTCATTCAGATTTAAATCGCGGTAAGTCTCATCAACAAGAAGAAAAGCATTGTGCTGTTCTGCAAGCGTTGCCAGCTGTAACATTACATCCTGTGGAATTATGATACCTGTTGGGTTATGAGGATGAGTGATGCTGATGAGCCTGGTGTTTGATTTTATTTTTGAGCGTACTTCATCAATAGAAATAGCATATTCGTTTTCAAATTGCAGATCAATATAATCAATCTCGCAACCGATAGCGCGCGGAGTTTCAATGTTGGAAGCATAATTGGGCCGGACGATAATCAGATGATCCGTTTTTTCTAAAAGCGAAGTAGAAACAATGAACAATGCAGAGGCCGCTCCTGCAGTGATCAGGATATTGTCTTTTGTAATATTTTGAAATTCATCGGCCAGCAATGTTCTTAATTCTGGTTTTCCCAAATGGTCTCCGTAACATAATTTCAGATCATTGAGATTGATTTGAATGTTACCTAAAATAGTATCACTGATGGAACTTTCGGTTAAATTATATTTTATATTTTCATAACCTAATTGCTCCGGCGATTCAATTTCTATAGGCATTCTTTTATAATCCATGAGGAATTTTTTAACGGGTGATTTATTTTCAGAAATTGTAGCGGCTGTAAATTTGTTTGATAAAACAAAGTTAAACTATTAACCATGATAGCGAGGAGAGATGATGATGGCTATCATAAACGCCCGGCAGTTCTGCCGGGCGTTTAAATAAAAAACAATAATTTTTTGTTATTCAACGGTAACTGATTTTGCCAGGTTTCTCGGCTGATCAACATTGCAACCGCGCATCACGGCAATGTGATACGATAGTAACTGCAAAGGAACAACGGAAATCAATGGAACCAAAATTTCATCTGTTTCCGGGATCTCAATAAAGTAATCCGCCATTTCTTTTACCTGGGTATCTCCTTCGGTAACAATCGCGATAATTTTTCCTTTACGCGCTTTTACTTCCTGGATATTGCTCACTACTTTTTCGTAAGAAGTTCCTTTTGTAGCAATTACAAAAACAGGCATTTCTTCATCAATCAGCGCGATTGGCCCGTGCTTCATTTCGGCTGCAGGATAACCTTCCGCATGGATATATGAAATCTCTTTTAATTTCAGCGCCCCCTCTAATGCAACGGGGAAAGTATAGCCACGGCCAAGATACAAAGCATTGCTTACATCTTTATAAATGCCGGCAATGTGCTTTATTTTTTCATTGGTCTGCAATACACGTTCTACTTTGGCTGGAATTGCTTCCAGCTCATTGATCAATTGATGGAAACGGGAGGAAGAAATAGTTCCTTTGCGATGGGCAATTCGTAATGCCATTAATGTCAATACAGTAACTTGTGCGGTAAATGCTTTGGTTGAAGCAACTCCGATCTCAGGTCCGGCATGTGTATAGGATCCGGCATGCGTTGCGCGTGCGATGGACGATCCTACTACATTGCAGATTCCTATGATGGTGGCGCCTTTCGATTTTGCTAATTCAATTGCCGCTAATGTATCTGCCGTTTCACCCGATTGGGAGATTGCAATTACCACATCATCCTCATAGACAATAGGATTTCGGTAACGGAATTCGGAGGCGTATTCCACTTCAACAGGAATACGTGTAAGTTCTTCGAATAAATATTCGGCAACTAAGCCGGCATGCCATGAAGTTCCGCAGGCAATAAAAACAATGCGCTTTGCATTCAAAAATTTTTGTTCGTATTCCGTAATGCCGCCCAGATTTACAATTCCTTTTTCTGAGCTCACTCTTCCACGCATGCTGTCTTTAATTGAGCGAGGCTGCTCATAGATTTCTTTCAACATGAAATGATCGTAGCCGCCTTTTTCCAGAGCTTCCAGCTGCATTTCCAATTCCTGAACGTATGGAGTTTTAGCTTTATTTTTGATCGTTTTGATCTTTAATTCTTTTCCACGCTGAATGAATGCAATTTCTTCATCCTCTAAGTATACAACGTTCTTGGTGTACTCAACAATCGGTGTAGCGTCTGATGCAATGTAAAATTCATCATTGCCAATTCCGATTACCATTGGACTGCCTTTTTTTGCAGCAAATAATTCATCCGGATTGTTTTTAGAAAGAATGACAATGGCGTAAGCGCCAACAACCTGGTTTAAAGCAATACGGACGGCTTCACCCAAACGAAGGTTTTCTTTTTGCTGAATATCTTCAATTAAATGAATCAACACTTCAGTATCAGTATCGCTTAAAAATACATGTCCACGGTTCTGCAATTCTTTTTTCAAAGGCCCGTAATTCTCAATGATCCCATTGTGGATCATTACCATGTTTTTGGAAGCCGAATAGTGCGGGTGTGCATTCACATCATTGGGAACACCATGTGTTGCCCAGCGCGTATGTCCGATACCGATTGTCCCGTTTTTATTTTGCTCTCCGATAAAATGATGAAGGTCTGCAACTTTGCCTTTGCATTTGTATACATTTAGCTCGTTATGGTCGATGAGAGCAATTCCAGCGCTGTCGTAACCTCTGTATTCAAGTCTTTGCAAGCCTTTGATGAGGAAAGGATAAGCTTGCTTATTTCCTATATATGCAACTATTCCACACATATGTTAATGTATTTTTGTAAATGTTATATTTAGTTTCATTTGTTTAGAACCCGGAGCGCCTCCTCCAATGACCACCCTGTTGGCATTTACAGCGCCATTGGATGCAATGAGATACAAACCGTTGTTATTTCTGTTGCCATTCAGCACTTGCTGAATATAGCGTGAAATATTGAAACGGTATTGAAGTGTTGTGGAGCTGTATGTTCCTCCAAAATAGTTTGCTCCCTCAAAAGCATCGGGAATTGCAAAAGTACTACCGTCGTCACTGATACCAAAAAGCATGAGTGCTGCTGGTGCTGCAAAAGTGTCCAGTCTGAAAGCCGCGCTGTTATCAATTTGTATTACCAATTCAGCTTTGTTGATAGCAACAACACCTGAATCGAGCCAGTTCATAAGGTAAGGGAATTCCAGTTTTGTTTTTACACCAGCCATCGACTGCGCATATACAGTATCATTGAGTACGCGTGAAGGCGTTGCAAGCTGGGTAGTAAGATCAGGAATTGCAGTAGTAAAATCATGCTCAAAATGATTGAACCGGGCAACGCTTCCTAAACTGAAATCATACTTAAGAGAATCGTTGTTGATGGCTTCGCTGTTATGATAATAAACGGTAAGCAAAGATTCTCCCATTTTAAAATGAAGAATATTGCCTTCTTCGACAGCAAGTCCTGTGGTGTTTTCTGTAGTAATGTAAAGGCCATCAAAGAAGCTCTGGAAATTTGCATTGGAAGCCAAATTGCCAGTTGTCTGGCTATTTAACAGCAATTGTCCAAAGGTGGTTTTATCCATTGGGATTCTTAACTGAGGTTTCAGCTTTTTGCCCAGAACCAAAACACTATCCAATGGTTTTGGAGTAAATACATAACCATTTGCTTCCGTTAAGTCATTGGGATAGGTATTCAGGGTTTTATTGGAATAATAAACATTGGCGGTGTTCATGCTTTCCGCCAGTTGGTAAACATTTAGTTTTTGTTGTTTTCTGTCCTTTTTTCCATAGGAAGTGCCTTCATATACCAGCGACAAAATAATAGAGTCACAAACAGGCAGCGCTCCGAAAGAGGTAGGAACAATATTGGTTGGTAACCGCAGTTGCGTGTACATAGATGCACTCGATGTTCCGAAAACAGGATCTTTGTAGATACCTATTAATCCCAGACCAGTGGAGATCAGCGTTTCATCTGTAATGAGTGAATCGCTGGTTACCGTACGGGTATATATGGTGGTTGTATCCTCGTAACTCACATTCAGCAAATCATTCTCTGGTTGAACATCTAGTCCAACAACGCTTGATTCATCGCAGGAAGTTAAAGAAAAAGCAAGGCTTGCTGATAGGAGCAAAAAAAATTTTGTCCCGAATTTTCGGGACAAAATGGAATCTATGCGTTTGTACGTATTCATAAATGTATTTAATCAACCATTTCTGCTACTTCTTCAAGCACAGCATCATAAAAATCGGAGTAGGCATCAATGTATTCATTGTTTTCTCCGCCAACAAAATCAAGGTACGCTTTGCCGGATTTCTTGATGTATTTTTCTACATCAGAATTGATCTTCGGGCTTCCTTTGATGATACCGTCAGCTAAATCAATAGCTGCTTTACTTACGTTAACAAAGGTAGGATTTTTATAATGCTCCAAGTCAGCTTTTTCAATTCCTTCATGTACTACCTTCTTCGCGAAATCTTTGTGCAATGCCGTTGGAAACTCATCATCATAAACAGAATACACAATTTTTGTATCTGCGAACAAAGGATTGTCTTTAAAGGATTTTTTCAAATACAATGCTGTTAAGCTGGTCATCCATCCATTCAAGTGAACGATATCCGGGGACCATCCTAGTTTTTTAACGGTTTCAATTACACCGCGGCAAAAGAAAATAGCGCGTTCGTCATTGTCGGCGAAATGATCGCCTTTTTTGTCGGTTAAAATATGCTTGCGCTCAAAATATTCCTGGTTATCAATAAAATAAACCTGCATACGTGCTGCCTGAATAGAAGCAACTTTAATGATCAAAGGATGATCATTATTGTCAATGATAAGGTTCATTCCCGATAAACGAATTACTTCGTGTAACTGATTGCGTCTTTCATTAATGATTCCGAACTTTGGCATGAACAATCGTATTTCTTTGCCTCGTTCTTGTATTCCTTGTGGTAATTTTCTTCCGATGACACTCATTGGTGTCTCATCTAAATACGGGGTAACTTCTTGGGATACAAAAAGAACTCTTGCTTTCTTCTTCATTAGGTCGAATTAAGGTTAGGATTATCAAAAAAGTATACAAAAGTAAGCAAAAATTTCCTGATTTTCAAAGTATTAATATTAGATTTGGCCACTTTTATCGTAAATAGGGCGCTATTAATGTTGATTTTGTTAGTTCTTAACACTTATTTTGTGTGATGATTATTTTTAATTCAATACAACAACTTAAAAACCACCTGAATAGTATACGAAACCAAAAAAAGATCATTGGTTTTGTTCCTACGATGGGTGCGCTGCATTTTGGTCACATATCCCTTGTACAAAAGGCTAAGGCTGAATGCGATATGGTGGTTTGCAGCATTTTTGTGAACCCGACTCAGTTCAATGACCTTTCCGATCTGGACAAGTACCCAAGAACATTTGATGCTGATTGTCAGATACTTGAGTCGGATAGCTGTGATATTGTTTTCGCTCCGGAAACCATGGAAATGTATTCTGCGGCGGAATTGGAACTAAAAAAGTTGAAGAAGGAGGATAAAAGCTGGACAGAAAGCCGAAATGTAGATTTTGGCCTCCTGGAAAAAGTAATGGAAGGTGCACAGCGGCCCGGACACTTCAATGGCGTAGCCCAGGTGGTCAGTAAGCTTTTCAGGATAGTAGAGCCACACAAGGCGTATTTCGGCCAAAAGGATTTTCAGCAATTGGCCATCATAAAAAGCATGGTGAAACAACTGGAGATGCCGGTTCAAATCATCGCTTGTCCCATTATTCGTGAGCCAAACGGATTAGCAATGAGCTCCCGGAACGAAAGATTAACAAAACAGGAACGCGAAATCGCAGCACTGATATCCCAAACTCTCTTTAAGATCCAGGATTTATACCCTGCTAAGAATGTTGCAGAGCTAAAGACTTTTGGCATAGGACAGATAAGCAAAGAGCCTCTGATGCAACTGGAATACCTGGAAATTGCAGATGCTGATACATTGCAACCAATCACTAACTTTGAACAAAGCAAAAGCGCCGTTGTTTGTATTGCAGTGACCCTGGGCGCAGTGCGGTTGATCGATAATGTTGTTTTATACTAAGAAATCCCCTCTCCGTCTAAAAACCTGCCTCTCAATTGAATTTATTTATTTAGTTTTGCCCCGTGATGCAAATAGAAGTTTTAAAATCGAAAATACACCGTGTAACCATTACACAAGCCGATCTTGATTATATCGGCTCGGTGACCATTGATGAGAATTTAATGGAAGCTGCTAACCTGATCGAAAATGAAAAGGTAGATATTTTTAATTACAACAATGGAGAACGCTTCACCACTTATGTAATTAAAGGAGAAAGAGGTTCACGCGTCATTTGCCTGAACGGTCCTGCTTCATTAAAAGTGAAAGTAGGGCATGAGATTATTATTGTTTCTTATGCACTAATGGATTTCGAATTAGCCAAATCACACAAACCCACGGTTGTGTTTCCCGATACAAAAACAAATACCTTACGATAGTATTTTGAATAAAAAAATGCTCAACATATTGAAATTCCTTTTCTTCTTAGGATTGGGAGCTACACTTATATGGTTAGCATTGCGGAATACAACGGATGAAGAATTCAGGAACATCGGCATATCACTTTCAAACGCCGATTATTTTTGGATTTTTGTTTCTGTCATCATCAGCGGCTTAAGTCATTTTTTCAGGGCACTTCGCTGGAAGCTTCTTTTGAATCCACTAGGATATAAACCTAAAACATCTAATACTTTTTTCTCCGTTATGGTAGGGTACCTGGCTAATTTTGCATTGCCGCGCCTCGGAGAAGTTTCCCGTTGCGGATTACTCACAACCTATGAAAAAGTTCCATTTACCGTCAGTTTCGGAACTGTGATTTCCGAACGAGCATTGGATGTAATTTGTTTACTGATTATATTTTTTGCAGCATTGGGAATGGAATTTGACCGGATTTCGGGAATTGCCAATGATCTTGTTTTTATAACCGTTTCAGAAAATTTTCATGCATTAATGCAGAAACAAACTTTTGTAATAGTTGCTGGAATTGTGTTATTGGCAATGGTTGCAAGCTTTTTCTATTTCAGAAAAAAAATACAGGCCCTCATCTCCGGCAAAGCAAAAGGATTTATTAAAGGCTTGTGGGATGGCTTAGTAAGCATAAAAAATGTGGATAAGCCCGTTTGGTTTATCCTGCATACCATCCTTATCTGGATGATGTATGTTTTGCAGGTATATGTTTGTTTTTTCGCTTTCGAAGAAACGGCTCATCTGCCACTGATGGTTGCTGTGGTGATTGTTGTGTTTGGAAGTTTAGGCGTAATTGCCGTGCCTGGAGGAACAGGAGCTTATCAGCTAATTGTGATACAGATTCTTACAACCATATATATGACTTCCTATGCTGCTGCATTTGCTTTTGCATGGGCGGTATGGACCTCTCAATTTGTGCTCATCATTTCGCTGGGGCTCATTTCTTTCATACTATTGGCGGTGCTTAATAAAGAAACGAAATCAAAGGCTTAATTGCTTATTTTTGTGATCAGATTATTAACCATAAATTTTAGAGACAATGGTTCCATACATACATAAATTGCCGGCATTACAGATTATTCAGGAAAAGATCTTTATTAGGGAATCCCTGTTAAAGCCTATGATTGTATGGCGTTTCAAAGGTGATAACATTGTTTTTACCAACGGATGTTTTGACATTCTTCATCGCGGTCATATCGATTATCTTGCAAAAGCAAGCGACCTTGGTGGACGATTGATTGTCGGAATTAACAGCGATGCATCTGTGAAGCGTTTAGCGAAAGGAAGTTCACGACCATTGCAGGACGAACAGACACGCGCTCTCATTATTGCGTCACTCCATTTTGTTAGTGCTGTTATTATTTTTGATGAGGACACTCCTGCTGATCTTATTGAATTTGTAAAGCCGGAAGTATTAGTGAAAGGAGCGGATTACGATGCAAATGAAACGGATGCTGCCAGCAAAAAATACATTGTGGGTTCTGATATTGTCAGAAAAAATGGCGGCGAAGTAAAAACAATTGAATTTTTGGAAGGGTTTTCAACAACTATTATTGAAAAGAAAATAAAATCGAATTAGCAGAATGTTATTAGCAGGTGAATAATTGCCTATTGCTTATTGCCTACTGCCTACTGAAAGTATGGCTAAAACGAAAACAACTTTTTTTTGTCAGAATTGTGGAGCACAATCCGGAAAATGGATTGGGAAATGCCCTTCCTGCAATGAGTGGAACACTTACGTTGAAGAAGTTGTTTCAAAAGGGGAAGATGCAAAAACTCCCGGAATTGCAAGTACCAGCACACAACGTGCAGCAAAGCCTCAATTGGTTACCGAGATCAACTTATCTGAGCACCATCGCATTTCTCTTTATGATAAGGAATTGGAAAGAGTGCTCGGAGGAGGATTGGTTCCGGGCTCATTAACGTTGTTCGGTGGCGAACCGGGGATTGGTAAATCAACACTGATGCTTCAGGTAGCTATTAACATGAAGAACTTGAAGGTGCTTTATGTTTCAGGTGAAGAGAGCGAGCAACAGATCCGCATGCGTGCTGAGCGCATTGGTATGACAAATCCGAATTGTTATATTCTTACAGAAACATCCACTCAGAATATTTTTAAGCAGATAGAAATGCTGGAACCGAATTTTGTGATCATCGATTCGATACAAACTTTGCATTCTGCACACATTGAATCTTCCCCGGGCTCTGTTTCTCAAATCCGCGAATGTACTGCTGAATTGTTGCGTTATGCCAAAGAAAGCGGAACGCCTGTATTCCTCATCGGACACATCACAAAAGATGGAAGTCTGGCTGGACCAAAAGTATTAGAGCACATGGTGGATACGGTGCTTCAGTTTGAAGGCGACCGCAACCATGTTTACCGATTGTTGCGTACTGCAAAAAATCGTTTTGGATCTACGAACGAATTGGGGATTTATGAAATGCTGGGAAGCGGTTTGCGTGAAGTCAGCAACCCTTCGGAAATATTAATTACAGCACGTGAAGAGCTGGTAAGTGGCGTTGCCATAGCCGCTACGATGGAAGGAATGCGTCCCATGCTGATAGAAACTCAGGCGTTGGTAAGCACAGCAGCCTATGGAACCCCTCAGCGCTCATCCACAGGATTTGATTTACGCAGGTTGGCCATGTTGTTGGCAGTTTTGGAAAAACGCTGCGGTTTCCGTTTAGGGGTTAAAGATGTCTTTTTAAATATTGCCGGTGGAATAAAAGTGGAAGATCCAGGAATTGATCTGGCATTGGTTTGTGCAGTATTGTCGAGTAATGAAGACATGCCGATCTCACCTAAGGTTTGTTTTGCCGGAGAAGTTGGATTGAGTGGCGAGATCAGGCCGGTGAACCGTATTGATCAACGAATTTCTGAAGCAGAAAAACTTGGCTTTGAGCACATCTTCATTTCTAAATACAATAAAAAAGGTCTGGACCTGAAAAGCTATCATATCAAAATCACCATGGTAGGAAAAATTGAGGAAGTGTTCAGCCTCCTTTTCGGATAGCGCTCTTTCTTCGTCCGGCTATTCAATTAGTCAATCCGGCGAATTCTCCGTAAATTAGGCAAAATCAGCGATAATTTTAAATTCTGAATTTTAAAAAAGAATGCCAAGTATGCCTGTTCTATCCTGGTTCGATAAAAGTACTGTAAAACATTTACGGTTTCCTTTCTCCTATCATCTTATGCCCGTATTTTTATTTGCCCTGAGTCAACATTCGGCCATCAACTGGTTAAATACACTCATTGCATTTGTTATTCTTCATTTTGTAATCTATCCTTC
The DNA here is from genome assembly GCA_036399275.1 of Bacteroidia bacterium. Lineage (GTDB taxonomy): Bacteria > Bacteroidota > Bacteroidia > 2-12-FULL-35-15 > 2-12-FULL-35-15 > 2-12-FULL-35-15. The sequence goes on along the minus strand of DASWNK010000016.1, from coordinate 17,863 downwards.
CAGCAATGGATACAATAGTTATCAGGATAAGGATGAAACTAGTATCGGTGGTTTAAAGCATCCGCCAAAGGTGACAGAGAACTTATTTTATGCTACGTTGTTGCTGGACGCTGCCGGCGTGTTATCTGCTTTACTGATCTCCGTTAATTTTGCTGTTTGTGTTATGTTGTATGTTCTGATCTCACGTGCTTACAGCTATCGTAACCTTCGGTTAAAAAAATATGCGCTGGTCGGATTCTTGACCGTGTTTTTGTTTCAGGGCGCTTTTGCTTATCTTATGGTGGCATCCGCGTTGAGCGATTTTTCTTTTCAAAGCTTTTTTACACTCAACAACATACTTTGTATGTGCATAGCCAGTTTGTTCATCGGCAGTGTTTATCCGCTTACGCAGATCTATCAGCATGATGCAGATAAAAATGACGGCGTAACGACTATCAGTTACAAACTGGGTTATACAGGAACCTTTATCTTTTCTGGTCTGATGTTCGGGACAGCAAGTGTTTTGCTTTTTTATTATTTTGATAAGAAGGACCAGCTTACGGCATTGCTTTTATTTTTTATGCTGATGCTGCCAGTGGTTATTCGATTGCTGATTTGGTTTAACAGGGTAAGAAAAGACAATACAAAGGCGAATTTTGATAATACGATGGCCATGAATTTAATGGCATCCACCTGTATGAATATTTATTTTTTAATATTAATATTGAACAATAGTTTTAACTGGTTATAAATGAGCAAAATAATTTCCATAGGAACAGCAGTACCAAAGCATCGCACCGCACAACCTGCGATATTGGAATTTATGCAGGCTGCTTATAGCAATGATGTTGCCTCACGCAAGTTGAATGTTCTGTTCAATAACAGTGGCATTAGCTCGCGTTATTCTGTTATTCCTGATTTTGATAAAAGCAGGCTGGAACACATTTTCTTTAATGGAACACCAAGCACGGCAACGGTAGAAAACAGGCTGGAGGTTTTTAAAGAACGAGCGCTTCCGCTTGCCAAACAAGCAATTGATGATTCATTCGAAAAAATTAATACAACAATTGATCGGTTTGGAATCACACATCTGATCACTGTTACCTGCACCGGTCTGTCAGCGCCGGGATTAGATGCAGAATTAATTACATTGTTGAATTTACCCAAGGATATTTTTCATACATCGGTTAACTTTTTAGGTTGCAATGCAGCCTTCCATGCATTAAAAATTGCAGACATGATCACGAAGTCTGAGCCAACCGCAAAAGTGCTGATCGTATGTGTTGAGCTTTGTACGCTTCATTTTCAGCCGAAGAATAATCACGATAATCTTTTATCAAACACCATCTTTGGCGATGGAGCGGCAGCAGTAATTATAACAGCAAATGATAATGAAAATAAAGGATTGGCGATAAAAGGTTTTTATTCTTTGCTTCTCGATAAAGGCAAGGAGCTGATGGGCTGGAACATTACGCCGGTTAATTTTGAAATGATTTTGGATGCAAAAATTCCCGAGCTGATTGCTGAAGAAGTGAATTCTATTTTAGCCAAAGCTTCTGAAAAATTTGCCATCTCGCCGGAATCTATTACCAATTGGGCAATTCACCCGGGAGGAAAAAGAATTGTTGATGTGATCAAGAACGAATTACAGCTCAGTGATGCCGATACACACGCATCATATAAAATATTAGATGAATTCGGAAACATGTCATCGCCGACTATTCTTTTCGTGCTAAATGAATTGATGGAGGAAAAAGAGACAGAAAAAACTATTTTTTCAATAGGCTTTGGTCCGGGTTTAAGCATTGAAACCGCGCTGTTCAGCTATGAATAGTAAATTCTCTCATCGCTCTTACGAATCAGAATTGCTGGATGCCCCAAACATTCCAACAGAACTATTGTTTCAAAACCTTCGTGAATTGGATGTAGTGAACCGCACACTGGGGGGACATACTATTACGCTTGCCGGAATAAAAAGTCTGGTAACAGACAAGAACAAAATGTATCGCATCGTTGATATTGGCTGTGGAGGAGGAGATGCGATGAAGCAAATTGTAAAATGGGCCAGAAAAAACGGCTTTAACGTACAATTGATTGGCGTGGATATGAACCCGGATGCTATCAGCTATATGTTGAGCTATTGCGAAGGAGAAACTGAAGTAAGCGGCGTTACCAGCGATTACCGCGATTACCTGAAAGCAAATCCGGAAACAGATATTATTCATTGCTCCCTTTTTTGTCATCATTTAAAAGACGATGAATTGATTGAATTGTTTCAATACATGAATCAATATGCAAGGGTTGGGTTTATAATCAATGACCTGCATCGTCATTGGTTTGCGTATTACAGCATCAAATTTTTGACACGTTTGTTGAACGGTTCTGCACTGGTAAAAAACGATGCGCCATTATCCGTGCTAAGGGGATTTAAAAAGAACGAGCTGAGTAACTTGCTTGACAAAGCACAACTGAAAAATACGTCTGTAAAATGGCGATGGGCTTTCCGATATTTGGTTTTGCATAAAAAAAGTGCCTGAACAAAACACATACAAAATTTCTATTATAGGCGGCGGTTTGGCAGGCTTAACACTCGCTATTCAAATGGCCGACGCCGGGTATTCCTGTGTATTGTTTGAAAAAAATGCCTATCCATTTCATAAAGTTTGCGGTGAGTACATTTCCATGGAATCCTGGAATTTTATTGAGCGTTTAGGTCTGAAGCTATCGGAAATAAATCTACCGCAAATCAGGAGGTTGCAGGTATCTTCTCCTTCTGGCAGGCTTTTAAAACATCAGTTGGATCTGGGAGGTTTCGGGATCAGTCGCTACTTACTGGACTCAAAGCTGGCAGAATTGGCTATATCCAAAGGTGTTATACTCATGGAAGGCTGCAGGATAAACGATGTGAAATTCAACGGTAATCAATTTACAATTGAATCGGCGAAAGGTATCTTTTCTTCTGAGATTTGTGTCGGGGCATGGGGGAAAAAGAGCAATCTGGATACCAGGTTAAACAGAAAATTTACAAAGCAGGATAAGTCCGCTAAAAATTATGTAGGAATTAAATATCATGTAAAACTGGATTTTCCGGATGATCTGATTGAGCTGCATAACTTTAAGGACGGATATTGCGGGATATCGAAGATTGAAGATGAAAAATTTTGTTTGTGTTATCTCACCGAATCAGAAAATTTGAAACGATACAATGGCGATATAAAGAAGATGGAGAATAAAGTTCTGATGAACAATCCTTTTTTAAAAAAGTATCTCAATGAAGCGCAATTTTTATTCCAGGAACCGCTGGCCATTTCTCAAATAGGGATCGGATACAAAAATGCAGTTGAGCAACACATTTTGATGCTTGGCGATACGGCAGGAAACATTGCCCCTTTGAGCGGAAATGGGATGAGCATGGCCATGAGAAGTTCTTTTAATCTGAACTGTTTTTTGGCAGAATATTTTAACAATAGAATTTCACGAAAAGAGCTGGAGAATAGGTATGAGAAATTTTGGAAAACCCAATTTAAAACAAGAGTAGAGTTTTCGGGCTTTTTGCAAAAGCTTTTAAAAAACACAGTTCTTAGCAATCTGGCAATCTCCGTATTAAAGGTCTTGCCCTTTATGAGGAAAATAGTGGTTAGATCCACACACGGGAAACCGTTTTAGTTTTCAGGACAAATTTATGGTAGAAGCAATTGAGTCAAACACGTTTGGCTTATTTTTTCAGCTAATCAACGAGAAACAAAAAATTTGAACGCAGAATTTTAGTAAATTTACAGGATGAATTTAGATTTGACAGGAAAAAAGGCACTTGTATGTGGTAGCACACAAGGAATAGGGAAAGCTTCGGCAATTGAATTAGCAGCGCTTGGTGCGAATGTAACATTGGCAGCGCGAAATGAAGAATCATTAAGAGAAGTGTTAAAAGAACTGGATGTTTCGAAAGGACAGAAGCACGGTTTTCTGGCAGTTGATTTTCAAGCGCCCACCAAATTAAAGGAAAAGGTGGATAATTTTGTGGCCACTAACGGACCCATTCATATCCTGGTTAACAATACAGGTGGTCCACCGAGTGGGCTGATCCAAAATGCAAAGATTGAAGAATTCACTCAGGCCTTCAGCAACCATTTGATCTGCAATCATATTTTAGTTCAGGCCTTGATTGGCGGGATGAAAAAAGCGCAATACGGACGGGTAATAAATATTATCAGTACTTCTGTGAAGATGCCTTTAAAAGGATTAGGTGTTTCCAATACCATTCGTGCGGCGGTTGCAAACTGGAGCAAGACACTTGCAAATGAAGTGGCATCATTCGGAATTACCGTAAATAATGTGCTTCCCGGTGCAACTTTAACAGGCCGGCTACAAAGTATCATGGAAAATAAATCAAAGAATACCGGGGAGTCATTGAACGAAATCAAGAATGATATGGAAAGCGAAATCCCGCTGGGACGTTTTGCAGATGCTTCGGAGATCGCCAATGCTGTAGCTTTCTTAGCTTCGCCTGCGGCTTCTTATATTACCGGGATCAATGTTCCGGTAGATGGCGGAAGAACCGGATGTTTGTAGTATTATGGGAAATGATTGGAGATCAATCTGAGGAGAGTTTAAAGTAGTTTCGCATCTTCTTTTTTCTTTTCATCTTCATAACCATGATCAATCTTCAAACGCCCACCCATTGCCGCTTCCACAGCTAATTCATCGCAGCGGTTGTTTTCCTGATTAGAAGCATGCCCTTTTACCCAAACAAATTTTACCTGGTGTTTACGGTAGATTTGTAGAAAGCGCTTCCAAAGATCTGCATTTTTCTTTCCTGAAAAATGTTTTTTTTCCCATCCTATTACCCATTTCTTCTCCACCGAGTCCACTACATATTTTGAATCGGAAAATATCGTAACAGCGGTTCCTTCTTTTTTCAACGCTTCCAATGCAACAATCACGCTCATCAATTCCATGCGATTATTCGTAGTCAAACGAAAGCCTTCTGAGAGTTCCTTCCGGAGAGAGCCGGCAAGCATAACAACACCGTATCCGCCCGGACCAGGATTCCCACGTGAAGCGCCATCGGTAAATATTTTAATCATAATTGCAAATTGGAATAGTGTTACTGTTTAATTGTCGGCTTAAGTTTTCTTTTCGATAAATACATGATTGAATCTGCACATCTGCACATCGGTACATCAGCAAATCGGTACATCGGTACATCAGCAAATCATACTCCCACATGCGTCCTGAACAACTTCACCGCAATTGCCAAAAGAATCACTCCGAACACTTTTCGTAAAATATTAATTCCGCTTACACCCAATATTCTTTCCAGGCGATAGGTGTTTTTAAGAACCGCATACACAAAGATTAAATTAATAAGGATCGCTGCAATAATGTTTTCGGTGTGGGGATATTCTGCGCGCAGTGAAAGCAGCGTGGTGAGGGTTCCCGTTCCTGCAATCAGCGGGAAAGCAATTGGAACGACTGAAGCAGTGGAAGCCGTTTCTTCTTTATAGAATCTAATCCCCAGAATCATCTCCATTGCTAAAAAGAAAATAATAAAAGAACCTGCAATGGCGAATGAGCTCACATCAATTCCAATCAGGTTCAGGATCTGTTTACCAATGAATAAAAATACAATCATAATCAGTCCTGATACCAAGGTCGCTTTTTCGGATTGAATCTTTCCAAGTTTGGTTTGGAGATCAAGTAAAACCGGCAAGGAGCCGATCACATCGATCACTGCAAACAGGATCATACTTAGCGTCGCAATTTCTTTTAAGTCAAAGTTCATTTTTTTTATATTAGTTTATTGCCTCTGAAGTAGTTGTTGTATTGCCTTTGCAAAGTGGGCCTTCTCCAGCTGGTGGATCTTTTCAGATAAACTTTCGGGGCTATCGTTCTCCGAAACAATGCAGGTATGCTGAGCCACTATTTCTCCTTCATCATAATGTTCATTCACAAAATGAATGGAGATTCCACTCTCTTTTTCTTTCGCTTCTATCACCGCTTTGTGCACATTTATTCCATACATTCCTTTTCCTCCAAATTTTGGAAGCAAGGCCGGATGGATGTTTATGACTTTTGACGGAAATGCTTTAATTAGGTTAAGGGGAACCATCCATAAAAATCCGGCAAGTACTATAAAGTCAATATGAAATGATTTTAATTGTTCGATTACCTGATCGCTGTTATAAAAGCTATTACGATCAATCACTAAAGTGGGAATATCCTCCCTTTTTGCTCTTTCCAGAACCCGGGCGTTCGGTCTATTGGAAACGATCAAAGCAACTTTTACAGCAGAAGAATTTTTGAAATGATCAATGATGTTTTGAGCATTTGTTCCTTCTCCGGAGGCAAAAATGGCAATGTTTTTCTGGTTCATGCCGCAAAATTAGGGTTAAATACCCAAATACACGAATTAAGGATAAAATGCCGGCAAGACACACTCTAAATCATTGATTATTAGAATTTAATGTTACCTCCGATGAAGTTTAAAGTCGAATAATCGGTATATTTTTTTGTATTTATGCATATAACTATATCTTTGCACCCAAATTAACCCAAAAACATTTAGAAAATGTCAGACATTGCAACAAAAGTAAAAGCTATCATCGTTGATAAATTAGGTGTAGACGAAAAAGAAGTAACACCAGCAGCAAGCTTTACAAATGATCTAGGAGCAGATTCATTAGATACTGTGGAATTGATCATGGAATTTGAAAAAGAATTTAATATTGCTATCCCTGATGATCAGGCTGAAAAAATCGGTACTGTTGGTGATGCAATCGCTTACATTGAGGCAAACGCAAAATAATTCTCTAAAAGATTTATTTAATGAAATTTAGACGAGTAGTAGTAACAGGTCTTGGTGCTATCACACCCCTTGGTAATAATGTTTCTGATTATTGGAACAATCTTCTCAATGGAGTTAGCGGAGCTGCTCCTATTACTCGTTTTGATGCTTCAAAATTCAAAACTCAATTTGCTTGCGAAGTCAAAGGTTTCAATGCTGAAGATTACCTCGACCGTAAAGAAGCCCGCAAGCTTGATCCCTTTTCCCAATATGGCTTATGCTCCGCTATTCAGGCTGTTAAAGATGCCGGCTTAGATGGAGAAAACGCATTTGACAAGGACAGAGCTGGTGTGATCTGGGGTTCAGGGATCGGAGGGTTACAAACTTTTCAGGACGAATGCTTTGGATATGCGAAAGGTGACGGAACTCCTCGTTTCAACCCTTTCTTCATTCCTAAAATGATCGCAGATATTTGCTCCGGCCATATCTCTATCCGTTTTGGAATGCGTGGCCCTAACTTTACCACTGTTTCTGCATGTGCTTCTTCTACCAACGCTTTAATTGATGCTGCTACCTATATCAAATTAGGCAAAGCGGATATCATTGTAACCGGTGGTTCTGAGGCGGCAGTTTGTGAAGCGGGGATCGGTGGATTCAATGCCATGCATGCGCTTTCCACTCGTAACGACTCCCCTGAAACAGCTTCGCGTCCGTTTGATGTGGACCGTGACGGTTTTGTGTTAGGTGAAGGTGCCGGTTGTCTAATTCTTGAAGAACTGGAACATGCGTTAAAGCGTGGAGCAAAAATTTATGCAGAAGTTGTTGGTGGCGGTATGACTGCCGATGCCAATCACATCACGGCCCCCCACCCGGAAGGATTAGGCGCTCTGAATGTAATGCGCAATGCATTGCAGGATGCAGAAATGAATGCTGACGAAATTGATTATGTAAACGTACACGGAACATCTACTCCTCTTGGTGATGTTGCCGAAACAAAAGCCATCCTTGGCGTATTTGGTGAGCATGCTTATAAATTAAACATCAGCTCCACCAAATCAATGACCGGCCATTTGCTGGGCGCAGCAGGCGCTATCGAAGCAATTGCCTGTGTATTGGCCTGTCAAAACGATATTATTCCTCCAACCATCAATCACTTTAATGATGATCCGGCCCTGGACAATAAATTAAACCTGACATTCAATAAAGCTCAAAAACGCGTCGTACGTGCTGCTTTAAGCAATACATTCGGATTCGGCGGGCACAATGCTTCAGTTATCGTAAAAAAATATACAGCCTAATTCCTCTTGCCAAAATTCACCAGAGTATTAAGGGTCTATTTTTCGCCCGACAAAAATTTATACGAATCGCTTCATAATCTCCTTGGGTTTTATCCGGAAAATATTGCATTGTACAAACTGGCCTTCCGCCATAGTTCTGCTTCTCAGCTTATTAAAAAGGGCATCAGGGATAGTAATGAGCGATTGGAATTTCTCGGCGATTCCGTAATCGGAACGGTAATAGCAGATTATCTCTTTAAAAAATTCCCTTTCAAAGATGAAGGCTTCCTGACGAAAATGCGTTCAAAAATGGTGAGTCGTCAGCAGCATAATAAAGTAGCGATGAAAATGGGCTTAAACCAATTGCTGGAAGTTAACAACGACCGGCATGGAGCGAATAAATCAAGCTCCATCAACGGAGATGCTTATGAGGCCCTGATTGGTGCAATCTATCTCGACAAAGGTTATGTTTTCGCACAACGCTTTATCCTTACCCGCATTGTGAACGTTCACATTGATATGGAAGAAGTGGAAACCAAGGAAGTGGATTTCAAAAGTAAATTCATTGAGTGGGCGCAAAAGGAGAAAAAGGAGTTTCGCTTCGAAACTATTGTGGATGGCGCGAATTCGCCCGACAAGCTGTTTGCAATGCAGCTTGTTGTAGAGAACGAAATAATGGGCAGTGTACAGCATTTTTCCAAGAAACGTGCAGAGCAACTGGTTGCTGAGATGGTTTGCGGCATCTTAGGAATATAACAACATAAAAATAATCCCTTTTATAGGCTTTCTTCGCTTTAGATTTATAAATTTACCGTTGGTTTAATAGCTCGCTTTGGGAAAACATACCCTTGAAATAGAATATGATTATGATTTTGTGCTGATCGGAATTTCATCACACGAAAAGGACTATCGTATTTGCTGGGCACTTAATAATAAATTGAGCCTGAATCTGGTAAAAACGGAACCGCTGGAGATCAAAGATAAAAAACAGGAAGAGCATTCACATTTCTCACTGTTTTGCTTTGAACAGCCGGATGAATTCATGGAATATTTTATCATTGCGAACCGCAGTGAAAAAGGTTTGCTGATCCCGGAGCAAAAACAGGTCGACTATTTTTTTATCATTCGTGGTGAAGTGGAAAACGAAACCGCAATGGAGATTGTAAAACAAATTAAAGAGATCAACCTGGTGCAAACCGCTTTCAGAATAGATGTAGCATCACTCAAATCAAAGCAGAATTTAATTCTGTAATTAATAAGCTTAAAAGGATAAAAAATAACCTATGAAAAGAACAAAAATCGTTGCAACACTTGGGCCTGCATCTTCATCTGCAGAAATGATAGAAGAAATGATAAAGGCTGGCACAGACGTTTGCCGAGTGAATTTTTCGCACGGATCTTATGACAATGTGATGTCGCAAATCGCCAACGTTCGAGCGATCAACAAAAAATTAGGAACCCATTGTGCGATCCTCGCCGATTTACAGGGACCTAAATTAAGAATTGGTGTTGTAGAGAATAATGGCGTTGAGCTTATTGCCGGAAAACAAGTCATCATCACGACAACCGAATGCATGGGAACAGCAGAGCGTTTATACATCACATATCCACAGTTTCCTCGCGATGTAAAAGCGGGAGAGAACATTTTGATTGATGATGGTAAGCTTTTATTAACGGTAATTGCAACCAATGGTATTGATGAGGTGAAAGCTGTTGTAAGCCATGGCGGCATTCTGTCATCAAAAAAAGGGGTGAACCTGCCGAACACAAAAATTTCTTTGCCTTGCCTGACAGAGAAAGATTTGAAAGATCTCGATTTTGCTTTGGCGCAAAAAGTGGATTGGGTTGGACTTTCATTTGTTCGTTCAGCGGCCGACATTATTGAACTGAAACACCTGATCCGTAATTACGATCAGAACGTGCGAACGAGAGTGGTTGCAAAGATTGAAAAGCCCGAAGCCATTGCTGATATTGATAATATTATTTCAGAAACTGACGCATTGATGGTTGCTCGCGGCGATCTTGGCGTAGAAGTTCCAATGCAGGAAGTTCCGGTGATCCAGAAAATGCTGGTTCGCAAATGCCTGGAAGCATCCAAGCCGGTGATCATTGCTACACAAATGATGGAAAGCATGATCACGAATATCAGTCCTTCCCGTGCGGAGGTGAATGATGTGGCCAACAGTGTAATGGATGGAGCTGATGCAGTAATGCTAAGCGGTGAAACATCGGTGGGAAATCACCCGTCGAAAGTGGTGGCAGCCATGACTTCTATTATTGAACATGTAGAAAAAGAAAGCTCCGTTTATAACCGCGATTATGAAGCGCCTGAAGTAGATCTGCGTGATGAGCGCTTTATCACCAATTCCATTTGTTTCACGGCAGCAAAGATGGCTCAACGTACAAATGCTGCCGCCATTGTTACTATGACGCATTCCGGTTATACCGCTATCAAATTATCAAGCCATCGCCCCAAGGCCGACATTTTTGCTTTTACTGATAACTACGATATTCTTACTACATTGAGCCTCGTATGGGGAGTACGCGGTTTTTATTATGATAAAAATATCAGCACCGATCATACAATTGCAGACATTAAATTCATTCTGAAGAAAAGCGGAATGGTAAAAACCAATGATCTGATGATCAACATTGCGAGCATTCCTTTGAGCGAAAAAGGAAAGTCTAACATGATCAAATTAAGCGCAGTGGAGTAGTTAATAGCGATTAGCAGACTCTTTCCTAAATCTCCACCAAATCACAATTTTATAATTTAAAGATATGGAAATCAATGTAAAATTATTAAAAGAAATATGTGAAATTGCCGGTGCTCCTGGTCATGAACAGCGGGTGAGAGAGTTGGTATTGCGTGAAATAAAGAAGCTTGCCGATAAAATCAGTATCGACAATATGGGAAACATTACAGCTTTCAGAAAAGGGAAGAAGGATAAAAAAGTAATGATTGCCGCTCACATGGATGAAATTGGATTTATTGTCACACACATTGATGATCATGGTTTTTTAAGATTTATTCCTTTGGGTGGCTTCGATCCGAAAACATTAACTGCGCAGCGTGTGAAAGTGCACGGCAAGAAAGATATTATCGGTGTAATGGGCTCCAAGCCGATACACATGATGAGTCCTTCTGAGCGTGAAAAGGTAGTTCCTATCAGCGATTATTTCATTGATCTTGGATTAAGTAAAAAAGAAGTGGATAAAATCGTGAGCGTAGGGGACACGATTACCCGCGAGCGTGAATTAATTGAAATGGGTAACTGTGTGAATTGTAAATCCATCGACAACCGGGTTTCCGTTTTCATTCTTATTGAGACCTTGCGCGAACTAAAAAATACGCCGTATGATGTATATGCAGTATTTACCGTTCAGGAAGAAGTCGGGATCCGTGGTGCAAGCGTTTCAGCATTGCAAATCCAGCCGGATTTTGGCTTCGGACTTGATACTACGATAGCCTTTGATGTTCCGGGAGCAAAAGCCTACGAAGTGATCACCAAGCTCGGAGACGGAGCAGCCATCAAGATTATGGATTCCTCCACCATCTGTGATTATCGTATGGTGAAGTTCATGAAACAAACAGCAGAGAAGCATAAAATAAAATACCAGACAGAAATTTTACCTGCCGGAGGAACCGATACCGCAGCGATTCAGCGAATGAGCCCAGGAGGAGCTATTTCAGGCGCTGTTTCTATTCCTACTCGTCACATTCATCAGGTAATTGAGATGGCTGATAAATCAGATATCCGCGCCAGCATTGATCTTCTGAAGCATTGCATCCAGGATTTGGATAAGTTCGACTGGAGTTTTAAGTAATACAAATTACGAATCCATACCAATTTACAAGTCTGGATGCCAGTGAAGAGTAAGACGGAGTAAAGAAATAAATTGAACGGCTAAAATGAAAAAGATATACTATTTAAGTTCTTGTTCCACGTGCACACGAATCATAGAAGAGCTTGGATTAAAAAATAAAAAATTCGAATTTCAGGATATTAAAACTGCGAAGATCACCGCTTCCCAGTTAGCAGAAATGAAAAAAATGGCAGGAAGCTATGAAGCGTTATTCAGCCGTGTAGCCCTTAAATACAGAGCACTGGGCTTAGACAAAATGAAGCTGGGGGAAGAGGAATACAAAAAATACATACTGGAAGAATATACCTTTCTGAAACGACCTGTGATCATTGTGAACGATAAGATTTTTGTTGGCAATTCAAAAAATAACGTCGCCGCTGCAAAAGCAGCATTATAAATCCTCTCCAACCTGGACGATTAAGGATACACTATGAATAAAGTTATACAGGCACACCTCGCATTGATCGCTGTAAATTTAATTTATGGCGCCAACTATTCCATTGCAAAAGAAGTGATGCCGGCGCACGTTCAGCCGTTTGCATTCGTGTTGATGAGAGTTGGTGGAGCGCTGATCTTATTCTGGCTCGTAAGTGCCATTTTCATAAAAGAGAAAGTTGATAAGAAAGATCTGCCGCGCATGGCTTTGCTGGCAGTTTTCGGGGTGGCCTGTAACCAGCTGCTGTTTTTGAAAGGACTAAGTATTACTACTCCCATCAATGCTTCCATCATCATGATCTCAAATCCGATTGTGGTTTTATTGATAGCAGCAGCTGTCCTCAAAGAAAAAGTCTCTGTGCCTAAGCTGATTGGTATTGCCTTAGGTATTGCCGGAGCATTATTATTATTATTGTTTAATAAATCATTCTCCCTGGGCTCCGAAACCATAAATGGAGACTTAATGATCCTGGTAAATTCTATTTCATGGGCATTATACCTGGTGCTTGTAAAACCCCTGATGCACAAGTACAATACATTCACCATTGTTAAATGGGTGTTCCTGTTTGGTTTTATCTATGTGCTTCCGTTTGGTTATACCGAATTTCTTGCTGTGGAATGGGAAACATTACCATCTGCCATCTGGTACGATATTGCATTTGTAGTGCTGGGAACAACCTTTTTTGCCTATGTTTTGAACACCTATGCGCTAAGAGCGCTGAGTCCTTCTATTGTAAGCATTTACATTTATTTACAGCCCTTCCTGGCAACGTTGTTCGCAGTTTTTTTTTACAGGAACGATACCCTCGACCTGAGGAAAATAACTGCTGCCCTGCTCATTGTTTTTGGCGTATATCTGGTGAGCATGCCTTTCAAAAAAGTAAAGAACTAAGGGCAATATTAATTTTTTATTTAAAAATTTCCGGATCCGGAAAACATCAAAAAAACACTACATTTGTTTTATACATATAAATGAATTTATGCAAATGAAATCAATGACCGGTTTTGGAAAAGCGGTTGGTGAACTCCCTGGTAAAAAAGTTACAGTGGAAATACGTTCACTCAACAGCAAACAACTGGATCTGAGTTTACGGATGCCTTATCAATATAAAGAAAAGGAATTAGAGTTGCGGGCAGAAATGTCCAAGCAGATCGAACGCGGAAAAGTAGACTTGAGCATTTTTACTGAATCAACACAGGAAACCTTGCCGGTGGCCATTAATAAAACACTCGCAAAAACATATCATAAAGAATTAAAAGCCTTAGCCACGGAGTTAAATGAAAGCGACCAGAATTTATTATCCCTGATTGTGAAGATGCCGGAAGTGATGAAAGCAGAAAGGGAAGTGGTTGAGCTGGATGAAAATGAGTGGAAACAGATCAGGGGAGTGGTGGAAAAGGCGATCGAAGCTTTCCAGAAATTCAGAGATGATGAAGGAAAAACATTATCGAACGAATTCGTTATGCGTATTGGAGGCATTGATAAATTACTGGCTGAGGTGATGAAGATGGATGCTTTTCGTGTTGAGAATATTCGCACCCGAATCAAAAATAGCATTGCGGATGCGGTAGAGAAAGAAAAGATTGATCAGAATCGTTTTGAGCAGGAGTTGATTTACTACATTGAGAAACTGGATATCACAGAAGAAAAGTTGCGTTTAAAAACACATATTGATTATTTTCTCAGCACGATGAATGAACCCGGAAGCGGACGTAAACTAGGGTTCATTTCTCAGGAGATCGGTCGTGAGATCAATACCATTGGTTCAAAGGCAAATGATGCAACCGTTCAAAAGCTGGTTGTACAAATGAAAGATGAACTTGAAAAAGTAAAAGAACAATTACTGAACGTTTTATAAATAGAAATTGATACCGAATACATCTGTGTGCTCGTTTATCGTTACACAGTTGAAGGAAAATACTTAATGACTAGATCGTGAAAGGTAAACTCATCATATTTTCAGCGCCCTCGGGAGCAGGCAAAACGACCATTGTTCAGCATTTGCTGAAGAAAATTCCCAGGTTGGAATTCTCTGTGTCGGCCTGCAGCCGTGCAATGCGTAAGGACGAAACACATGGTGTTGATTATTATTTTATTTCAGTTGCCGAGTTTAAGAAAAAAATAACGGACGAAGAATTTGTGGAATGGGAAGAAGTATACAAAGATAATTTTTACGGCACATTACAAGCGGAGATCGAACGGATCTGGAAGAAGGGACATCATATTATTTTCGATATGGATGTCGTAGGAGGGTTGAATCTGAAAAAACAATTTGGTGATCAGGCATTGGCAATTTTTGTAATGCCTCCAAGCATTCAACATCTGGAAGATCGTTTGCGCCTTCGGGAAACAGAAACGCCGGAGAGTATTGCAAGAAGGATAGGAAAAGCGGAGGTTGAATTACAAACGGCAAAAGAGTTTGATAAGATTATTTTGAATGACAATCTGGAACATGCCTGTGAAGAAGCAGAAAAGGTGGTTACCGGATTTCTAAATCAAGGATGATATTTTTAGAATTAGTTAAAGAAGCATTTCACAAAAATCCTTACACGCTCTGCGTTTTTGCAAAAAAATAATATGGCAAAATTTCTAACCATCGATATTCATACGCACATCCTTCCGGAAAACATTCCTAACTGGAAGGAAAAGTTTGGCTATGGTGGTTTTGTTCAACTGCAGCATCATAAGCCCTGTTGTGCGAACATGATTTTGGACGACGGTAAATTTTTCAGGGAGATAGAAGACAATTGCTGGAGCGCGGATAAAAGGATGCAGGAATGCGATCATCACCATGTCGATGTGCAGGTGCTATCTACTGTTCCTGTGATGTTCAGTTATTGGGCCAAACCAGAGGATTGCCTGGAGCTTTCTGTTTTCCTGAATGATCACATTGCGGATATTGTGAAGCGTTTTCCAAAGCGGTTTATAGGCTTGGGTACAATTCCTTTGCAATCACCTGAATTAGCGATCAAAGAATTGGAACGCTGTAAAGAAATAGGATTGGCAGGAGTGCAGATTGGTTCACATGTAAACGATTGGAATTTAAATGATGCTAATTTATTTCCTGTTTTTCAGGCTTGCGAAAGACTAGGGATGGCAGTATTTGTTCATCCTTGGGATATGATGGGGCAGGATAAAATGTCGAAATACTGGCTGCCCTGGCTGGTGGGAATGCCTGCTGAGACATCATTGGCCATCTGTTCAATGATCTTTGGTGGAATTTTTGAACGCCTGCCTGATTTGCGTGTTGCGTTTGCTCATGGCGGAGGTTCATTCCCTGCTACGATCGGAAGAATTGAACACGGATTCAATTGCCGTCCGGATCTTGTTGCCGTGGATAATCCTGTTAATCCTCGTGAATACCTTGGTAAATTCTGGATCGATAGTTTGGTACACGATGATGTAATGCTGGATTATGTAGTCGGGATGTTTGGTGCTGATCGTGTAGCTCTTGGGTCTGATTATCCTTTTCCACTAGGAGAACTCGAGCCCGGAAAGCTGATAAAGGATATGCCGTATGAACGCGAGGTAAAAGAATTATTGCTTAACGGAGCAGCACTTCAATGGCTGAACCTTAAAAAGGAAAATTTTCTGCCCTAATTTTGTTCAGAAGCAGTTTTGGCTGTTTCAGCGAGCATGCGTTCATGAAACTTTCGTTGTACAATTTCCATAAAATTTTTGTTCTCAATTTTGCTCTCCAGCCAGGAAATCAAATCAAATAAGCCTAAAGCATTCTTCTCTATGTTACTCGTGGTCGTAAGTTCTCTGATATTGTCTCTCAGGAGAACAAATTTTTCTACCAGTTGATCAGGTGATTTTACTCTCTCCTGTGATTCCCTGAAGAAGGTGATTACCAGCTTTTCAAAATTATACAGCTTTTTTCTTCTCAGCAAAAGGCGGTAGGTGGATCGGATTCTTTTCTCAAGCATGTCCGTATCATTCATTTCATAATAAATGATCATGCTCATGATATGCGCAAAATAATACACATCACTTCTGTAATCTAGTTCAATACTATGCAACAGCAAATTAATATTCTGGCTGGCAAGGCGGTATTCCTTTAATCCTAAGTAAATATATGAAAGGGCGTAATGATGTAATTGCCTTTCTTTTATGGAAGTACGCGTAACAGGAAGCTGCGTATAAATGGCTTCAATATTCTTGGCAACTTCAAGTGCCCGGTCGAAATACCCGATATTAACATAAACAAATAACTTTAGTGTTTCGGATAGCAATTCATAATTTCTGTTCAGATAGCCATATTTTTCAATGAACTGATCCATTTTTTTCAAGGTCTCAAACAGGTCGGGATAAAGCATTAACGCCAGCTCATTGATTCCCTTATTCCTTAAAAGCGCCAGACAGATGAACGGACGAAGCTCCACCATGTGATGATTCTGATCCAGGAGCATCATGTTTTTTTTCAGGATCTTATGAGCATTTAGCTGATCATTGATCATGAAAAAGTAATTTGATTGCATCAGGTTGCGATAAAATTGAGCATTGAATGTGTTGGCCAGATTTTGGTCACTGCTCTTGTCTTCGTTCATGATATCTTGAAATTCCATCATTTCCTTATCATCTCTCACTAAGCCGGTGTTCAGCATTTTTGCACGTAACTTCTGATGCAGGTATTTATATCCAATGATGGCTTTTTTCTTTTCGATCGAATCGTACAATTCTTCATAATACTTATCGACTTGGGCCAGATAGTTTTCAGGCGTTCCGTCTTCCACAAGAAAAATGATCTCCCAATCGGTTATTTCCTCCATAAGCTCATATAGTTCATGCTCTTGAGCCATTGCCTTGGCTTTTCCGATCATTTTCTTAGCAATTTGTGGCAGGTTCTTGTTATAAAGGATCTCAATCTGGTTGAGCATGCTTCGCAATTCACTTTTTACATTGGTATTATATGCTTCTAATGTTTTTAGAATGAATTTAAAAAGATAATTTTTTGCTACCGCGAAATTATTTTGCGAACCTGGCCCTTTAAGTTTTCGGATGAGTTCTTTTTCATCGTAAACTTTTTGCTTATCGATCGCATCAAAAATCTTAATGTATTTATTTTGACCACCAATCACATGAAGCATAGCATGCTTTTTTATATACCCTTTTTCAGGAGCAGATAAAGATTTAATAAGCTGGTGCAAATAATTTGCGTTCATTGTTTGATATTGAATCTGTTATACTGGCTTGCGATGCAATGATATTTACAAATATAAGATTCAAAATATAGAAAACCACATTTTCTTGGGGCAAAATCAAGAAATTATATGTTTTTTATTTAAAATAGTAGGGCCAAAAATAGGTAGCGACAACTTACTAATTGCTATAAGAAGTTTAAAGCGGATATTCTTCCTAATGATTGATATAATTGATTTGTAGCCGTTTTAGGACACGATAAATCGTATAATCATGAATTGATTTTGTCCTTCCGACTTCTTATTTTCAGCCTATTTTTGGTTTGCATCCGGAATTATATTGCCGCACATTTGTATTGTAAAATTAATAATCAGTCTC